>DATHMA010000163.1:0-11095 GCA_035487555.1 Bradyrhizobium sp. | reverse complement strand
GACGATGTCGCCGACCTTCACCAGCGGACGCTGGTTGATGCAGGTCGACTGGTTGGAGCGCTGGTACTTCATCAGCCGGTAGATATCGACGCCCGACTTGGTCGGATCGAGATCCTCGGTGGCGCGGATGACGACGCGGGTGGCGTCGATCTGGTCGATCACGCCGGAACGGCGGGCCGCGATCGCGGCCCCCGAGTCACGGGCGACCACGCCTTCCATGCCGGTGCCGACGAACGGCGCCTCGGCGCGAACCAGCGGCACCGCCTGGCGCTGCATGTTCGAGCCCATCAGCGCGCGGTTGGCGTCGTCGTTCTCGAGGAACGGGATCAAGGCCGCGGCGACCGAAACGAGCTGCTTCGGCGACACGTCCATATAGTCGACCTTGTCCGGCGTCACCGGCAGCACTTCGCCGGCGTGACGGCAGACCACGAAGTCTTCCGTGAAACGGCCACGATTATCGAGCGGCACGTTGGCCTGCGCCACGCGATAGCGGCCCTCTTCCATCGCCGAGAGATAGACCACCTCGTCGGTGACGCGGCCGTCCTTGATCTTCCGGTACGGCGTTTCGACGAAGCCGTATTTGTTCACGCGCGCGAAGGTGGCGAGCGAGTTGATCAGGCCGATGTTCGGACCTTCCGGCGTCTCGATCGGGCAGATGCGGCCGTAATGCGTCGGATGCACGTCGCGCACCTCGAAGCCGGCGCGCTCGCGGGTCAGACCACCCGGTCCAAGCGCCGACAGGCGCCGCTTGTGGGTGATCTCCGACAGCGGGTTGGTCTGGTCCATGAACTGCGAGAGCTGCGAGGAACCGAAGAACTCGCGCACCGCGGCAGCCGCCGGCTTGGCGTTGATCAGGTCCTGCGGCATCACGGTGTCGATATCGACACTCGACATGCGCTCCTTGATCGCGCGCTCCATGCGGAGCAGGCCGATGCGGTACTGGTTCTCCATGAGCTCGCCGACCGAGCGAACGCGGCGGTTGCCGAGATGGTCGATGTCGTCGATCTCGCCCTTGCCGTCGCGCAGGTCCACCAGCGTCTTGATGACGGCGAGGATGTCTTCCTTGCGCAGCGTGCGGTGGGTATCGGGCGCGTCGAGTTCGAGGCGCATGTTCATCTTGACGCGACCGACCGCGGAGAGGTCATAGCGCTCGCTATCGAAGAACAGCGACTGGAACATGGCCTGTGCCGAGTCGAGCGTCGGCGGCTCGCCCGGGCGCATCACGCGGTAGATGTCGAACAGCGCGTCCTCACGCGTCATGTTCTTGTCGGCATGCAGCGTGTTGCGGATGTAGCCGCCGATATTGACGTGGTCGATGTCGAGCAGCGGCAGGTCCTTGTAGCCCTGCTCGTTCAGCACCTTCAGCAGCTTCTCGGTGATCTCCTCGCCGGCTTCGGCGTAGATTTCACCGGTCTTCGGATTGACGAGATCCTCGGCGACATAGTTGCCGACCAACTCTTCATCCGACATGCGCAGGGCCTTCAGCCCCTTCTCCTGCATCTGACGCGCGCTGCGCACGGTCAGCTTCTTGCCGGCCTCGAGCACGACCTTGCCGGTGTCGGCATCGATCAGGTCGTTGACGGTCGAATAGCCGCGGAAACGGCTGGCGTCGAACGGCACGCGCCAGCCTTCCTTGCCGCGCTTGTAGATGATCTTCTTGTAGAAGGTCGACAGGATCTGCTCGCCGTCGAGACCCAGCGCGAACATCAGCGAGGTCACGGGAATCTTGCGGCGGCGGTCGATGCGCGCGAACACGATGTCCTTGGCATCGAACTCGATGTCGAGCCAGGAACCGCGATAGGGAATGACGCGCGCGGCAAACAGCAGCTTGCCCGACGAGTGGGTCTTGCCCTTGTCGTGATCGAAGAACACGCCGGGCGAACGGTGCATCTGCGAGACGATGACGCGCTCGGTGCCGTTGACGACGAAGGTGCCGTTCATGGTCATGAGCGGGATGTCGCCCATGTACACGTCCTGCTCCTTGATGTCCTTGACAGACTTGGCGCCGGTTTCTTCATCGATATCGAACACGATGAGGCGCAGCGTCACCTTCAACGGCGCAGCGAAGGTCATGCCGCGCTGGCGGCACTCGTCGACGTCATATTTCGGCGGCTCGAATTCGTAGCGGACGAATTCCAGCATCGAGGTGCCGGAGAAATCGGAGATCGGGAACACCGAGCGGAACACCGCCTGGAGGCCCTCATCGAGGCGGCCGCCCTGCGGCTCCTGCACCATCAGGAACTGGTCGTAGGACGCCTTCTGAACCTCAATGAGGTTCGGCATTTCCGCGACTTCCTTGATGTGTCCGAAGAATTTGCGAACGCGTTTGCGACCGGTGAATGTCTGCTGCGCCATCGTGGCCTCTCGTTATCGTCGCCCCTTTTGGGACGAACCTTCCAAAGCGCGGTTTGCGGCCGCTCCCCGGGTTTGAATTTTTCTTCGGTTTTCGGGCCGGAAGGACAATTTCAGGCAACCCAAGTCCTGAATTTGTTCTTCAGACCTTCAGAACGCAAAACGACGCGCGTGGCGCTTGACGCACCCGCCCGTCAGATCGATCTCATTGCGGACTGCAAAAGCCCGAAATAGCTTATTCTCCCAACGACTTAAGGAGGTTACGCCGCCGTCCCCTCGCCAAGCCGTGTTTTCGTGCTGCCGCCCCGATATGGGGTAACAAACGTGGAGATTCGAGGGTCAAGTCCTAGAATCCCCACAAATTTTCGTGTTCGACCTGCGCCGGGGCACTCCTTTTGCAAGCCCCTTTACAGATCGGTTGCAGAAGGCCGGCAAAAGCGCGAAGCGCGTCTTCACCCAAATGGCCGGCCTGCTGCGTGTCTTGCCGCCGGGATCCCGGGTCTCGCTATCGCTCGCCCGGGATCTCGCTGCAGTAACCCCGCGGTTACTTGAGCTCGACCTTCGCGCCAGCCTTTTCGAGCTGGGCCTTGAGCTTGTCGGCTTCGTCCTTGTTCACGCCTTCCTTGACGTTCTTCGGAGCGCCTTCGACGAGGTCCTTGGCTTCCTTTAGGCCAAGACCGGTGATGGCGCGGACTTCCTTGATGACCTCGATCTTCTTGTCGCCGGCAGCAGCCAGCACGACCGTGAACTCGGTCTTCTCTTCCACCGGAGCCGCGGCCGCGCCGCCGCCCGCGGGGCCAGCCACTGCAACCGCAGCGGCGGCGGAGACGCCCCACTTCTCTTCCAGGAGCTTTGCGAGTTCGGCCGCTTCGAGCACTGTGAGGCTCGAGAGGTCGTCGACGATTTTCTGCAAGTCAGCCATTGATCAGTTTCCTTAACGTGTTTGGTTCGAACCAGGGTTTGAGTTTTGCGAAGGGCGTCAGGCCGCTTCGCCCTTTGAGGCATGAGCCTGAATGACGCGCGCGAGCTTGGCTGCGGGCGCGTTCGCGAGCTGAGCAAGCTTGGTCGCCGGCGCCACGATGAGGCCAACGATCTTGCTGCGCAGTTCGTCGAGGGACGGCAGCGAGGCAAGCGCCTTGACGCTGTCGACATTCAGGACGGTCTTACCCATCGAGCCGCCGACGATGACGAACCGTTCGTTCGTCTTGGCGAATTCGATGGCAACCTTTGGCGCCGCCACCGGATCGTTCGAAGTAGCGATCACGGTCGGCCCCTTCAGCATGGGGCCGATGGCAACGACGTCAGTGCCTTCAAGAGCAATTTTGGCGAGACGGTTCTTCGAGACCTTCACCGAGGCGCCCGCCTGCTTCATCTGCATGCGCAGCTTCTGCATCTGGGCCACGGTGAGGCCGGAATATTGAGCAACGATCGCGACGCTCGTGGTCTTGAAGACCTCGTGCAATTCTTCGACCGCCTCTTTTTTTGCCGCTCGTTCCACAGCAAGCTCTTTCCGGTTGGCGGTCGACGCCTAAAGCGGGACCGCCGGGTTGCACCCATCGTCCCGCCCAAAACCTGACCTTCTGGACTAACATCCTCAAGGACACGCCGGGCAAGACGACAATTTAGGAAGCCTGCCCTCCCGCCTGCCCTTCTCGGAGCCCGCGGGGTGTCGAGGTTCGAACCAAACAAGTCTTCCGCCGCCTTGGAAGCGTGCGGAAAGCTAGATCCGGTCTTCACCCGTCTATGCAGGCCATACGATTAAGCCGTTGAGGAAACTAGGTTTCCTCGCAGAGCGCCTGCAGTCTCGGACAGGATCGAGGTATTCCGGCGAGCCGGAAGACCCCTGCCCGTATCCCCGGCCCAAAAGCGATGAGTGCTTTCCTTCCTTTCGAGCGATCCTTGCGGATATCTCGAAGTAAGGAATAATCTCCTATCGCGTCAGGCTTTTGGAATGCGAGCACGGACACGCCAGCAAGTGCCAGCACGTCCGGGAGGGGCTATTTAGCCGCTCTCTCCTGTCTTGCCAAGAGCAAAATTCAGACCAGTTCCCGGCCTGACGGCCGGCCAAAAATCTTGGGTTCCCCTGTCACGCCGGACCCGCCTCGCTCGTCTGAAGCGCAGGAGGTGACCATGCAACGATGGATCGCAGCAATTCTGGCGGTTTTCAACATCGCCAACGGGGTCGTCATGCTGTTTGCGAGCTCAACCTGGTGGAACAGCGTTCCCGGCGTCCCCGACACCGGGCCCTTCAACCTGCATTTTGTCCAGGACGTGGGCGTGGCCTTTCTCGTGGCGGGCCTGGCGCTGGCGGCTCGCGCCTGGCGGCCGGCATTGTGGCCGGCGGCCGTTGCCGGCGCCGGCTTTCTGGTCGCTCACGCGGTGATTCATCTCGTCATGATCGCGTCAGGGCATGACCACCACGCAACGGCCAATCTTGCGGCCGTCATCCTGCCGGCGGCGCTGGCCCTCTACTGCGCCTTTCCAAACCCAAGAGAACGATCGGGAGAATGACATGCGTAAATTCATCGCGCGCCGCATGCTGTATGCTTTCAGCAAGCGTTACGGCTATGACACGAGCTATACGGAAATGGTGCTCAAGGAATCGCCGAGTGCCTTCTTCAAATTGGCGCCCCTGATGAAAGCGTCCGCGCATCGCGAAGTGGTTCCCGTGGAAGCGAGCTTTGCCGCGAAGGTCACGGGTGCGCTGGCCGAGGATTGCGGACCGTGCACCCAATTATGTGTCGACATGGCGCTGGAAGCCGGCATGGCGAAGGACCAGATCGAGGCCGTGCTTCGTCGTGACATCAGGGCAATGACCCCGGAGGTCCTGCTCGGCTACCGGTTTGCGGACGCCGTGGTGCATCGCTCGATGGAGGACGAAACCTGTCGCGACGCCGTTCGCGCCCGTTGGGGCGACAAGGGCGTGATCGACTTGACCATGGCGCTGCAGATGGGACGTCTGTTCCCGATGCTCAAACTGGCACTTGGATATGCTAGGGAATGCCGCCGCGTGACCGTGGCCGGCCACCAGGTCGATGTCGTCAAACAAGCCGCCTGACGCCGACCCCCTCGCGCCTTATCGCAAGCGGCTGACCGGCCTTGCCTATCGTATGCTCGGCAGCCGCAGCGATGCGGAAGACGTCGTCCAGGATGCCTATTTGCGCTTTGCGGGCGCAGAGGATGTCCACAACACGGAAGCGTTCCTGGTCACGGTCGTGACGCGGCTTTGCCTCGACCGACTGAAGAGCGCGAAGACGCAGCGCGAGCTCTATGTCGGCCCGTGGCTGCCGGAGCCGCTGTTCGATGCCGATGGCCTGTCGGCGGAGGCTGCAACCGAGCTCGCGGACGATCTGTCCTTTGCGTTGATGCTGGCGTTGGAGCGGCTCTCGCCGCTCGAGCGCGCCGCCTTCCTTCTCCATGACGTGTTCGACCGGCCGTTTTCGGAAGTCGCACAAATGGTCGATCGCTCCGAGGCCGCCTGCCGGCAACTCGCCGCGCGAGCCCGGCGCGCCGTGCGCGATGAACGCCCGGCGCCCGCCGCGGCCCCCGAAAATCACGCAAGGCTGCTTGCCGCGTTCTGCAAAGCGGCGGCGACCGGCGACATCGCGGCGCTCGCCGGCCTGCTGCGCGAGGACGCCATCGCCATCACCGATGGCGGCGGCCGCAAATCCGCGGCGCTGAACCCGATCAAGGGCGCCGAAAAGATCATTCGCTTCATCATCGGCATTACCGGCAAGAATGCCGGCCACGACATCCGCGTCGTTCCTGTCCTGATCAACGGCCGCGCCGGCGCGCTGCTTTATATGGATGGCGAAATCGACCACACGCTGAGCATGGCGATCGACGGCGAGAAGATCGCCGCGATCTATCTGGTGCGCAATCCCGACAAGCTGCGCCATGCGCCCGGCGCCATGTCAGGGAATGCCGTCAATTGACGGGATAAGCGAGCGGCTTTCCTTCGAAAAAGGCGGTCAGGTTGGCCAGCACGCAGTCCTGCATATTCCGGTGCGATTCCAGCGTGTGGCCACCGGTATGCGGCGTCAGCACGACATTCGGCAGCGCGGTCAGCGCATCGGGCGCATGCGGCTCCTTGGCGTAGACGTCGAGGCCGGCGCCCGCGATGGTCTTGTCGGTCAGCGCCTGGATGAGTGCTGCCTGATCGATCACGGAGCCGCGGGCGATATTCACAACGTAGCCGTCCTCCCCAAGGCGCTTGAGGATGTCGGCATTGACGACGTGATGGGTGTCATCGCCCGCGCGCACCGCGATCATCAGGATGCTGCACCAGTCGGCGAGCGCCTCGAGCGAGCGGAAATAGTGATACGGCACGTCGCGGCGGCTGCGGCTGAAATAGCCGACCTCGGACTCGAACGCGGCGCAACGCGCCGCGATCTTCCGCCCGATCTCGCCCATGCCGTAGACGCCGACCCGTCGCGCCGGCATCCCCGCCTGCGGGCGCATCATCGGCGACGGCTTTGCCGCGGCCCAATCGCCGCTGCGCACGTAACTGTCGAGGACCAGGATGCGCCGCGTCACGGAAAGCATCAGCGTCACCGCGATATCGGCAACGGAGGCCGCATTCGCGCCGGGGCTGTGGCCGACCGTGATCTTGCGCTCGGCCGCAGCCTTCAGGTCGACGCCGTCATAGCCGGTGCCGTAGCAGACGATTGCTTTCAGGTTCGGCATCATGTCCATCATCCGGCCCGGCAGCGGCGTGCCGCCGGCGGTGATCATGGCGCGAATGTCGGCAAGCTGGTCGGCCGCAAACATCTCGCTCGGCGGCTTGCCGCCAGCATCGAGGAGCTCGAATTTTTCCCCGATGCGCTGCATCAGCGTTTTGGGAAAGCGCGAAAAGACCAAGACTTTTTCAGGTATGACTTTTTCGGGCATCGCCGCCATCTCTCAATTCAAAAGCAAAGGGCGGAAGTGGTTGCCCAGTTCCGCCCTTCTCATATCACTTGCCTTGGCGCGAGCCCTTAGTTGAGCAGCGTGCCCGGCTCGACCTTCACGCCCGGTCCCATCGTGGAGGAGACCGCGACGCGCTGGATGTAGGTGCCCTTGGCGCCCGCGGGCTTGGCCTTGGAGACCGCATCCGCCAGCGCCTTGACGTTGGCGACGAGCTTGTCCTCGGAGAACGAGGCCTTGCCGACGCCGGCCTGCACGATGCCGGCCTTCTCGACGCGGAACTCGACCGAGCCGCCCTTGGCGCCCTTCACCGCGCCCGTGACGTCCATGGTCACGGTGCCGATCTTCGGGTTCGGCATCATGCCGCGCGGACCGAGCACCTTACCGAGACGGCCGACCAGCGGCATCATGTCGGGAGTGGCGATACAGCGGTCGAAATCGATCGTGCCGCCCTGCACCTTCTCGACCAGGTCCTCAGCACCGACAACGTCGGCGCCAGCGGCTCTCGCCTCATCGGCCTTGGCGCCGCGCGCGAACACGCCGACGCGCAAGGTGCGGCCGGTGCCGTTCGGCAGGTTGACCACGCCGCGGACCATCTGGTCGGCATGACGGGGATCGACGCCGAGATTGATCGCGATCTCGATCGTCTCGTCGAACTTCGACTTGGCGCGCTCCTTGACCATCTTGATGGCCTCATCGAGCGGATAGAGCTTCTCGCGGTCAACGCCCTCGCGGGCCTTCTTCAAACGCTTTCCGATTGACATGGCCCGTTACCCCGCAACTTCCAGACCCATCGAACGGGCAGAGCCCTCGACCATCTTCATGGCCGATTCGATGGTGTCGCAATTGAGATCCTTCATCTTCTTCTCGGCGATCTCGCGCACCTGCGCGCGTGTCACCTTGCCGGCCTTGTCACGGCCCGGCGCTTTCGAGCCGGATTGGATCTTGGCGGCCTGCTTCAAGAAAAAGGACATCGGCGGCGTCTTCATCTCGAAGGTGAAGGAACGGTCCGCATAGATGGTGATGACCACGGGGATCGGGGTATTCTTCTCTTCCTTCTGGGTCTGGGCGTTGAACGCCTTGCAGAACTCCATGATGTTGAGACCGCGCTGACCAAGCGCGGGACCGATCGGTGGCGACGGATTCGCCGCACCGGCCGGGACCTGAAGCTTCAGGTATCCGGTCACTTTCTTTGCCATTTATCACTCCTGTTGTGCCGGCCTCGTCAGCCGGCGGTTTCAGGTTCGTGGTTCGGATCGGACGGCTGGCAACCGCCCTCACCTCCCACGGCCTCTCTATAGTACGCGAAGCCAGGCTCCGCGTAACCCGGTCAGACCTTCTCGACCTGACCGAATTCCAGTTCGACCGGCGTGGCGCGGCCGAAGATCGACACCGCGACCTTCACGCGCGAACGCGCCTCGTCGATTTCCTCGACCACACCCGAGAACGAGGCGAACGGGCCATCGGCCACGCGCACGTTCTCGCCGATCTCGAACGACACCGACGCCTTCGGCCGTTCCACGCCTTCCTGCACCTGGTGCAGGATGCGCATGGCTTCCGACTCCGAAATCGGCATCGGCTTGTTTTCCGCGCCGAGGAAGCCGGTCACCTTCGGCGTGTTCTTGATCAGATGAAACGCCTCGTCGGTCAGCTTCATCTTCACCAGCACATAGCCGGGGAAGAACTTGCGCTCAGCGTCGATCTTGCGGCCGCGGCGCACTTCCGTGACCTTCTCGGTCGGCACCAGCACCTGCTCGAACAGCTCTTCAAGCCCGCGCTGCTTGGCCTGCTCGCGGATCGATTCCGCGACCTTCTTCTCGAAGTTCGAATAAGCGTGGACGATGTACCAGCGCTTGTCCATGAGCTCTGTTGCGGCGGTCGCCATCAGTGAATGCCCAATAGCAGTGTAACCAGGTAGCGGATGATCTGATCCGCGGCGAAAAAGAAGACTGACGCCAACGCCACCATCACGAACACCATGATGGTGGTGATCGTGGTCTCACGACGGGTCGGCCAGGTGACCTTGGCGGTCTCCGAGCGCACTTCCTGCAAGAATTTGAACGGGCTGAAAGCCATCGTTTGGGATCCAAAGTCCGTCGCCAGACGAATTACTGATTTAAGGGGAACCCGAACAGCGACCGTCAGCCCAACCCTCGTTCTCCAGGGATGAGCCGGAAACCGGGCTCGATTGTTCGGGGATTTCAAACGCCGCGCCGGATATCCGTTGCTGACGGGCCGGCTGCAGGTGGCGGCTATGTACTGCCGGAACGCCGAAAGGTCAAGGTCGGAGGGGACGGGAAAACAACGGCTTAGCTCGTAAGGGCTCGGCTGGCAGGAGTGGCAGGGCTCGAACCTGCGACCCCCGGTTTTGGAGACCGGTGCTCTACCAATTGAGCTACACTCCTGTGGGACCGAAGCAGTGCCGTCGATCCGCGCCGTTTCAAGCATAGGCCATGCCCCATTTGCAAGGGCGAAGCGACCCCATAGGTTCGAACAAACGTCGCCGATTGTGACCTTATTTGCCGTCCTCGACGTCCGGCTTGTGCCGCGGTGCAAGCGCACATTCCCGGTTTGCACCTGTGCCCGGCGCGTTTTCGAACACACAACGGGTCGGCGGATTTCCACAAATCTTGTCGAGCTCCCGGAAACCGACACAATGTCCGTCGGGCGCACGATATCCGGGACCACCTTTGCAGCCGCAGCCGTGGCATGCTGGACGTTCTGGACAGGCGGCAAAGCCGGCCGATGGCGTCGCAAGCTGCGACGCGGCGAGCATTGCAAGGAGCATGCACCCCCGCAAATCCATCGACCCCTCCCATTGGCCAGCTTACGGCAGAGGAGGTTTGCGGGAAACAACTGTTCAAGCCGCAACTTCTGCGCCAGAGTTCACCCAAGCCGACAAGAGCCCTCGGGAGAGATTGATGAACGCGCAGACCGCCGCCAAACCCGCCACAGCCCCGCAAACGCCGCCCCTGCCCCAGGCCAAGCCCGAATCCATCGGACTTTCTTCTGCCCGGCTGCAAAAATTGTCCGATGCGTTCAAGCGCGAGGTCGACAAGGGAACCCTGCCCGGCGCCACCGTGATGGTCGCGCGCAAGGGCCAGATCGGCTGGTTCGACGCCATTGGCCGACAGAGCCCGGCGGACAGTCGGCCAATGGCCCACGACACCATCTTCCGCATCTTCTCGATGACCAAGCCGATCGTCTCGGTCGGCATCATGATGCTGGTCGAAGACGGCCAGCTGCTGCTCGCCGAGCCGGTCGCGAAATTCATCCCCGAATTCGCCAGGCAGAAAGTCGGCATCGAGAACCACGGCAAGCTCGAGCTGGTCGATGTGCAGCGACCGATGACGGTGCAGGACCTGCTCCGCCATACCTCCGGCATCACTTATGACCACACCGGCAACGACATGGTGCAGCAGCTCTACCGGGAATCGCGCCTGCGCAGCCGCAAGATCACCAATGCCGAGCACGCCGCGATGGTCGCGGAGCTGCCCCTGGTCTGCCAGCCCGGCGCCGAATGGAACTACAGCCGCTCCACCGATATCCTCGGTCGCATCATCGAGGTCGTCAGCGGCAAGACGCTCGGCGCCTACCTCACCGAGCGCATCCTGGCGCCGCTGCAGATGGCCGAGACCGCCTTCTTCACCGGCGAGGAGAACGCCACCCGCCTCGCCGAAGCCTTCCCGACCGATCCGTGGAGCGGCGAGGACGTCAAGCTGTTCAACATGCTGGAGAAGCCCGCGATGGAATCCGGCGGCGGCGGGCTGGTCTCGACCACCATGGATTATGCGCGCTTCTGCCAGATGCTGCTCAACAAGGGCTCGCTGGACGGCGA
>DATHMA010000162.1:0-12257 GCA_035487555.1 Bradyrhizobium sp. | reverse complement strand
AGTTCCGACCGTCGCAGCTTCTTGCGAATGACAACCGCGCCGGTGCAATCGACGCCGTGGACCTGAAATACTCGCTTCGCAATATCCAGACCAATCGTGGTAACTTGCATAGCGGACGGCTCCTCTCGTTGTGGCGTTCACAACGACCACGTTTTGGCACTTTGATGCCGGAGAGCAGGGGCCGTCCACCCCATCATCTTCATCGGCCGTGGCGCGCCACTTTGCGGCATCCCCGGAGTGACGTCACGAAAACGTTTTCGTGCTCGGTAAGGTCCAGCCCTCCGCCAGACTGATGATGGAATCACCGTTCCGCATCTGCCTTCATTGATCGGGACCATGCATCATGATCGCGTAGATTTCTGCGAGCCGATCGATCGAAATCCCATTGTGCTGCTCAAGCGCCAGCGGATGATCTGTAGGCTCAAGCTCGATCCGCGGTCGAATTCCGTTGTCGCGAAGATGAACCCGCGACCTCAAATTCATGGCCTCCGGGTAGGGCCTGAACCACGCGCTCAGCCAGCCGAAGAACGGGCCCACATGAGAACGATGCTGCTCCTCGTAGGCCATCAGCCACGCTTTGAAATTCTGCTGGCTTAGCGAGACCCAGACGCCCCAGACCAGCGGTTCATCTGCGCCATGCACCGGGATTTCCAGACAGCCGCGCACAAAAAAGAGCTCGTAATCAATCGCGCAATGGTCGCTACCGAGCTCACATCGCGAGGCGCGCTCCGCTTCCGGGACCGCGTAGTAACTCGGAGGAGCAACAGCCCCGAAGCTTGGCATTCCCTTGTGAATTTCGTCGCAGGTCTGGCACCGAAACTCGAAATCCATGGGTCCTCACTGGTTCTGGACGGGATTTCGGTACTCTAGCGCAATATTGGGTCTCCCATCATACCGCGACCGGTAGCTTGGCATATTCGAAACTGGCCTATCGCTGGCTTCTCGCCCAAACCGGCGCGCCGTCCGTTACATCTTGATGTCAGCCTGAACCAGGACCCGATGCCCCGCACCGAGCCGCTCCTGCAACGCCTGCAACGCGGCCAGGCCGCAGGCGGTGTCCTGCTCGCCATTGCCGCCGCTGAGGCCGATGCCGCCGACGACTTCGCCATCGACGACGATCGGAAAGCCGCCGACGAACACCGCGAACCGTCCCTCGAAGCTCAACTGGATGCCGAACGCCTCGTTGCCGGGCAATGCCGGACCATTCGGCGCCTGATTGAACAGATGGGTCGAGCGCTTGTGTCCGGCGGCGGTGAATGCCTTGTTCCAGGCGATCTGTGGACCGGTAATGCGCGCACGGTCCATGCGCTCCAGCACGATGGGATAGCCGCCGTCATCGGCGATGCAGACCGTCTCGAAGACCTTGATCTCCTCGGCCTTCCGGATCGCCGCCGCCGCCATCCGCTGCGCCTCATCGCGCTCGAGCCTTAGAATTTGCCGCATGATGTGCTCTCTTCTCTTAGGTACCGCGATAGATCGTCTTGATCTGGGTGTAAAATTCGAGTCCGGCACGGCCGGACTCGCGGAACGTCGAGGTGCTGGAGCGCTTCAGGCCGCCGAACGGCGCGTTGATCAAATTGCCCGTCGTGGTGCGGTTGATCTTGACCGTGCCGGCCTCGATGTCGCGCGCAAACGCATGCATCCATTTCGGATTATGCGTCGCGATCGCGGCCGACAGCCCGTATTCGGTGTCGTTGGCCTTGGCGACGGCGTCTTCATAGTTCGTGACCTCGATGATCGCGATCACCGGTCCAAAGATCTCCTCGCGCGCGATCCGCATGTCCTGCGTCACGTCGGTGAAGATCGCGGGCGAGACATAGAAGCCCCGATCGTGGTCGCCGCCGCGCAGCCGCTCACCGCCGCAAAGCCACTTTGCCTCGCGCTTGCCGATCTCGACATAGCGCAGCACGGTTTCCAGCTGGCGCGCGGTCGCGAGCGGACCGATATCGTTTCCGGCGGTCATGCCGCTGCCGATCTTGAGCGCCTTCACCCGCGCGATCAGCTTTTCGGTGAACGCCGTCCTGACCTCGCGCATGACCAGCACGCGGCTGGTCCCGGTGCAGGCCTGGCCCGTCAGCGAGAAGCCGCCCTTGATGGTGAGATCGACCGCGGCATCGAGATCGGCGTCATCCATGACGATCAGCGGATTCTTGCCGCCCAGCTCCATTTGCGTGCGCGTCGTCAGACCAACCGAGCGGTGGATCTGCTCGCCGGCCGCAGTCGAGCCGGTGAACGAGATCGCCCGCACCACCGGCGGCACGGTGATCGCCGCCCCGACATCGCCGGCGCGGCCGCTGAGGAAATTGAGCACGCCCTTCGGGATCCCGGCGGCGACGAAAGCCTCGGTGAGCCGCAAAGCGGAGAGCGGCGCATCCGAAGACGGCTTGAACACGACCGTGTTGCCGGCAATCAGCGCAGGCGCAATCTTGCGCGCCGGGATCGATACCGGAAAATTCCACGGCGTGATGACGGATACGACACCGAGCGGCTCCCGCTCGGTATAGACGACCTGGCCTCCATCATCCTGCGGAAAGACTTCGCCGGTAAAGGACTGTCCCTCGACGGCATAGAAGCGCAGCGTCTGGGCCGAGCGCAGGATCTCGTCCTTGGCAAGGGTGAGCGGCTTGCCCATCTCCCGCGTCATCTCGGCGGCGAAGGCGGCTGCGTGGCTTTCGAGATAGCTTGCCGCCTGGTTCATGATTTTCGCCCGGGTCGAGACCGGCGTTTTGCGCCAGGCCGCAAAGGCGCGCGAGGCCGCATCGACGGCGGCTTTCGCATCCTCCGCCGTCGAGGCGGCAAAGCGGCCGACGATATCGCCGGTATCGGCCGGATTGACATTATCGAGCCATTCGCCGCTGCCGCCGGCGGTCCATTCGCCGTCGATGTAATTTCGGAATTGCTCGACTTCCGCTCGCCGTACCTCGGCAAGCGACGTCATGGTTTTTGTCATTGTGGTCAGCTCCAGAACAGAACGGCACAGATGGTGGACACGAAGAGCCCCGTCAGGACCGGAAGCAACAACATGCGCACCGCTTCGAGCACCGGTACGCGCGCAAAGCCGGCGACCGCGATCAGCGAGGACCATGCGATCAGCGTGCCGCCACCGGTCCACACCGCGCCCATCTGTCCGACGGCGCAGAGCGTGGTGACGTCGAGGCCTACGGCGGGCCCGAGCGCGCCGGACAGCGAACCAGTCAGCGGCAGGCCCGCAAAGCCGGAACCATCGATGCCGGTGATCATACCAACGATGAGGACGCCGAAGGCGACCAGGTAGTGATTTTGCGGAATGTAGGCCTGCGCGGTCTGGATCAGGTCGAACAGCAGCGGCGGCGCCTGCGCGGCCGGAACGTTGAGGATGCCCGAAGCCAGATCGCCGCCGGCGCCCATGAAGAAGAAGCCCGCGATCGGCAGCACCGAGCCCATCGCCTTGAAGGCGAAGACGAAGCCGTCGGTGATGTGATCGGCGCAGACGTCGAGGCTCTTGCGCGCGCCCTCCGCGGCGAGCGTCGCCAGGATCATCAGCGCGGTGCCCATGCCGCCGACGAGCGCTGCGGCGTCGCCGCCCTTGAGCTCCGGCCAGCCGCCGCGGATGCCGAGCTTCGGCAGCACCATCACCGCGATCACCGCGGCAAATCCGATCGGCGTGAGGATGGCGAACAGCTTCGACCACCCCGCGCGGCGCTTCGCGACGAGCGGCAGATGCTGGCGCAGCTTGGCATCGATCGCGAGCGGCTCCTCATAGCTGGTGCCGCGCGCAATCTCGGCCTTGTCGAAGCTGCCGGAGGCCTCGATCGACTTGGCGTCACCATTGCCGGACTGCTTCTGCCATTGCTCGAGCAAGGCCTCGCTGCCGGGCTTGATCAGCTTGCGGATCGAGAAGTAGGCGATCACCAGCGCCACACCGCCCGTAATCAGGGATAGCGCCAACGCGCGGTCGGCGACGGCGGCCGCGCTGACGGCTGCACCCGCCGCCTTGGCGCTGATGCCGGGCGCGACCCCGATCACATAGTCCGACGACAGCGCCATGCCTTGTCCGGCGATCGCAATCGCCATGGCGCCGGCCAGCGGCGACAATCCCGCGGCGATCGCGGCCGGCAGCAGCACGGCGGAGACCAGCGGAACCGCCGGCGTCGGCCAGAAGAACAGCGAGATCACATAGGTGATGGCGGCAAGGATGAAGAAGGCGGAGTGACCGTTGGTCATCACCACGCGAAACGGCTGCACCATGCGCACGTCGGAGCGCAGCGTTTTCAGCGCGTTGAGGAGCGCGGTGATCAGCGCGATCACCAGGAAAATATTGAAGAGCTCCTTCGCCGCGACAAAGCTCGCATTGAAGATGGCCGAAAGCGCGCCCACCGCACTTCCCGTGAAGGCCAGTGCCACCACGAAGGTGGCGACGATCGAGGGCACCACCACATTGGCCCGCAAGATCATAGTCAGAACGACGGCGACGACGCCGGCGATATAGGCCCAATGGGCCGCGGTGAGCGAAATGTGCTGCGTCATGGTTTGTCCCGCACTCCCCCAGTGTCTGATGCAAACGCATTCTCAGGTCATCGAACATGCGTATACTGTATACGATATATGTCCCGATAGCCCTGCCACGGCTGAAAAGCAGGCGAAACTTGCCTCGATTTTGAGCCGAATAACGTCAGCTAAGCAAAGTCGTTGACGAAAATCAATTGTATAGTGTATACAATTTTTGACAGCCGGAGCCGATGCAGGCCCCGGCCCATGGCTGCAAGAAGCACTGCAAGCCCGACCGCGATCACAGGGAGCGCCCAATGCCTGAATTGATGAACCACGTGGATTTCCGCACCGCCCTCGAAAACGCCATCAAGGGCAAGAGCGCCAACAAGGCGCCGTTCAGCATCGCCTGGGCCAGCGGCAAGCTGAGCCGCGAACATCTCGCGCGCTGGGCCGAGAACCACTTCCACTATGTCGGTCCGTTCGCGGACTACCTCGCCTATGTCTATGCCCGCATGCCCGACGGCTTCACCGAGGCCAAGGACTTCCTGCTCGCCAATATGTATGAGGAGGAGATCGGCGGTGATCGCCACACCGACCTCCTGATCCGCTTTGCGGAGGCCTGCGGCACCACACGCGCGCGCGTGACCGATCCCGACAATATGAGCGCGACCACCCGCGGCCTGCAGAGCTGGTGCTATGCGGTGGCGATGCGCGAGGATCCGATCGTGGCGGTGGCCGGTCTTGTCGTGGGCCTGGAATCGCAGGTGCCCTCGATCTACCGCCGGCAGACGCCGACGCTGCGCGACAAGTACAAGTTCACCGACGAGGAGGTCGAGTTCTTCGACCTGCACATCGTCTCCGACGAGATCCACGGCGAACGCGGCTACCAGATCGTACTCGAGCACGCCAACACGGTCGAGCTGCAGCAGCGCTGCCTCAAGATCTGCGAGGTCGGCGCGCAGATGCGCCTGCTCTACACCACCGCGCTCTATTGGGATTACGTCGCCAAGGACCTCCCGATCGAGCAACTCGATATGGTCGAGCGCAAGGTGGCCTGAAGCAGTGCCCACCGTCACCCTGCATCGGGATGGCCAGACCTATCGCGGCGAGATTGACACCAACACCAACCTCGTCGTGAAGGCCGGGATCCGGCAATTCCCCTATCCCAACCTGCGCTACGGGTGCGGGATGGGGAAATGCGCCAAATGCGCCTGCCGCGTGCTTGATGGCGCCGAGCATTTGCCGGAGCCGAACTGGAAAGAGAAGCAGCGGCTGGGGCCGCACCTCGAGCAGGGTTATCGCCTGCTCTGCCAGCTTTGGCTGAGCCACGACATCGAGATCGAGCAGGACAAGGTCCCGCTCGCCCCCCTCAAGGCGGAGCCGGCGCAAGGCGAGACGCGATAGGCGCGCCATCCCCTCCCAACAAGGAAGGATTTGCCATGTATGTGATCCTGACCAGCAAGCCCGGACAATTCCGCACCGAGATCGGGGCCGGATTGAAGCCGCTCGATGCCTACGACTATCTGTTCTACGGGCAGAAGAAGGCGCACTTCGTGATCGCCGAGCTGCTCGAGGACCGCACCCGCATCCGCGTGATCGAGGACGGCAGCGAGATCGTGAACGACGTGCCGAGCAAATTCCTGGAGAAATTCGAGAGCCGCGAACGCGCCTTCAGGGAACTGGAGCATCTCACCACGTTCGGCCACATGGAGACGTCGCTGCGCAAGACCGCGATCGCCGCACGCTGAGTTTTCGCGATGGTCCAGATCACCTTCATCACCAATAACGGCAAGACCGTCAGCGCGCCCGAGAACAGCAACCTGCTGCGGGTGTCACTGCGCGAGCAAGGCGGCATTCCCTTCAAATGCGGCGGCGGGCTGTGCGGCACCTGCCGATGCCGCATCGAAAGCGGGCTCGCGCACACCGATGCGGTCAAGCCGAAGGAGCGCAAGCACTTGACCGAGGAAGACCTGCAGCAGGGCTACCGCATGGCCTGCCAGACCTTCGTCAATGGCGACGTCAGCGTATCCTGGATACCTCTGTCCGAGCGCCGGCCGGCAGCGCCCCGTCCGACAAGCGTCGCCACGACGGAGGCCGAAAACCAATAGTGCATGGCGCCGCGCGCGAGCGTGGCCTATCGCCTGAAAGCTTGTACTATGCGGCGGAGTCGCTATCTCGGGGGCGTTTCGCATCGAAGGCGACAGAGGCAGGGCCCAT
This sequence comes from Bradyrhizobium sp., assembly GCA_035487555.1. GTDB lineage: Bacteria > Pseudomonadota > Alphaproteobacteria > Rhizobiales > Xanthobacteraceae > Bradyrhizobium. The sequence goes on along the minus strand of DATHMA010000162.1, from coordinate 5,570 downwards.
GACCGGGGCTAGGCCGTGAGCAGGTGAACTCGTCATGGCTATCGGATCATTCAAGCGCAAGGTCGGCGAGGAGCATTCGTCGCTGCACGGCCAGGTGATTGCCGAGCTGCGTGAGGCGATCCTGACCGGCCGGCTGAAGGCCGGCGAGCGGCTGGTCGAGGAACGCATCGCCGACGAGCTCGGCGTGTCCCGCAATCCCGTGCGCGAGGCGATCCGGGCGCTGGCCTCGGAAGGTCTGATCGAGGTCGCCGCACGCCGCGGCGCGTCGGTTGCCGTCATGTCGGAGCAGGAAGCGCGCGAGACGATCGAGGTGCGCGCGCTGCTCGAAGGACATAATGCGCGGCTGGCTGCGCGCCGGCACGACACGCGCGTGATCAAGCGCATCGAGGCGGTCCTGAACAAGGGAACGGCAGCGGTCAATGCCGGTCATTTCGACCAGCTCTACCGGCTCAACCAGGAATTTCACAGCGAGCTAGCGGCTGCAGGCCAGAACCGGGTGCTCGGCGACTTGCTGCAGCGGCTGCGCGGCCGTACCGCCATGCTGTTCGCGCCGATGAGTCCGTCGCGCCAGTCACGCTCCTGGAACGAGCATGCCGGAATCCTCAGAGCGATCATCGACGGCGACGAGCGTGCCGCGGCGACGCTGGCGGCCGAGCACGTCATGCGCGCCGGAACGGATTTCATGGCGGGCATCGACGAGATCGACGCATTGCCGGCGACTCCGTCGGCCGAGCGGCCCGCACCATCCGGCAAGGCGGTCCGAAAGCCTAAAGCAGGCAGCCCGTCGCGGGAATCCAAGCGCGAGGTTGTCAGATAATCCCTGAGGCACCACGGCGGATTGTCCGCGACATTCCGCGACTGGCGCTTCACAACCATCGCCGGGAGACAATCATGATGACAGAGCCCGCGAATCTGGCCGAGAAGCTCGCCACCTTCACCGATCGCTTCTCGCCGCGCACGGTTGCCACCTATAACGGCAACGACGTGATGGTGGCCAAGCTCGACGGGCCATTTCACTGGCACAAGCATGACGATACGGACGACTTCTTCCTGGTGCTCGCAGGCACACTCGATATCGAACTTCGGGACCGCATCGTCACGCTCAATCCCGGCGAAGTGTTCGTGGTGCCGAAGGGCGTCGAGCACCGCCCGGTGGCGCGCGGAGAGGTGCATATTCTGTTGATCGAGCCGACGGGCACCCCGAACACCGGCGACAAGGCCACCGCCGCGCCGCGTATCATCGCCTGAGGCGAGACGCATCGGCGCTCACGGCTTCACTTCTCTCTCCAGCAGCCGCGCCAGTTCCGCGGCGGTCACCTCGATCGGCCTGCCGTTTCGCTCGACCCGAGCCGGGATCCGGCGCCAAATTATCTAATGAACGGGCGTCGTGCCTGGTCCAAGTTCCTGGCCTTGTCCAGATTGCGGGCCCCGGTCAAGGCGGGCGGTCTCGGCAACATGGTCGCTGTGAAGTCGGCATCCGTGAAATCGGCGCCGTCGAGATTGGCGTCGGACAAGTCGGCTCCCGCAAGATCGGCGCGGGTCAAGTTGCAATTCGTCAGATTGGCGTTCTGGAGCTTGGCGAATTGCAGATCGGCACGCGCGAGATTGGCGCCGCTCAGGTTCGCATTCCTGAGATCGGCCGATTTGAGCACGCCACGCATCAGGCCCATCGATTGGTTGCGCATATCTGCGCTGAAATCGGCGCCCGAAAGATTGGCCCCGACCAGGCTGGCGCCGGAAAGATCGGCGGCTATGCGCGCGCCGCTCAAATCGGCGCCGCCAAGTTTGGCACGTTGCATCTGCGTTGCGAGCAGAGTTGCTTTTGCGAGGGAGGCTCCGGTCAAATCCGCTTCGATCAGCCAAGCCTGATTCAAGACGGCCCGATCGAGACGCGCGCCTTTTAGATTCGCCCGGTTGAGCTTCGCGAGCCGAAGATTGCTGCCGGAGAAGTCGAGACCCGAGAGATCGAGTTGCGATAGCCGCTTTGCTTGCAAATCCGCCGGGCGTTGATCCGCGCCGTCTCGGCGCGACGCCTTGAGAAGCGCATCGACATCGGCGCGCGTCATCTCCGGCGTCGACATTTCCGTACTATTGAGATCAATGCCGGCCAGCATGTCCTGCGACAAGGCGCCAACGGGATCAAGTAGCAGCGCCGTCGTCGACACAATGGCACATGCGAGACGAAACAGCATTGCTGCTCCTCCGCTATCCGGCTTTAGCCGTAGCAGCATAATCCGGTATTGTCTCTTGCGCTATGCGCCCTGAGGCGCAGCACATCCCAAGTCGCTGACTATCGCCGCTCCTGGCGCGATCCCGCGATGATTCACGGATCGTGCTCCGATTATCGCGCGGCAGCCTCCATCGACCTCGAGCACGACGCCGCAGACATCGAACGCCGCGTGGAATGTCCAACGCTGGTCTTCTATGGCTCGACCGGGCAGATGGCCCAGCTCTTCGATATACCGGCGGAATGGCGCAAGCGTTTCAGCGACCCGAAAGCGGCCTCCCTCCCCGGCGGACATTTCTTCGTCGATCAATTTCCCGACGACGTTATGCGGACGCTGAGCGACTTCCTCACCTCGATTGCTGCGACTTGACGGCGGGGGCTGGCCGACTTCGCTGGCGATCGACGTCAGGCGGTTGCCTCGAAGGTATTTCCGTATCGTGCGGGCGTTGAGCAGGGCAGAGAAAAGCCGCCACGAAGCGTCGCTTTCGGACAAACCGGTCGACGATCCTCATCGGCGCGCCGGAAAATTCGGACTAGTCCATGCGGGAATAGGAAATGTTTCCGGCACTTTGCGAAGGCCAGAATAATCAGGACAGGATGGCTGTCCCTAATTCTCCGCCAAACCTATCTTAAGTTATTACAAAGTATGCAACCCTCTGTATTCTGTAGTAAAGTTTCCATCGGGGCGGGGCTGCTGAAGAACGCGTGAAGTCGTCATCGGAGCGGCGGCCCGGGTATGTCGAGCGAGTCCGTAGTACCGACGTATATCCTGCAAAGCGACGGCCTCTTTCGCGAGGGCTTGCGGCTATTACTGTCGAAGACCCGCTTTCGTCCGCACGGCTGCGCGATAAACCTGGAAGACCTCTCGGAGGTCCCTTACGACAAACCTGTTCTGTTCATCGTCGCCGTCGGCGCGGATCAGGCTCTGATCTGCGGCAAGATCAGAAGCCGATATCCTCTGGCCTTCATCGTGGCCGTCGCCGATGAAAGCAATCCCCGCTCGCTTGCGAGTGCACTGGAGGATGGCGCCAATGCAGCCCTTTTCAATTCGGTCAGCCCCGAGGATCTCGTCAGCACGCTGCAGGCTGTGATCAACGGAAAGGTCATTCTGATCGACGCCCGCTTGTGGCCGATCGATCTCCAGCCAAGGCCGGAAGAGCGGCTGCCTCCCTTGCTTGCGAACGACGATCCATTGGAAGTCGCCGATGAGCCGCGAGGGCTGAAGCTGTCCGCGCGGGAGATCGCGATCCTGGAACGCATCGTTCAGGGCGACTCCAACAAACATGTGGCGCGGTTCTTCAATATCGCCGAGCCGACCGTGAAGGCGCATGTGAAAGCTATTTTCAGAAAGATCGGCGCGAACAATCGCACGCAAGCTGCGATGTGGGCCATGAACCACCGGCTGTTCGATCAGGACTGTGAAGCATCGGGCGATCTTCCGGTTCTGCTCTCCGACGGCATAGGCCGTTGAACTCCATGACACAGTCACCAACTTCCGCGTCAGCGTCTGGACTTCGCGGCCCAGCGCCGCGCCTCGCCGCCGGGCGCTGAGCCGCGCACGGTCGCGATCTCCACGACCGAGACAGTTGCAAGCACCAGCGCGACGAACAGCGCGAACTGGCTCGCGCTCGCGATCGCGTCGGGCGAGGAGGAAGGTTCTGCCTGTGACACGGTGTCGGGCTCGCTTTGACGCGGTCCGACCTCAATCAGGTCGGCATCGACCCAGCGGTCCATCAGCGTCGGCGCGCGGACCGGCAGGACGGGTTCGCGGATCGCGACCGGCGCTTCCGCGTGCGGCGGATGGCGGTCATAGGTCCAGCATCCGTCGCCATCCTTCACCAGCGCCCGCGACGGCCAGGTTCTTGCCGCTTCCGAATAGCCGAGGCAGTGACGAGAGGCGTAAGCCGCCGGCGCGGCGGTCAACAGGAGGATCGCCAGTGCTGCCGCGAGCGGAGGAAGACCATGCCTGAGGCGCACATAGTTTCCCACGCTCGCAGCATCCGCGCCGATTTCGTCATTATCGCCATCACACCATTGCGCTAGGCACTCCCGGCAGATCCGGGCCTCGCCATGCCAGAACGAGCTCCTGACGTGGTCGACATTGCGGTGGCAACACTCACAGATCATCGCTGTGCCTCCTCAACGGTGCGCTGCAGCTCCTCGCGCGCTGCGCGCCGATCAAGCTCCCTGACCAGCTCCTCGCCGGCCCGACTGTTCGCCTCCGAATAGAGCCGCGCCCGATCCATCGCGTTGCCGCCGGGCCGCATCATCGTGCAGCCGCCGACCAGGATCGAGAGCAGCAGGATGACGGGCGGTGCCGCAGCCAGGAGAAAGGGCACCGCCGAGTAGATGATCAACTCGCGCCTTCGGCGGTCTTGGTGGCGATCTTGTCGCGGAAGGCTTCGCACAGCTTGCGAACTTCATCGGCTGCGCTGGAGCAGGATTCGATTTCGTTGAATATCCGCTTGGCTTCCTGGCGGTAGTTCGTCGCGGTGGCCTTGATGTCTTTGAGCATGGAAGACGCGGAGGTGGTCAGTTGCTCGCAACGCTGCACCATGTCCCGGACCACCTCGCCCATCGCCTCGATTTCCTTGGCGGTCACCTCATATTCCCTGGCGATGGCCTCGGCCGAGAGCTTGCCGATCTCGCTGACGTCGTCGCGATGACTGACGTAGTCCGGAAGCGGCGGCTTCGCCGGCCGCGGCGCAGTTTCGACCGCCTGGATGTGCGGCGACCCTTGGTGAACTGCTTCGCGAATATCGCCTTCGATCTGACTGACATCAAAAGGCCTTGCATCGAAGGGCCTTGCCGCTGCGTGCTGTACTCGCATGACACTCACTCCTCTGGTGACTTCCGCGCTCCGTAAGCCGGAGGCTTTGCCTCCGGCTTACGGTTCGTCGAGCCATACCCCTCGGGATTGAGGCGGTATTTCCACCCGACCAACTTCCAACGGCTCGCGCGCTGTTAGTCCACCTTTCACTCCCCGGACGACCCCGAGTTGCCGATCCGACGCGCCAATACGTCCCCGCAGGATTTCGATCCATCATCCCAAAGCAGTTCGCCGCAACTCCCACAGCGGTAGAGGCGAACCGTGTTGCCTCGCCGGGAATCGAGAATGGAGTGAGCGAGACGAGAGAGCGCTCCGCACCGCGGACAGCGGCGCGGCAAGTCCCTCGTCTGCGGCTCAATCCGCAATGTCAGCTGACACGCCATGACCCCGCTTGCGCGTGCGCCTCCACCTTGTCCCAAAGTCGCGCCCTGAATGATCGTGACGAAGCGGGTCGAATTGCGTCTTTTCAACGGGGCTTGCTGACTAGTCCATCAGGAGGAGTGGCGCTGATGC
>DATHMA010000161.1:0-16356 GCA_035487555.1 Bradyrhizobium sp. | reverse complement strand
TTTCCGGCAAGCCAAATCTTCCCGGCCTCGGCTTTCCGGGGAAGAAGAAATAATCACCCAATCAATCGAACGACACATCAGGCTTTTGAAGGAGAATTAAATGCCAGTCGTCATCCGCCTCGCTCGCGCGGGCACCAAGAAGCGTCCGGTCTATCACGTCGTCGCCGCCGACTCGCGCTTTCCGCGCGACGGCCGCTTCATCGAGCGGCTCGGCCATTTCAACCCACTGCTGCCCAAGGACAGCGAGGCGCGGCTGAAGCTCGACATGGACAAGGTCAAGTCCTGGCTCGCCAAGGGCGCACAGCCGTCGGATCGCGTGATGCGCTTCCTCGATGCTGCCGGCGTCAAGAAGCGCGAGAAGCGCAACAACCCCGAGAAGGCCGTGCCGCGCAAGGAGCGCAAGGCGCAGGCCGAAGCCGCTGCGAAGACGGCGTGAGCCGCTTAACGGCGCGCTGAAGTGTCCGCGCAGGTCTGCGTCGCCAGGATCGGTGCCGCGCATGGCGTGCGCGGTGCCGTGAAGTTGTGGACCTTCACCGAAGACCCGTTCGCGGTGACGCGCTACGGGCCGCTCTCGACCAAGGACGGCGCGCGCAGCTTCGAAGTGGCGCACGCCCGCGAGGCCAAGGGCTTTCTGGTCGCGACGCTGAAGGGCGTCACGAGCCGCAACGAGGCCGAACGCCTCAACGGCATCGAGCTCTACGTCGCGCGCGAAAATCTGCCCGCGACCGAAGGTGACGAATATTACCACGCCGACCTGATCGGGCTTGCCGCTGTCACTACCGCAGGCCAAGCGCTCGGCAAGGTCATCGCCATCCATAATTTTGGCGCCGGCGACATCATCGAGATCGCGCCGGCTGCTGGTTCAACACTGCTGTTGCCGTTCTCCAATGAAGTGGTGCCGACGGTCGATCTCGCTGGCGGCCGCGTGCTGATCGAATTGCCCGAAGAAATCGAAGGCGACGATCCTGACGAGGAGGACCGCCTCCCTTCACGTCGTCCTGGCGAAAGCCAGGACCCATAGCCACAGGCTTTCGTTGTTGCGCTGGATGTTGGCCTAGGCACGTCCCACATTACCGCCTGTGGTAATGGGTCCTGGCTTTCGCCAGGACGACAGCGGGATGAACGGCAATGACAAAAACCCACAAAGCCTGGCGGCTGCACGCCCATAACGACCTGCGCTTCGATGACGTCGAAACGCCGAAACCCGCACCCGACGGCGTTCTCGTCCGCATCGAGGCCGGCATGGTGCTGTCCTATATGGGCCGCGTGCTGTCGGGACAGGTGCCTTACAGCCTGCCGCCGATGCCGTTCGTGCCTGGCACCAATGCGATCGGCCGCGTGATCGCGATCGGCGAGAACGTGTCGCATGTCGAGAGCGGCGACCGCGTTTTCCTGAGCCCGCATCTGCGCGGCGACGTGCCTGACAGCGACCCGCCGCAAATCCTGATCGGCCTCACCGCAACGGTGACGACGGAGGCCGCACTGGCGATGCAGATGCGCTGGCGCGACGGCGTGTTTGCGGAAGTTGCGCATTGGCCGGCGGCCTGTGTCACGCCGCTCTCCAATCTCGATGACAAGCCGGCCACCGAGCTGATCGGCCTTGCCAAGCTGATCGTGCCGTTCGGCGGCATCCAGCGCACCGGCCTCTCCGGCGGCGAGACCATCCTGATCAACGGCGCTACCGGCTATTTCGGCTCGGGCGCGGTGATGCTTGCCGCCAGCATGGGCGCTGGCCGCGTCGTTGCGGTCGGGCGCAAGCGCGAGGCGCTGGAGAACCTGCGCGACGTCTTCGGTCCGCGCGTGATCCCCGCGGTCGTCACCGGCGATCCCGCGCAGGATCTCGACATCATCCGCAAGGCCGCGGGCGGTCGCGCCGATGTCGCGCTCGACCTGCTCGGCACCGCCAAGAGCACGTCGACCACGCTGTCCTGCCTGCGCGCCTTGAAGCGCCGCGGCCGCCTGGTGCTGATGGGCAGCGCCGACGTGCCGCTGGAATTGTCGTTCCGCGAAATGCTGGCGAACGACTGGGAAGTCGTCGGCCAGTTCATGTATACGCGGCAATCGCCCGGGCAATTGGCGAAGCTCGCCGCCGAGGGCCTGCTCGATCTGAAGAAAATCGTGGTGACGACCTTCAAACTGGCCGATTTCAAACGCGCTGTCGAAGCCGCTGCCTTGATGCAGGGCCTCGATCTCACGGCCGTGGTGCCGTAACACGTACCCATGACCGCACCCTGGCGCGCCACCATCCTCACGCTGTTTCCGGAGATGTTTCCGGGTCCGCTCGGCATTAGCCTGGCGGGTAAGGCGCTGTCGTCCGGGCTGTGGGCGCTGGAAGCGCGGGACATCCGCGCGTCGGCAACCGACAAGCATCGCAGCGTCGACGACACCCCGGCGGGCGGCGGGCCTGGCATGGTCCTGCGCCCCGACGTGCTGGCAGCAGCGATCGATGCGGCGGACACGCCGCCGGCGCTTCCCCGCCTCCTGATGAGCCCGCGCGGTCGGCCATTGACCCAGTCCCGGGTTCGGGAACTGGCGGCCGGCCCGGGTGCGCTGATCGTCTGCGGGCGGTTCGAGGGGGTCGACCAGCGCCTGATCGAGGCGCGCCGGCTCGAGGAGGTCTCGATCGGCGATTATGTGCTGTCCGGCGGCGAAATCGCGGCCCTGGCCCTGATCGACGCCTGCGTCCGGCTGCTGCCGGGGGTGATGGGCAAGGCGGAATCCGGCACGGAGGAGAGCTTTTCCGATTCCCTACTGGAATACCCCCAATACACCCGCCCGCAGCTCTTCGAAGGCCGCCCGATCCCAGAAATCCTCATTTCCGGCGATCATGCCAAGGTCGCGGCCTGGCGGAGGGCCGAGGCTGAGCAGCTGACCCAGGCGCGGCGGCCGGATTTATGGGCCATTCGGCCGGGAACGCGAAAAAACACGACAGACGGGTGACAAAGCTCCGCTCATGCCTTATAGGAGCGGCCAAATCCGCAAGTGATGGCAGGATCGAGCGCAGCCCCCGTACCGGCTGGGCGCGCCGCGATGGAGATTTCCAATGAACCTCATTCAGCAGCTCGAAAAAGAGCAATTCGACAAGCTCGCCGCAACCAAGGAAATCCCGGAGTTCGCGCCCGGCGATACCGTGATCGTCAACGTCAAGGTGGTCGAAGGCGAGCGCACCCGCGTGCAGGCCTATGAAGGCGTTTGCATCGGCCGCTCCGGCTCGGGCCTCAACGAAAGCTTCACGGTGCGCAAGATCTCCTACGGCGAAGGCGTGGAGCGCGTGTTCCCCGTGATGTCGCCGATGATCGACTCGATCAAGGTCGTGCGCCGCGGCAAGGTCCGCCGCGCCAAGCTCTATTACCTGCGCAACCTGCGCGGCAAGTCGGCCCGCATCGTCGAGAAGACGGAGCACGCCAAGGCCGTTGGCGAGTAAGCGCCGCGACATCGTCGGTTTGATGAAAAGCGCGGAATCACCCCGCGCTTTTTTGTTGCGCAGCACTATGTAAGGAGCCCCGCGCATCGATTGATTGTCGCGGCAACGAGCCCTGTGATAGAAATTTGGAATGGTTCTGGATTCAACCAGCAAGGTCTGCCAGCGCGTCGTGATCGACGATCGCTCGCGCCTGCCCGGCCGTTTCTTCGGACGGTTCGCGACCTCCGCGACGTCAGAGCTTAGCAGCGCGCGTTGAAAGCGCGCCGACATCCTTAGCCGGCGCCCACGCGCCGAACCGCTCACAAATTTCTTCCGGAGCTGACGCTCATGTCCAAACCCACAACGCTGTACGACAAAATCTGGAACGACCATCTGGTGCACGAGGCCGAAGACGGCACCTGCCTGCTCTATATCGACCGCCATCTGGTGCACGAGGTGACCTCGCCGCAGGCCTTCGAAGGCCTGCGCGCCACGGGCCGCAAGGTGCACGCGCCCGAGAAGACGCTCGCCGTCGTCGACCACAACATCCCGACCACCGATCGCTCCAAGCCGAACCCCGATCCGGAGAGCATCGAGCAGATGCGGGTGATGGCCGAGAACGCCAAGGAATTCGGCATCGAATATTACAACGAGTTCGACCGGCGCCAGGGCATCGTGCACGTGATCGGCCCCGAGCAGGGTTTTACGCTGCCCGGCACCACCATCGTCTGCGGTGACAGTCACACCTCCACGCATGGCGCGTTCGGCGCGCTCGCCCATGGCATCGGCACCAGCGAGGTCGAGCATGTGCTGGCGACACAGACGCTGATCCAGAAGAAGGCCAAGAACATGCGCGCCGTCGTCGACGGCAAATTGCCGGAAGGCGTGACCGGCAAGGATATCATCCTGGCCATCATCGGCGAGATCGGCACCGCCGGCGGCACCGGCTATGTGCTGGAATATGCCGGCGAGGCGATCCGCTCGCTGTCGATGGAAGGCCGCATGACGGTCTGCAACATGTCGATCGAAGGCGGCGCGCGCGCCGGTCTCGTCGCCCCGGATCAGAAGGCGTTCGACTTCCTGCGCGGTCGCCCGAAATCGCCAAAGGCCGCGGCCTGGGACGCGGCGATGCGTTACTGGGAGACGCTGCGCTCGGACGAGGGCGCGCATTTCGATCACGAGATCCGGCTCGATGCGGCCAAGCTGCCGCCCATCGTGACCTGGGGCACCTCGCCCGAGGACGTGATCTCGATCACCGGCGCCGTACCCGATCCCGACAAGATCGAGGACGAGGCCAAGCGCCTCTCCAAGCACCGCGCGCTGAAATATATGGGCCTGACGGCGGGGACGAAGATCACCGACATCAAGCTCGACCGTGTCTTCATCGGCTCCTGCACCAACGGCCGCATCGAAGACCTGCGCGCGGCGGCCAAGATCGCCGAGGGCAAGACGGTCAACGCGCACGTCAACGCAATGATCGTGCCGGGCTCCGGCATCGTGAAGGAGCAGGCGGAAGCCGAAGGCCTCGACAAGATATTCCTCAAGGCGGGCTTCGAATGGCGCGAGCCGGGCTGCTCGATGTGCCTTGCCATGAACCCGGACAAGCTGGCGCCGGAAGAGCGCTGCGCCTCGACCTCGAACCGCAATTTCGAGGGCCGTCAGGGTTTTAAAGGCCGCACCCACCTCGTCTCGCCGGCGATGGCGGCGGCCGCCGCGATCGCGGGGCACTTTGTCGATGTGAGGGAGTGGCGATAGCGCATGATCCGGAAAAGTGTGCAGCGGTTTTCCGATAAGATCATGTGCAAACAATAAAGCGCCGCTTGTCTCAATCTCAACCGTATTCGGCAACGGGCCGTTAAGTCTCGGGGCGCACACTCACCACTCGCGTACGCGTGTGGTGAGGAGCGTGCCATGGCCAATAAGCCGGAATTCGTCGACCTGGTTTCTGCTGCGACGCGGCAGAAATATCGCCGTCCGACGAAAAGCGCTGCCGCTGCTCCGGAAGAAAAAGAGGAGCGGCGCCTCAGCCACTGGCCGCCCGACCACATGGAACAATGGCGGCTGGTCAATCTGACGCCGTGGAAAATGAAGCTGCGGTCCTGGAAGTTCAAGGACTGGGTCTGAACGACAAGGGCGCCCCGAGAGGCGCCCAATTCATGTCGGCAGTGGCCCGCAGCTCATCAGTAATAGCGATGCCAGTGGTGCCAGCCGCAGACACGGCGCGGACCGTGATAGGTCCGGATGATCCGGCAGTGGTGCGGATAAGAGTAGTAGGGATAGTAGCCGCCGTAGAAGAAATGCCGGCGATGGAAGTGCACAAAGCGATGGCCGCCGAAGTGACGGAAGCCGCCACCGTGCCAGCCTCCTCCGCCATGGAAGGCGTGGAAACCTCCACCGTGAAATCCGCCACCATGGAAACCACCGCCGTGGAATCCGCCTCCGCCATGGAAGCCGCCGCCACCATGTCCACCACCGCCGCCATGGCCACCACCGCGAACCTGTATCAGACCATCGGTCGCGACGTTGGCGGAAGGTGAAGCGCCCGGCGTGATCAGCGACATCGCTTGCGCGCGCTGACCGGGCAAAGCGAGAAAGAGCGTCGCAGCCGCGGCGATCGTCAGGCCGCGAACAAGTCCCGTCATCGAGATTGTTTTCATTCGCTGTGTCCTCCCTCTTGGGTGCAGGCATCCTTGGATGCAAGCAAGGCACGCGCGCCAGCATTGCACGCTCCACCTCTTCGGTCCCCGCTGCATTCGTCCCGCAGATAAAATTAAAGCGTATGAGCTGAACGCGGCATGAATGATGCGCGTTCTAGTACGACGTTGTCGCATGCGGCTCGCGATGAAGAATCCGAGCACCGAGGAATAACGATACGCGCGTGGTGTTGATGCGATCCGATCGCTCATGGGCGAACGCGTTCAAAAAGCTTGTCGCTGTAAGCCTCGCGTCAGCACGATTTGCCTCAAGCGTCCACGCAGCTCACCACGACCCCCAGCCGTCGTCGACGAACGATGGGAACGGAAAGAACGGCCCCGGCGAGTAATAATAAGGGCGGCCCAAATAATAGGGATAATAGGGATGATAGACGTAGTGAGAGTGCCGATAATGCTTGATCGCACTGACATCGGTTGCGCCCGATGCGGTCACCTTTTGCCCTGCGGCCGGAGCTGCGACCGCAGGCGAAATCGCCGTCGAGACTGAGAGCGCCAATGTCGCAGCCAGCGCAGCAATACCGATCCGCCTCGTCATCGAAACCTCCCTGCGTTCGAAAACCCGGATCGGAATCAGCCTAGCATCGGTTCATGCCGGCACGAAGAAAAACGGGCCCGCCTAAGCGAGCCCGTTTCAATCGAAAATCCAGCCGGACGTTTCACCAATGGCGGTGATGGTGCCAACGGTGCCAGTGACCATGGCGATGCCAACGGTGGTGCCACCGATGGTGCCAGCCATGATGCCCATGATGATGCCAATGCCAACGCACCTCGGTGGTCGGCAGCTTCGCATCCTGTTGCACCGTTGCAGCAGCGCCCGGATTGATCAGCGACATCGCCTGCGCACTTCCGACCGGAGCTGCCATGACGAGAAACGCGCCGACAGCCGCCAAGCCCAGAACTTTCGTTCCGTTCATTCCTCTTCTCCTTCTCAAGGGATTTCACGTCAGCGCCGTGCGGTTGCCCCTGTTGCAACTGCCGCGACGCGACGCAGAAAAGAATCTAGAGAGGGTGACGTGAATGTGGACTGAATGACTGCGCCGCAAAGATGAATGCGAAGCGCACTGCACCGTTCCGCAAGCGGTGAAATTTTCAGAAGGCGTGTCTTGTGTGCAACGCCGCGCCTCAACCGCGTGTCCGCATCCGCGGCTCTAGCCAATTTTCAGATCGTCAATCCGCGACGGCTCGGGCGCGCGGGTCGTTGGTCCAGACGCAATGCATCTTCGGCACGATCACCGTGCCACTCGGGCGGAATTCCTGCTCGTAATGCGCATTGCAGACCCGCACCGCATTCGGTCCGGGATTGTAGTGCGGCACGACGCCCTGCTCTTCATAATAAGGATAATAAGGCGTGACGCGAAGGCGCGGCCGGCGATAGCGCGGCGGCGCGGTGGGATCCTGCGGCGCGGCCTGCGCCAGCTTGACGCCGGCGGACGTCGACTGCGCATTCGCGCAAGTCCCGCTCAAAAGCACAGCTCCCGCTAGCGAAGCCACAACTGCCGCGATACTGATCCTGATCATGACGCCCACCCAAACCTGTTTTCGGATCCAGTTCTAACATTCGCCTCATCCGCCAGCTAGCCCCGTCACAAAACCGAGATGCACTGTGGCTGAACTGACGCTAAAAGGTTTTTCGATGTGGACCGATCTGAAAGCCCCCTCGCTGGCCGAGATGGAAACCATGGCGCACGCGATTTTCGAGCGCCTGCCTGCCCGCTTTCGCGAGCTTTGCGAAGGCGTGGTCATCCGTGTCGACGATTTCCCGACCGACGAGGTGCTGGACGACATGGAGGCCGAGAGCGAGTTCGACCTGCTTGGCCTGTTCCAGGGCACCGGCCTGCCGCATCAGAGCCACATCGACGTCGCCCGCCTCCCCAACATGGTCTGGCTCTATCGCCGGCCGATCCTGGACTACTGGGCCGAGCATGAGGAGGCGCTGGGCGAAATCGTCAGCCACGTGCTGATCCATGAGATCGGCCATCATTTCGGGCTTTCCGACGATGACATGGCCGATATCGAGGCCGAAGCGGACTAGACCTGCGTTATTCGCCCTTTATCAGGGGCACCATACGCGTTAAACTGTCTGTCTCCAAAGAACCTTAACCGGAAGCTTGACTGATGCAGAAGTTCGATACGCTGGAAGGCGTCGCGGCGCCCTTGAAGATCATCAATGTCGACACCGACATGATCATCCCCAAGCAGTACCTCAAGACCATCAAGCGCACCGGCCTTGGCAAGGGGCTCTTCTCCGAACAGCGCTACAAGGATGACGGCAGCGAGAATCCGGATTTCATCCTCAACAAGCCAGCCTATCGCAATGCGAAAGTGCTGGTCGCGGGCGACAATTTCGGCTGCGGCTCGAGCCGCGAGCACGCGCCGTGGGCGCTGCTCGATTTCGGCATCCGCTGCGTGATCTCGACCTCGTTCGGCGACATTTTCTACAACAACTGCTTCAAGAACGGCATCCTGCCGATCCGCGTCAGCCAGGAAGACCTCGACAAGCTGTTCGACGATGCCGAGCGCGGCGCCAATGCGACGCTGTCCATCGATCTGGCGAAGCAGGAAATCCGCGGTCCCGACGGTGGCACGCTCAAGTTCGAGATCGATGCGTTCCGAAAGCACTGCCTGCTGAATGGCCTCGACGACATCGGGCTCACCATGGAGAAGAAGTCGTCGATCGACGCATTTGAGGCGAAGCTCAAAGAGCGCGAGTGGGCGTAAGCTCGCGCATAACGGAATATTTTTAGGTTTGACGCGTTTTCTTCACGCGAACCGGCGTCCACTTCGCTTGAAAACGCTATGATGCTCCCCGACGTCGTCACCTTCTGGCACGGTCCGCTCGACAGGCTCCGGCAGACCTGCCTGCGGTCGCAAGTAGCGGCCGGCCACAAGGTTACTGTCTATAGCTTCGATGCGATCCCGGGACTGCCCGAGGGCGTCGGCCGTGCCGACGCCGAGGCAGTGCTGCCCTATTCGTTCTCGGAAAAATTGCGCCCCGCCCAGCCAGACGGCTCGTGGCGTGACTGGACCACGCTGCAATTTTCCGATTTTTTCCGCATGCGGCTGATGGCGCAAGGCTCCGGCCTCTGGCTCGACGCCGACGTGCTGCTGCTAAAACCCATCGAGATCGATCCGGCGAAGCCGCTCTTTGCCTGGGAGCGGCCGCGCCAGATCGGCAACTCCGTGCTGTATCTGCCGCCGGACGACCCGATCGTGCGGGCGTTCGAAGACCTGATGGAGCAGGAGGAGCTGACGCCGGACTGGCTGTCGCTCCGCCACCGCCTGACCTTTATGCTGCGGCGCATGCGCGGCGGCTCCCGCCTTTCCGACATCCGCGTGGCGATCTATGGCCCGGCCGCGCTGACCGCGCTCGCCAATCGCGCAGGCTCGGCGCGCGGTGCGCTGCCGAAGAAATCGTTCTATGCCGTGCATGCCGAGCCGAAGCATTTTTTCGAACCGGCGGATGTTTCCAAATATCTTGATGACCCCGAGATCATCGGCCTGCACATCTCGCCGAAAGGCCGTGGCAATTCCGTGCCGATCCGAGGAAGCCTCTATGCCTGGGCCGCAGAGCGATTCATTTAACCTATTGACGAACTCTCCGAACTTGGGCGCTATGAAAAGCGACGAGGGGTAGTTCGCTTCCAAATTTTTACCGAGAATTTTTTTTGCCATGTCGAGGGGGTCGACTGAGGCGCTTGTGTTTCATCCACCTGCCCCGGTGCCGCCACCGAGGCGGCTGGGGCCGATCGGGCTTTTGCAGGCCCTGCGGCGCAACCCGCTCGAATGCTGGAGCGAAGATTTCTTCCGCGAGCCGATTTCGCGGGTCGGTCTTCCGATCGGCCAGGCTTTCGTCCTCAATGATCCCGCGGCGATCAGGCAGGTGCTGGTCGACAATACAGCCAATTACCGGAAGGACCCGCTGCAACGCCGCGTCCTGAGCGCAGGCCTGGCAGACGGGTTGCTCAGCGCCGAGGACAAGCGCTGGGAGATTCAGCGCCGAACCCTGGCGCCGTTGTTTTCCGCCCGCACCGTGCGCAGCCTCGCCAAGGACATGCGGTTTGCAGTCGATCAGCTCACGAAGCGCTGGCTGTCGCTGGGCTCCGGAGCGACGGTCGATGTTGCCGCCGAAATCACATTGCTGACGCTGGATGTGCTGGCACTGACCATCTTCTCGGATGGTCTGCAGAGCGACCCGGACGAGTTTCGCCTGTCGATGACCGAATATTTCCGCGCGGCCGGCCGTATTGGCCTGTTGGACCTGATCGGGGCGCCCGACTACATCCCGCGTCCCGGCCGGTCGCGGATCAAATCGACCCTGAAGAAAATATCATCGACGGCCTGATCGAGACCCGCCGCAAGGCGCTTGAGAACAAGGCGCTTGAGAACAACGCCGTTGGCCGGGACGATCTGCTTACGCTGTTGTTGCGCGCGCTTGATCCCGCGACTGGCCAGCCGATGACGCTCGCGGAGGTCCGCTCGAACATTCTCACCTTCCTGTCGGCGGGCCACGAGACCACCGCGAATACGCTGACCTGGTCGCTATTCCTGCTGTCGCAGTCGCGCGACTGGCGAGAACGCGTGCGGGAGGAGGCCGAGCGCGAGCTCGCCGGGCCTGAGGATGGGCCGGTCGATCGGCTGGTGGTGACCAAAGCCGTCATCGAAGAAGCCTTGCGGCTATATCCGCCCATCGCGGCGTTGAGCCGCTCGGCCAAGGGTCCGGACCGGCTCGGCGACTACGAAGTCAAAGCCGGATCGCTGATCGTGATCGCGCCTTATGTGCTGCATCGGCATCGGCAGCTCTGGCATCAGCCGGATGTCTTTGATCCAGCCCGGTTCCTGGGCGATGCTAGGCGCCAGGTCGGACGTTTCGCGTATCTGCCGTTCGGCGTTGGCCCCCGCATCTGCATCGGCGCGCCGTTTGCCTTGCAGGAGGCGACCATCGCTCTGGCTTGCCTGATCCAGCGATTTGAGTTTCACCTCGAGGACGAATCGCGGGTGTGGCCGCAGATGAGCGTCACGGTGCGTCCTGCCAACGGGCTACGGATGCGAATTGCGCCTGCAGCGAGGCCGGCCGAATGCGATCTCATCGCCGGAAGCGCCGCCGGATAGACTCGGCTAGAAGGCTCTAGCCCATGGCGGCGATCGCGTCGGCAATTGCGATGGTGCGCTTGGCCATTTCGGCATGCAGCCGTTCGACCATGCGTCCATCGAGCTGGATCGCGCCGCGCGAAACATTTTCCGGCAGTGCAAAGGCGGCGATGATCTTCCGCGCCTCAGCGACTTCTTCCGCAGGCGGCGTGAAGATCACGTTGCAGGCGTCGATATGGCTCGGATGGATCAGCGTCTTGCCGTCAAAGCCGAGGTCGCGGCCCTGCGCGCATTCCTCGGTAAAGCCGTCGAGATTGGTGATGTCGCCATAGGGCCCGTCGAGCATTTCGAGCCCATGGGCGTGTGCTGCCAGCACGCAATGCGTGATCATCGGGATCATTGCCGCACGGCCCGGCATCATCCTGATCCGCGTCTCGCGCGCGATGTCGTTCGGTCCGAACACGAAGCCCGCGAGCCGGCTCTTGGAATCGCGCGAGGTGGCGCCGAGCTTGTCGGCATCGAGTACCGCGCGCGCGGTCTCGATCATGGCCCAGACCTTGATCGTGGAAGGCGCGCCAACCTCGCTCAGCCGCGCTCCGATCTTGTTCAAATCCTCAACCGTCGAAATCTTCGGCACCAGAATGCCGTCGGGAACCACCGCGCCGGCCATGGCCGCGTCGTCACTCCACCACGGTGAATCGAGGCTGTTGGTGCGGATCAGCACCTCCCGCTTGCCAAAACCCTTGGCCTGCACGGCCTGCGCGATCTGCTCCCGCGCTTTGACCTTGGCGTCCGGCGCAACGGAATCCTCCAGATCAAGGATTAGGCAGTCCGCCGCGAGATTGCGCGCCTTCTCCAGCGCCCGGGCATTCGATCCCGGCATAAACAACAGGCTGCGGCGCGGACGAGTCATGAATGGTTCCTCTCTTACTTTCTGAACCTGACGCGATATCATTTCGTTCCGTTAGCCGGAAGTCTTGTTCCCGTCATTCCTATATGGTTAGGCAAGAGCCATGAACTCGTTCCCCAAAAGCTTGCTCGACGGCTACCGCACCTTCACCACGCAGAGGCTGCCGACCGAGCAGAGCCGTTACCGCGATTTGTCGGTGCGCGGCCAATCCCCGGAAGTCATGGTCATTGGCTGCTGCGACTCGCGGGTGTCGCCCGAGGTGATCTTCGATGCCGGCCCTGGCGAGTTGTTCGTGGTGCGCAACATCGCCAACCTGGTTCCGGTCTATCAGCCCGACAGCGGCGCGCATGGCGTCTCCGCGGCGCTGGAATATGCGGTGTCGGTGCTGAAGGTCAAACACATCGTCGTGCTCGGCCACGCCCAATGCGGCGGCATTCGCGCCTTTGTCGACAAGCTCGAACCGATCACGCCGGGCGACTTCATCGGCAAGTGGATGGCGCAGTTCATCAAGCCCGGCGAGATCGTCGAGCAGCGCGCCCACGAAACCATGCAGGACTTCGTCACCCGCATCGAGAAGGCCGCGGTGTTCCGCTCGCTCGAAAACCTGCAGACGTTTCCATTCGTCCGCGCACGAGTCGAGAGCGGCGAGTTGCAGCTCCACGGCGCGTATTTCGGCGTCGCGGAAGGCTCGCTATTCGTGCTTGACAAGACCGCGAAGGAATTTCTCAGCCCGCGCGAGGCGGTCGCTTCATCCTGAGTGCCGTATGGTGGGCAAAGGCGCGAAGCGCTGTGCCCACCATTACGAGCACAATGCGGATGGTGGGCACGCTGCGCTTTGCCCACCCTACAATTCCAGACCGGCTACTCGCCCTTCTCCGCGCTCCAGCGATCCGACAGCGCCAGCAGCAGCGCCGAGATCACGAACACCAGATGTACGGCGACCAGCCAGGTCATCCTAACGGCGTCGAAATTGCTGTCGATGTTCAAAAACGCCTCCAGCACGTGGATCGCCGAAATAGCGACGATCGAGGCCAGCATCTTCTGCTTCAGCCCGGCGAAATCGATCTTGGTGATCCAGACCGGCCAGCTCGGATTGCCCGAGGTGTCGATGCGCGAGACGAAATTCTCGTAGCCCGAGAACACCACGATCAGGAGGAGATTGCCCACCAGCGTCATGTCGATCAGCGACAACGCATCGAGGATGGTCTCGCTCGACTTGGCGCCGGGCGCATGCAGCATGAACTCCCAGAGCATGCGGACGAATTTGAGGAACAGCACCGCGAGCGCGACGACGAGGCCGACATAGAACGGCGCCATCAACCAGCGGCTGTTGAACAGCACATATTCAAAACCGCGCCGGGTTTTTTCCGACGCGGACCTCGACGGCGCAGGAGCCGGCTGCTCAGACATGATTCCGGCTCCCTGACCGCTGCGCTTACGCCGCCTTCTTCTTGGCGCTGACGAGCTTGCGGTTGATCAGGACTTCCGCGATCTGGATCGCGTTCAGCGCCGCGCCCTTGCGCAAATTATCCGCGACACACCACAGCACAAGGCCGTTCTCCACCGTCGCGTCCTCGCGGATGCGGCTGATATAGGTCGCGTCCTCGCCGGCCGCCTCGTAGGGCGTGACGTAGCCGCCCGGCTCGTGCTTATCGATGACAAGGCAGCCCGGCGCGTTGCGCAGGATATTGCGCGCTTCATCCGCCGTGATCGGGTTTTCGAACTCGATATTGACGGCTTCCGAATGGCCGACGAACACTGGCACGCGGACGCAGGTGGCGGACAGCTTGATCTTGGGATCAAGAATCTTCTTCGTCTCCACCATCATCTTCCACTCTTCCTTGGTGTAGCCGTCCTCCATGAACACGTCGATCTCGGGGATGACGTTGAAGGCGATACGCTTGGGGAATTTCTTGTTGATCAGGTCGTCGTTGGTGTAGACGGCCTTGGTCTGCGAAAACAATTCGTCCATTGCATCCTTGCCGGCGCCCGACACCGATTGATAGGTCGAGACCACGACGCGCTTGATCCTGGCCTTGTCGTGCAGAGGCTTCAGCGCGACCACGAGCTGCGCGGTCGAGCAGTTCGGATTGGCGATGATGTTCTTCTTGGTGAAGCCGGCGGCGGCATCGGCATTCACTTCCGGCACGATCAGCGGCACGTCCGGATCCATGCGCCAAGCCGACGAATTGTCGATCACGACCGCACCGGCGGCGCCGATCTTCGGCGACCATTCCTTCGACACCGAGCCGCCCGCCGACATCAGGCAGATGTCGACATCGGAGAAGTCGTAATGCTCGAGCGCTTTGATCTTGAGAGTGCGGTCGCCATAGGAGACTTCGACGCCCACGCTGCGGCGTGACGCCAGCGCCACGACCTCATCGGCAGGGAATTTGCGCTCATCGAGAATGTTGAGCATTTCCCGCCCGACATTGCCGGTCGCGCCGACCACTGCGACTTTGTAACCCATCGTTCACTCTCCGACGAAAAATGCGCCCTTCGCTTCGCAGCGGAAAGGGAAGCGGCAGCGCTTCTATGCGAGAAACGCCGTCAACACAACGTTACCATGCGTACGGTTGTTTGATGCAGTTGTTTTCGGCCGAAGAATCGGCCCGCTCCCCTTATCCCGGCGAAATCCATCCGAAGCTGACGAATTTCGCGGACGAAGTTTGCGCCACCCTGGCGCGCCTGTTCGCCTATGTGGGGGTTCTGGCGCTGTTTGGCATCCTCGGCGTCCATGCCTGGGACCAGTTGCAGATCGACCTTGGCGCAGACGCCCCACCCCCGCCCAGCTGGAGCGTCGCCGACCGGTCCTATCCCGCCTTTGCGCTCAGCCCGCCCGACGCCTCGGATAAGACCGAAAAACCAGATACTTATGTGATCCTCCGGCACCCCGGGGGCGGCCGCAAGGACATTCTGCGCTGGTCCGGCGCAGGCGAGAAGCCGGTTGGCGAGCTCGAAATCTACCGTCCCGGCAGCGAATATGGCTCAGCCTCGGCTGCCCAGGCCGGGCTCGCCGGGCGGATGGCTGCGCCCGGCGCCGCGCTTGAGGCCGCCGGCGTGATCGAGAGCAAATTCGGCAGTGTGGCGTTGCTCCGCCCGGCCGGCGAGCGCGAGGGGTCGGGTTCCTGCCTCGGCTTCCTGAGGCGGATCGACAGCCCCGCCTTTCGGTTGTCCGGCTGGTCCTGCCAGGGTGACAGCCTGCCGGCGCGGCGGGCGACCATCGAATGCGTGCTGAACCGGCTGGTCCTGCTCACCTCGGGAAATGACCCGAAACTTGCGGAGGCCTTCGCCCGTGCCGAGCTCAAGCGCGGCGCCTGCACTTCCTCGGCGGATTGGATGACGGAAGCCGCCAATCCCAGCCTGCGCGGGGCGTTCTGATCCGAGAATGCCCGGGCCCAAAGCCTTGGTTTTAAGGCCCTGGTTTTAAGGCTCTGGTTTTCATGCAACTTTTTTGTCGCAGGTCGCGTTTATCTGATCCGGTGTGGCCGGTTTGACCTTGTGGCGCCATCGCGGTGGCCGGTAAAATGCTGGCCAAATCGGAATTGGCGCGGCTCGCCGCCCGAAAGAGGATGTGATGACCCCAGGATTTTCAGCCGTGAACAAGCTGGCGCTGACGTTGGCGGCAGGCGCTTTGATCGCCGTGAGCCTCGCCGGTTCGGCGAGCGCCCAGGCCCCGCAATATGACAAGCGCGGCCGGCCCGTTTACGGTGGCGGTCCCAACGTGGTCTATCAGCAGGGCCCGCACACCCGCATCTATGTGAGCAAGCGCTCCTGGCTCGATGGCGGCACCGAAGTGCTGCCGGGCGACCGCAAGTTCACCGACTACGCCTACCCGCCGGAGCTCGGCTACCCGTCGTTCGCGCGCGAGAACAACAATCGGCCGATCGACCGCCAGCCGCTCAACCCGCCGTCGGATCTGGGTGGGTATCCGCGGGGCTTCCCGCTGTATTGATTGCCGCGACAATCAATCAACGTCGTCCCGGCCTTGAGCCGGAACCACAGCCGTTTATGATTTAGGGAAGCCGTTGGCCACCGTGCCAAAAGCGCGGCCGCGGCGTATGGGTCCCGGCTCAAGGCCGGGACGACGATGCGGAGAGTTGCGCGCCTACGCGTGCAGCGCCTGCAATTCCTTCAAAATCGCTTCGCCCATCTGCGTCGTGCTCGCCGCGATGGTGCCCTCGGACTTGATATCCGCCGTGCGCAGGCCGCTCGCGAGCACCGCCGCGATCGCCGCATCG
>DATHMA010000160.1:0-8259 GCA_035487555.1 Bradyrhizobium sp. | reverse complement strand
AAGGATTCGATCAGCCGGTCGATCAGATGGGCGTCGATCAAGGGCATATCGCCCAGACAAACCACCGCGCCATCGGCGGTCGGCGGCACCGCCGCGATGCCGGCCTTCACCGAGCTGGCGAGCCCACCGGCAAAATCGGGATTGCGGACGAAACGCACCTTTAAGCCCACGAGCGCCTGCTCCACGAGTTCGGCCTGATGGCCGGTAACGACGACCACGTCGGAGGCTTTCGAGGCCAGCGCCTGTTCGGTCGCGATCCGCACCAGCTTTTTGCCGTCGAGCTCGGCCAGCAGCTTGTTCGGGCCGCCCATCCGGGTCGAGCGCCCGGCGGCGAGGATGATCGCGACGATGTTGCGGCTGTCCTCGTCCTCCTGCTTTTCGCGTGGCTGCGGCCGCGTCACGATTTCCATCAACAGCCCGCCGACGCCCATGCCCATCAGCTCGGCGCGGGTCACCTTCAGCCCGGCCAGCAGCCGCATCAGCACCCAGTCAAAGCCGTTCTCGACCGGGGAGCGCGCGCAGCCCGGTGCACCCAGCACCGGCACGCCGCGGGCGTTGCCAACCAGCAGCAGATTGCCGGGATCGACGGGCATGCCGAAATGCTCGATGGTGCCGCCGATGCCGGTCAGTGCGGCCGGGATCACGTCGCGGCGGTCGGCGATCGCAGACGCCCCGAACACGATGACCAGCTCGGCGCCAAGCGCGAGCAATTCCTTGATCGAGGCCGCCAGCACCTTCTCGTCATGGGGCACGCGGCGCTCGCCGATGATGGTGGCGCCTGCCGGCGCCAGCCGGTCGGCGGTAACGCGCAGGGTCTTCTCGATCACCTTCGGCGACAGGCCCGGCAGCAGGGTCGAGACGATACCGACCTTCTTGATCACATAGGGCGCGATCCGCAGCGCGCCGTGGCCGGCGGCCTTCACCGCCGCGTCGCGCAGCTTGCCTTCGACCCCGAACGGAATGAGCTTCACGGTCGCGACCATCTCGCCTTCGACCACGGGCTTGTAGGCCGCCAAAGTGGCAAGCGTGATGGCTTCATCGACGCCATTGATGCGGTCGACGGCGGCGCGGTCGATTACGAGGATGCCGGGGCGCGCGGCGAACAGGTTGGCGCGGCCGGTGAAAGCGCGCTCGACATGGATGCCCTCGCCGGTCACCGCCTGTGCGATCGAGGCGGCCGCGATGTCCTCGGAGACATCGCCGTCCTCCAGCCGCACCACCACGATTTCCTTGACGCCGGCCTTCTTCAGCGCCTCGACCTCGGCGGGACCAACGGTCGTGCCTTTTTTCAGGACCAGGGAGCCCTGACGCAAGGTGTGGACGGTCACCCCGCCAATCGCTTCCGCCGGACTGGCAGGACCAAACTTCATGCCGCTTCTTCTTTTTCTTTTGGAGGCAAGCGCAATTGCGCGGTGATTTCAGCCATGATGGAAACCGCGATCTCCGACGGCGACACCGCGCCGATCGCCAAGCCGATGGGTGCATGAATGCGCGCGATATCGGATTCCTTGGCGCCTTGCGCCCGCAGCCGCTCGCCGCGCTTGGCATGCGTCTTCCGCGAGCCGAGCGCGCCGATATAGAAGCAGTCGCGCTCGAAGGCGTGCAGCAGTGCGGGATCGTCGATCTTGGGATCGTGCGTCACCGCGACGAACGCCGTGTAGTGGTCGACATTCAGCGGCGGCAGCGCGACATCGGGCCAATCGGCGACCAGCGGCACGTCGGGGAAGCGCTCGGGGCTGGCAAAGGCCGTGCGGGGATCGACGACGGTCACGTCATAGCCCAGCGACTGCGCCATCGGCGCCAGCGCCTGGCTGATATGGACCGCGCCAATGATGACGAGTTTTGCGGTCGGCGCGTAGACGTTCAGGAACAGCTTCTTGTCGCCGACCTCGACATTGCCGCTCTTGCCCATGCGCAGCGCCTTCTCCAGCTCGGCGCGCAGGGGATCGATCGCAAAGTCCTTCGCTTTGATCAGCCGCTGTTCGCCGCTGGCGGTATCAGTCACCACGATGGCCGGCCGCCGCGCGGCGCGCTCGGCATTGAGCTCGGCGAGGGTCTGAAGTTTCACGTCAGCCTACCTTCTCGACGAAGACGCGGATGGTGCCGCCGCAGGACAGCCCGACGTTCCAGGCGGTTTCGTCGGCAACGCCGAATTCCAGCATCTTCGGTTTGCCGGATTCGATCACATCCAGCGCCTCGGTGACAACTGCGCCCTCGACGCAGCCGCCCGAGACCGAACCCAGAAACGTGCCGTCATCGTTGATGACCAGGGTCGAGCCCGCCGGGCGCGGCGCTGAGCCCCAGGTCTCGACCACGGTGGCGAGCGCCACGCCATGGCCGGCCTTCTGCCAGTCCTCGGCCGCTTTCAGGATATCCTCGTCACGATTGAGCATGGGCGCCTCTCTCAAGCTACGGAGCGGATCAGGCTGCGATGGTGCACCGGCAACGGCGAGGACAGCGCCTTGATCAGCCCCTCGATCGAACTCAAATTATGCACCGGGCGGAATTCGTCAACGTGCGGCAGCATCATTTTGATGCCCTGGGCCTTCGGTTCAAAGCCGCCATACCGTAATAGCGGGTTGAGCCAGATCAGCCGGCGGCAGGAGCGGTGCAGCCGGTCCATCTCGAAGGCGAGCTTGTCGTCCGCCTCCCGCTCCAGCCCGTCGGAAATCAGCAGCACGATGGCGCCCTGCCCCAGCACCCGCCGCGCCCAGAGCTTGTTGAAGCTATGGAGCGAGGTCGCAATACGGGTGCCACCGGCCCAATCCTGCACGGAGGCCGAGCAGCTCGCCAGCGCCTCGTCCGGATCGCGCTGCCGTAACGCGCGCGTCACATTGGTCAGCCGCGTGCCGAACAGGAAGACCGAGACGCGCTTGCGGGCGTCGCTGATGGCATGCAGGAAATGCAGGAAGAGGCGCGTATATTCGCTCATCGAGCCGGAGATATCGAGCAGCGCCACGATCGGCGCCGGCTTCTCGACGCGCCCGAGCTTGCGGATGTCGATGATTTCGCCGCCGGTCCGGAGCGAGCCGCGGATGGTGCGGCGCATGTCGAGCCTTAAGCCCCGCGCGTCGGGCTGATAGCGGCGGGTTTCAAGCTCCGCCTGCGGCAGCTGCATCTTCTCGACCGCACGGATGACCTCGGCGATCTCGGCCGCGGTCATCTGCGCAAAGTCCTTCTTCTGCAAGATCTCCTTGTCGGAGACCGATAGCTTGAGATCCTGCTCCTGGGCCTGCGGCACCTCCTGCATCGAGGACTGCGCCAAAGCCTCCTGCACCCGCCGCGCGGCCGGCGGCGGCTTCTTCTTGGCGTGGTCGGGCAGCGGCACCGAGTCCAGCATGTGCTTCCACTCGTCCGCGGCGCGGAAGAACAGGTCGAAGGCCTGCTTGAAGATCAGCGCATGCTCGTGGCGCTTGACGAAGATCGATTCCAGCGTGGTGAAGACCTCGCCGCGGTTGCCGATCTCGATCAGCTGCAGCGCGTTCATGGCGTCGATAACGGCGCCGGGGCCGACGGGAAGCCCCGCCGAGCGCAGCGCACGGGCAAAGCCGATGACGTTATCGGCGATGTTGCCGGTGGGGGCATTGAGGTGATTGATGGCCATCGAACCTCACTTCGTCATTCCCGCGCGGCTGTCCGTCCCTCATGGTGAGGAGCGCGTCTTCGCGCGTCTCGAACCATGAGGCCCGACGGGGGCTTCATCCTTCGAGACGCTTGCTTCGCAAGCTCCTCAGGATGAGGAGATAGAGCCGCGCGTTACCTAGAAGACCGACCAGTCGGTCACGTCTCGCTCGTCGCGTCCTTCAAAACCTTGTTCAGCGCATCGCCCTGCATACGTGCGATGTCGTCCTGATACTTCAGCAGCGCGCCCAGCGTGTCGCCGACCATTTGCGGGGTCAGCGAGCGGGCATCGAGCTCGGACAGCGCGGTCGCCCAGTCGATGGTCTCGGCGACACCCGGCGACTTGTAGAAGTCCTGGTCGCGCAGCGCCTGCACGAAGCGCACCACCTGCTGCGACAGTTTGGCGGAGATGCCGGGCACACGCCCCTTGACGATCGCAAGCTCGCGCTCGGCGGAGGGATAATCGACCCAATGATAGAGGCAGCGGCGCTTCAGCGCATCGTGGATTTCGCGGGTGCGGTTCGAGGTGATGATCACGATCGGCGGCTGCGGCGCCTTCACCGTGCCGAACTCGGGGATCGTGATCTGGAAGTCGGAGAGGATTTCGAGGAGATAAGCCTCGAACGCCTCATCGGCGCGGTCGAGCTCGTCGATCAGGAGCACCGGCGCGCCGGCCACATCCGGCTCCAGTGCCTGCAACAGCGGCCGCTTGATCAGATAGCGGTCGGCGAAAATGTCGGAGGAAATCTGATCGCGGTCATGCTCGCCGGCGGCTTCCGCCAGGCGAATGGCGATCATCTGCGCGGCGCTGTTCCACTCATAGACGGCGGAAGCGACGTCGAGGCCCTCATAGCATTGCAGGCGGATCAGCTTGCGCCCCAATGCCGCCGACAGCACCTTGGCGATCTCGGTCTTGCCGACGCCGGCCTCGCCTTCCAGGAACAGCGGCCGGCCCATGCGCAGCGACAGGTAGGTCACGGTCGCCAGCGAGCGCTCGGCGAGATAGCCGCGCGAAGTCAGCAATTCGAGCAGCGCATCGACGGATGCAGGCAGGGCCGATGCAGTCATGAACCAACTCTTGTTACGCCGATAACGGCAATCCTATTCTTTGGCCGTCGCGGCTTCGACCGCCCGGCGCGCCAGCACCGCGATGAGATGCGCGCGGTATTCGGCGCTGCCGTGCAGGTCGCTGTTGAGGCCTTCCGCCGGCACGGTCATGCCGTCGAGCACCTTGTGCGAGAAACGCTTCTTCAGGGCTTCCTCGAATGACTCAACGCGGAACACGCCGTTGGAGCCGGCGCCGGTGACGGCGACGCGGACATCCGACGGACGCTTCGCCACGAACACACCGACCAGCGCATAGCGCGAGGCCTGGTTGCGGAATTTCACATAGGCCGCCTTCTTCGGCAGCGGGAACATCACCTTCGTGATGATCTCGTCGGCCTCGAGCGCGGTGGTGAACAGGCCCTGGAAATACTCTTCCGGCTTCAGCTTGCGCTTGTTGGTGACGATGGTGGCGCCCAGCGCCAGCACAGCTGCCGGATAGTCGGCGGTCGGATCGTTGTTGGCGAGCGAACCGCCGATCGTGCCCTTATGGCGCACGGCGGGATCGCCGATCATGCCGGCCAGTTCCGCAAGCGCCGGGATCGCCTCGCCGACGATGGCGGAGTTCGCGACATCGGCATGCTTGGCGGTGGCGCCGATCACGAGCGAGCGGCCCTTCATCTCGATGGTGTCGAGACCTTCGATGTGCGAGAGATCGACCAGATGCGGCGGGCTGGCGAGCCGCTGCTTCATCACGGGCACCAGCGTGTGGCCACCGGCGATCAGCTTGGAATCTTCGTTCTTGAGGAGGAGATTGGCGGCCTGCCGCACGGTCCCCGGACGATGATATTTGAATTCGTACATGGAAGCTTCCTCGCACGCGCTGAGGCGGCGTTATCGGTTAAGCGAGATCGGACTTCGCCATCGCCTTGGCGCCGGCGGCGATCGACTGGACGATGTTCTGGTAGCCGGTGCAGCGGCAGAGATTGCCCTCGAGCTCCTCGCGGATCACCTGCTCGGAAAGGTCGTGGCCCTTGCGATGCACGAGATCGACCGCGGTCATGATCATGCCGGGGGTGCAGAAGCCGCATTGCAGGCCGTGATGCTCGCGGAAGGCTTCCTGCATCGGATGCAGCGGCGCGCCGTCGGCCGCCAGCCCCTCGATGGTCTTCACCTCATGGCCGTCGGCCATCACCGTCAGCGTGGTGCAGGACTTCACCGCCTTGCCGTCGAGATGCACGACACAGGCGCCGCACTGCGAGGTGTCGCAGCCGACATGGGTGCCGGTCAGGCGCAGATGCTCGCGCAGGAATTGCACCAGGAGGGTGCGGGGATCGACATTCGCGGTGACGGGATTGCCGTTAACGATCAGGGAAACCTTGGCCATCAGCACTCTCTTGATCTGCGCCGTCGCATATCGACGACGCAGCGATGAAAATCATTCCAGAAGCCATAATATGGGCCCGTCCGGCGTTGAGCAACCTCGACCGAAATCTCCCAGATACGACTTAACCCTCTACCGCCTTTGCGAAATTGGCGAAGAACTCATCGGCCAGTTTCTTGGCCGCGCCGTTGATCAGGCGCTGGCCAAGCTGGGCCAGCTTGCCGCCGATCTGCGCCTCGACGTTGTAGCTCAAAAGCGTGCCGCCGTCCTTGTCGGCAAGCGCCACGGTGGCGCCGCCCTTGGCGAAGCCGGCTACCCCGCCCTCGCCCTCGCCGGAGATCTTGTAGCCGTTGGGCGGATCGAGATCGCTCAAGGTGACCTTGCCCTTGAAGCGCGCCGACACGGGGCCGACCTTCATCTTGGCCACCGCGCGAAAGCCGTGGTCGTCGGTTGCTTCCAGCTCCTCGCAGCCGGGGATGCAGGCCTTCAGTACTGCCGGATCGTTCAGCTTGGCCCACACCGCTTCCCGGCTTGCCGGTAGCTGGACCTCGCCGGTCATTGTCATTGCCATGGGGACCTCCCCGAAACACGCCTCTGTTACCCCCAGTTAGAACACGCCGGGGCGAAAAGAAAGGGCGCCTTAGGGCCATGTGGGATGCATATTCGCACACGCGAAATGCGCTTCCTGCGCGCTTTGGGATTGGCAGGGACAGGCCGGAATGGTTAGGTCCCGCGCACCATGAGCACCGCGATTTCCCCTCTGTTTGCGCCGCTGCTGTCGAGCGCGGCCATGCGCGCCGTCTGCGACGATGCGACGACGATCCAGCATATGCTGGATTTCGAGGCGGCGCTGGCGCGTGCCGAGGCCGCAACGGGCGTCATTCCGGCGAGCGCCGTCGAGCCGATCGCGAAGGCCTGCAAGGCCGAATCGTTTGACATCGCCTCCCTCGCGGAAGCCGCGACCCGCTCCGGCAATCTCGCCATTCCCCTGGTGAAGACGCTGACGGCCAATGTCGCCAAGGCCGATGCGGAAGCCGCGCGCTACGTGCATTGGGGCGCGACCAGCCAGGACGTGATCGACACCGCCGCGATGCTGTCCTTGCGCGCCGGCATCGATGCCCTGCTGGTCGATCTCGATCGTGCGATTGCAGGCTTTGCGACGCTCGCGCGACAACATCGCAACACTGCGGTGGTCGCGCGCACCTGGTTGCAACACGCGCTGCCGATGCCGTTCGGGCTGAAGCTTGCCGAATATGCCGCCGCGCTGCATCGCTCGAAGCTGCGGCTGAAACACCTGCGCGCGGAGACGCTCGCCCTGCAATTCGGCGGCGCGGCCGGTACCCTGGCCGCGCTCGGCGACAAGGGGCTTGCGGTTTCGGAAGCGCTGGCGCGTGAATTGAAGCTGCCGTTGCCGGAAGCGCCATGGCACACCCACCGCGACCGCATCGCGGAGGCGGCATCCGTGTTCGCCATTATCTCCGGAAGCTGCGGCAAGATCGCACGCGACGTCTCCCTGATGATGCAAACCGACGTCGGCGAGGCCTTCGAGCCGGCAGGCGCTGGCCGCGGCGGCTCCTCCACCATGCCACACAAGCGCAACCCGGTCGCCGCCGCGAGCGCGCTGGGCGCTGCGACCATGGCACCGAATCTCGCAGCCACCATCTTCGCCGCGCAGGTGCAGGATCACGAGCGTAGCGCTGGCCCCTGGCACGCGGAATGGCCGACCTTGCCGGCGCTGATGCTGGTCACGTCGGGCGCGCTGGCCGCCATCGTCGATCTCGCTGAAGGACTCGAAGTCGATGTGGCGCGGATGCGCGCCAATCTCGACGCGACGCATGGGCTGATCATGGCGGAAGCCGTTACCTTTGCGCTCGCCGAGAAACTCGGCAAGGCCGATGCGCATCACTTGATCGAGGTGGCCAGCAAGAAGGCGGTCGCCGATCAAAAGCACCTGCGCGATGTGCTAACAAGCGATTCGAAAGTGACGGCCCATCTCGACGCGAAACAGATCGCCGCGCTGTTCGAGCCGATGGCCTATCAGGGCGTCTCGCAAGAGCTGATCGACCGCCTGCTCGCGTCGCTCGACAAGAATTAGACGGAGAAACCTGCGATGCCCATGATCGATGCCGACGGTTGCCTGCTCAATGTCTCCGTCGAGGGCCGCGACGGCGGGCCGACGTTGATGCTGTCGAATTCGCTCGGCACCAATC
>DATHMA010000159.1:0-27496 GCA_035487555.1 Bradyrhizobium sp. | reverse complement strand
GACACAAGAAGGGCGGGCTGCGATCGAGCACTTCTTCGCCGCGCGCCACGCCAGCCGGATCAAGGGACCGCCAAAAGTGCTGGTGAGCCCAGGCCACAGCTTTTCGGACGTCGCCAGGAAGGTCGTCTCGATCATCAACCTCGGCAGCGTTGCCGCGATCGAGGATATGGTCGGCGCTACCGTCCATCCCCTGCGCTTCCGCGGCAATGTCCACGTCCGCGGCTGGCCCGCCTGGCATGAGGCGAGCCTGCTCGGCGAGACGATTGCCATCGGCGGCGTGCGATTGAAGGTGGTCAAACGCATCACCCGCTGCGCCGCTGTCAATGTCGATCCGGAACTCGCCCTGCGCGACATGGAAATCCCGAACACGCTGATGCGCCGCTTCGGCCACAATGAATGCGGCATCTATGCCGAGGTGCTCGAAGGCGGCGATATCTCGGTCGGCGACAAGATAGCCGTCGAGCAGCCGACGCTGGTGTAGGTGCCTGCCTCCCGTCATTGCGAGGAGCGGAGCGACGACGTGTCCGCCGTAGCTCAACGAGCGAAGGCGGAAGCAATCCATGCCTCAACAAGCGGAGATGTGGATTGCTTCGCTTCGCTCGCAATGACGGTGCTATGATCACGGGCATCCCAGGGGAGACCGCATCATGTATGTCGCAGGATTTGTGATTCCCGTGCCGGAGGAGAAGATGGAGGCCTATCGGCGATGGGCCGAGAACGGGGCGGCGATTTTCCGGGAATATGGTTGCGTCGAGATCGTCGAGTCCTGGGAGGACAACGTCCCTGACGGCAAAGAGACCGACTTCCGCCGCGCGGTTAACGCGAAGACCGGCGAGAAGATCGTCTTCACCTGGCAAGTGTGGCCCGACAAGGCGACGCTCGAGGCGGCCGAAACCAGAATGCACGAGGACAAGCGTCTGGAAGTTTCCGGTGAAATTCCGTTCGACCCCAAGCGTCTGATCCTCGGCTGCTTCAAGCCGGTCTACACGATGGGCCGGGAGTGAGACGCCGAGAGAGAAAATATCGACTGCGGCCACGCGCGCGCCGATCGACCAACGCAAGACAGAGAAAAACCCCGCGCGGGGAGCAACGGGGTTCTTCAAAGCCGACAGGCGGCGAACTGTCGGCACCACTTCGGTTGCGGCTTTAATTCCTCCGACGGCCGTTGGTTCCCTCGGAGAATGGCCCCACCCTGTGGAAAGCTGTGGATTGCCGAGGAGGCCCGCTCGTTGCGTTGCGGGACGGTTCCGTTTAGGAAAAACGGATGACGGACGGATTCGACGAGAAATGGGACGGTGAGAACCGGCCGGTTGCCTTGCAGAGGCGGCGGCGCGTGCCCTGGATCGCGGCCCTTCTGGTAGGCCTCGCCATGGCCGGCGCGGGCGGAGCCTTTCTCTGGATGAACATGGACAAGCTCGTCCAGCTGACGAGCCGCGACGCCTCCGACAGCGCCGACGCGGCGTCTGCCGACAAGGCGATGCTGACGGATCTCCTCGCCACCCAGCAGAAGACCACCGAGGATCTGGACACGCTCAAGGCGGCGGTCGAGGATCAACAGGGTCAGCTCAAGTCGATCGCCGATCAGCTCGCCGCCCTGACATCGAAGGTCGATGCGCTGCAGGCGCCGGCCGCTGCACCGCCGCCACCACCCGTGCCCGCACCGCCGGGCGCACGCGCACAGCTTGCCCCCAAGGCAGCAGCCAAGAAGCAGCCGCGCGCCCCGAAATCGACCGGCCCGATCTCGGTCGGCGGCGCGCCGCTCACCGCCGCGCCGGACGCCAACGCGCATTAGCCGAAGCTTTCGCAGCGGCGACCAAGTCGGCCCGCGTGCTGCACGATGGTTGAGACAGGCAGCCGCGAACCTCGCAACGCTTCGAGACGAGTCGTTCGAAACAAGTCTTGCGCTTTGGTCTGCGACTCGCAGCTTCAGCGGTGCTGATGCGATCACGGTTCCATCACCGGCGCGCGACGCAAAGTTGACCGGGCGAGCCTCAACATTTTGTATGAGCGGGTGTACGCCTTGATGCGCCGGGAGCCAAAAACAAGAAACAAGGATCAAGTCATGCGACGTCTTCTCATTTTGACCGCAGCCGCAACTCTCGCCATCGCCAGCGCGGCAACCACCAGCACCTCAGCTCGCACCACGCACCATCACTACCGCGACGCCCACGCCAGCACGGTGGTTCCCGACGGTGCCATCCCCGCCGATACCCTCAACGCCCACGACGCGTACATGAAAAATCTGCACGATTCGGGATACAATCCTCACAACGACTTCGATGCCCACGGCGTCATAAAGATCAACTGATCGGACACGCGCGGTAAGAAACCGGAGCGCTTCCGGTTTCTTCTCGTCTCCCAGCGGCAGACGCACGTCCGCCATTCCCGGCAAGTGAACGTGCACCGCTTCAGAGCATGCGCTCCAAGCCTCTCTCCTCACAGGAGAGAGGCGAAGATCGATCGACGGAGTCGTCCCTCAGTTCGGCATCACATACGCATAGATCCGGCCGCGCGAGATCGGGGCTTCGCGGACACGGTCGCCGTTGTTGCCGGAGATCATGATCGGATTGCCCGAGGCGTCGACGCCGGTGATGATACCGACATGGCCGCCGCCGCGACGGCCCATGACCGCGATGGCGCCGACCTCGGGACCGGAAACGCGATGGCCATAGCTTGCGAACGAGTTCGCCATCGCCGAGCCGGTGCCCTGATGGCCGGTCTTCTCCAGCACCATGTTCATGAAGCGCGCGCACCACAGGCTGCCCATGCCGCTCGGCTTCGTGCCGACAAACTGACGCGCCTCCATCACGAGGCCCGACGAGCTGCCTGACGTGACCATTCCGCCGCCAGGCTCATAGGGCGTGGCGCTCGCCTGCGTATCGGCAAACTTCCGCAAGCGCGACAGCGCTACGCTCTGCTCGACATGCCGGCGCTCGACGCGCGGGCGGTACGCGACGCGCGGATGGGACGCGGCTTGCGGATAAGACATGGTCGGCGGATAGGACGCGACCTGCGAATAATTGGGCTGACCAAAAAATTCCGGCTGCGCGAGCGGCTGCTGTGCGAACCGTCGCGGCACGTGACGATACGCATAGCGCGCATGCATGGTGCGATAAGCGCCGTGATGAGACCTTGCAGAAGCGGGAGAAACGGAGACGGCGAAAGCCGAGGAGAGAAGAGCCAGCGCGACAAGGGGCCGGCGAGACGCAGAGAACACAACCATCATTCATCCTTCGTAGACACCCCCATTTCCCATCGGCCTCAAGTGGAGGCCGACATCGGCTCGCCCGTAAAATGCGAGGATGTGGCGAGAAGAAGACTGCGGTGCAGCAACGCAGCAATGCGTGGAGCGAAGTTCAGCGGACATTTTCGCGACAAAAGAAGGCCATGCCGCCGCATTGCAGTCACGAGCATTAACTGCAAGGTTCCAATTGCGCGCATGATCCCGAAAAAATATGCAGCGCCGTTTACCGTCATGGCAAATGCGTGGCGCTTGCGCTGACATCATGCGCCAACGACAAGGCCCAACGAGAAGGAACCTCAAATGCCCCACGCCGTCGCGTCGGATAATGTCCGCCTGTATTTTGAAGAAGCGGGCAGCGGAACGCCGATCCTCTTCCTCCATGAATTCGCCGCCGACCACACCAATTGGGAGCCGCAGATGCGATACTTCGCGCGCGGCCACCGCTGCATCGCCTATTCCGCGCGCGGCTACACGCCGTCCGACGTGCCGACCTCGGCCGAGAGCTACAGCTACAAGCATTTCTATACCGACGCGTTCGCGGTGCTCGACCATCTGAAGATTCCCAGGGCGCATTTCGTCGGGCTCTCGATGGGCTCCTATTCGTCGGTGCATGCCGCAATAAACGCGCCCGAGCGCGTGCTGTCGATGACGCTTGCCGGTGTCGGATCCGGCTCGAGCCTGGAAAACCTGGAGACGTTCCGGAAGAGCTGCCGCGAGACCGCAGATCAGTTCGAGAAGCTCGGCTCGGTGGAAGTCGCCAAGGTGACACGCGAGGCGCCGGGCCGCATTCCGTTTTTGGTGAAGGACCCGCGCGGCCACGCCGATTTTTACGCCGCGCTGGCGCGGCACGATGCCAAGGGCTCGGCGAATACGATGCGCGGCTTCCAGGGCGGCCGCCCCTCGCTCTACACCATGCCGGATGCGATCAAGAAGGTGGCGACACCCGCGCTGATCATCTGCGGCGACGAGGACGATGCCTGTGTCGAGCCGAGCCTGTTTCTGAAAAAGCATCTGCCGGCCTCGGGCCTGACGTTCTTCTCGAAGTCGGGCCATGTGCTCAACCTGGAGGAGCCGGCGCTGTTCAACGAGATGGTGGAGCGCTTCATTGCGCTGGTGGAAGCGGGGCGCTGGGGTGCGCGCGACCCGCGATCGGTGCTGGAGCATTAGCACTCGTCATTGCGAGGAGCGAAGCGACGAAGCAATCCATATCTCCGCTTGCGGCGCGATGGATTGCTTCGCGGAGCCTGTCATCGGGCCGCGCTTCGCACGGACCCGTTGGCTCGCAATGACGACGACTACTGCGTCTCCCCCCGGCTCAGCAAAAATACCCCCTGCTCGCCGAACATGTTCCACACCCACCAGGGCAGGTTCAGCGGCACCGGGCGGCCGTAGAGATCGAGCGCGACCGCGCGTTCCATCTTGACGTTGATCTCGTCGCAGAGCTGCACGAAATCCTTGATGGTGCAGAAATGGATGTTCGGCGTGTCATACCAGGTGGCGGGCAGGTTTTCCGTGCGCGGCATGTGGCCGCCGATCAGGAGCTGCAGGCGCATCTTCCAGAAGCCGAAATTCGGGAAGGAAACGATGGCGCGGCGGCCGATGCGCAACAGGTTTTCCAGAACCACCCTGGGCTGTCGCGTCGCCTGCAAGGTCTGCGACAGGATCACGTAGTCGAAGGCGTCATCGGGATAATTGACGAGGTCGGTGTCCGCATCGCCCTGCACCACCGCGAGCCCCTTGGCGACGCAGCGGTTGACGCCTTCGCGCGACAGCTCGATGCCGCGCCCGTCGATCCCCCGGCTTTCGAGCAGCTGCAACAGGTCGCCATCGCCGCAGCCGACGTCGAGCACCTTGGAGCCGCGCTCGACCATGTTGGCGACGAGCAGATGGTCGCTGCGATAATTCTCGGTGCGATGCGGCGTGACGCCGCCGAGCGGCAGCGCTGGTTCGGAAAGCGCCATCGCTAGCCTCCCAGACCCCGCGCCTTGCCGGCCGATTGC
This sequence comes from Bradyrhizobium sp., assembly GCA_035487555.1. Classification (GTDB taxonomy): domain Bacteria; phylum Pseudomonadota; class Alphaproteobacteria; order Rhizobiales; family Xanthobacteraceae; genus Bradyrhizobium. Next base: position 22,252 of record DATHMA010000159.1, on the reverse strand, counting down.
AGGAAGGCGCGCGAGATGTCGAAGAACTCCGGCACATCGAGCAGGAAGGCGTCGTGGCCGCGATCGGTCTCGATCTCGGCGAACGACACCCGCGCGCTCGAAGCGTTGAGCGCGTGCACCAGCGCGCGCGACTCCGAGGTCGGGAACAGCCAGTCGGAGGTGAACGACACCACGCAGAAGCGCGTCTTGATGCCGCGGAACGCCCGCGCCAGCACGCCGGCATGGTCGGCGGCAATGTCGAAATAGTCCATGGCGCGGGTGAGGTAGAGATAGGAGTTGGCGTCAAAGCGCTCGACAAAGGACGAGCCCTGGTAGCGCAGATAGCTCTCGACCTGGAAATCCGCGTCGAACGAGAACGTCGGCAGCTCGCGATCCTGCATGCGGCGGCCGAACTTGCGATGCAGCGCCGCATCCGAGAGATAGGTGATGTGCGCGGCCATGCGCGCGACCGCGAGCCCGCGATGCGGATGCAGGCCGAAGTCGGCATAGCGGCCGCCGCGCCAATCGGGATCGGCCATCACGGCCTGCCGGCCGAGCTCGTGGAAAGCGATGTTCTGCGCCGAGTGCCGCGTCGAGCAGGCGATCGGCAGCGCGGAGAACACGCGCTCCGGATAGGCCGCGGTCCATTGCAGCACCTGCATGCCGCCCATCGAGCCGCCGACCACGGCAAACAGCGTGTCGATGCCGAGCCGGTCGATCAGCATCGCCTGCGCACGCACCATGTCGGGAATGGTGATGATCGGGAAATCGAGTCCCCATGGCTTGCCGGTCGCGGGATTGGTCGAGGCGGGTCCCGTCGAGCCCATGCAGGCGCCGATCACATTGGCGCAGATGATGAAGTACTGATCGGTATCAAGCGGACGGCCGGGACCGACCATGGTCTCCCACCAGCCGGGCTTGCCGGTGACGGGATGCGTGTTGAAGACATGCTGGTCGCCAGTCAGCGCATGGCAGACCAGGATCGCGTTGCTGCGCGCCGCGTTCAGCGTGCCATAGGTCTGATAGGCGATCTGGAACGGCGACAGATCGATGCCGCAATCGAGCTTCAACGGCGCTTCCGCGCCGAACTGCGCGAGCTGCGATGTCGGGTGATCGGCCTCGTGCGAGCGCTCCTCGGCGATCGCAGGACTCGGTACAGACTTTACGCTCACCATCTTGTTTCGACGTCGCTCTCGCGGCGCCTCCCGAACCGGAACAGAACTCAGGCCAATAAAAAAACCGGCCTGAACGGAGGTTCGGCCGGGATCATTCTGTCCCCGGCCTGTTTAGCGAGTTTTTTAACGTGGCTGCAAGCCGGCCGGCTCAAATGACCACGGAACGGTACAAAATTAGTCCCTTGTCCCCTTTTCGTCAAGCTGGGCGAAGGGTTAACGGGCGCCTGCCCAACTCACGACAAACCACACTCCTGTTACCTTCGCTTCAGCTTCTCTTGCACCAACTGGCGCCATGGGTGAGAACGGAGCTCTCAACGCCGGATTTCCCAGATGTCCAAGCCTCCGTCTCCGCCTTCGCTTGCCGAGCTGCGCAAGGAAATCGACGCCATTGATGAAGGCGTGCATCGCCTCTTGATGCAGCGCGGCGATATCATCGATCGCCTGATCCAGGTGAAGCAGACGCAGGAAGTGGGCTCGGCGTTCCGGCCCGCACGCGAGGCCGACATGATGCGCCGCCTCGTCGAGCGTCATCGCGGCATCCTGCCGATCGACACGGTCGAGAGCATCTGGCGCGTCATCATTTCGACCTTCACTTACGTCCAGGCGCCGTTCGCCGTGCATGCCGACGTCTCCGTCGGCGAAAGCGCAATGCGGGATTCGGCGCGGTTTCATTTTGGCTTTGTCGTGCCGTATGTGTCGCACTTCAGCGCGCAGATGGCGGTCGAAGCCGCGGCGAAATCCAAGGGCGACCTCGCGCTGGTCTCGGCGATCTCGAGCCGCACGCCGTGGTGGAGCGAGCTGGAGGCCGACGGCGCGCCGAAGATCATCGCGCGGCTGCCGTTCCTGGAGCGCGCCGATCATCCCGCGGCGCTCCCCGTCTTCGTGATTTCACGCGTGGCCGATGATGCCATGGTCACGGAAGTGCAGATGTGGAGCGTGCGCGTCTCCGGCTGGAATGCCGACACCGCCCGCGCGCTCGCGCCGCTGGCCGAAATCGTGGCGGTCCCCGACACCGCCTTCGACGGCGCGGCGCTGCTGGTGTCGGTCGAGGGCACCGGCATCGAGAAGATCAAGCTTGCTTTGCTCCAGGCCGGGGCCTCGGTGCGCTCGACGGCCCTCGTCGGCAGCCACGCCAAGCGCTATACGGTGCTTCCCAACGCGGCTTCCAAGCCGTAAAAGCCGCCGTTACCTCCGGAGACCACGATGAACCGCCCCGTGCCGAATCCCGGCATTCTCGACATTGCGCCCTACACGCCCGGCAAGAGCCCGGTGCCGGAGCCGGGCCGCAAGGTGTTCAAGCTCTCGGCCAACGAGACGCCGTTCGGGCCCTCGCCCAAGGCGAAGGAGGCCTACAAGCACGCCATCGAGAATCTCGAGGATTATCCGGAAGGCACCTCGCGCGTGCTGCGCGAAGCGATCGGGCACGCCTTCGGGCTCGATCCGGACCGCATCATCTGCGGCGCGGGCTCGGACGAAATCCTCAATCTGCTGGCGCACACTTATCTGTCCCACGGTGACGAGGCGATCTCGACCACGCACGGCTTCCTGGTCTACCCGATCGCGACCATGGCGAATGGCGGCAAGAACGTGGTCGCTGCTGAAAAGGACTTTACGGCCGATGTGAACGCGATCCTCAAAGCGGTGACGCCAAGGACAAAACTGGTCTGGCTCGCCAATCCGAATAACCCGACCGGAACGTACATTCCGTTCGACGAGGTCAAGCGGCTGCGCGCGGGCCTGCCCTCGCATGTCGTGCTGGTGCTGGACGCCGCCTATTCCGATTATGTCTCGCGCAACGACTATGAGCTCGGCATTGAGCTCGTTGCGACCACGGACAACACGGTTGTGACGCACACCTTCTCGAAAATCCACGGCCTGGCCGCGCTCCGCGTCGGCTGGATGTTCGGGCCGGCGCATATTGTCGATGCGGTGAACCGCATCCGCGGCCCCTTCAATGTCTCGACGCCGGCAATGCTCGCCGCGGCCGCGGCGATCGAGGACACTGCGCATCAGGAAATGTCGAAGCTGCACACCGAGAAGTGGCGCAACTGGCTGACGGAAGAAATCTCCAGGCTGGGGCTGAAGGTGACGCCGAGTGTTGCGAATTTCGTGCTGATCCACTTCCCGACCGAGAAGGGCAGGACCTCTGACGAAGCCGACGCGTTCCTGACCAAGCGCGGGCTCGTGCTGCGCGGCTTGAAGAACTACCAGTTGCCGCATTCACTGCGCATGACCATCGGCACCGAGGAAGCCAATCGCCTCGTGGTCGAGGGCCTGCGCGAATTCATGGGCAGCAAGTGAACGGGCAGCCGCAATTCAAGCGCCTCGCACTGATCGGCTTCGGCCTGATCGGCGGTTCGATTGCGCGCGCCGCGAAGGCGCAGGGCCTTGTTTCCGAGATCGTCACCACCGCGCGCTCGGAGAAAACACGCGCGCGGGTGAAAGAGCTCGGCGTCGTCGATGCCGTGGTCGAGACCAATGTCGAGGCAGTGAAAGGCGCCGACCTCGTCATCCTCTGCATCCCCGTCGGCGCCTGCGGCCCCGTGGCGGCGGAAGTCGCAGCTCACCTTGCGCCCGGCGCGATCATTTCCGACGTCGGCTCGGTCAAGGGCGCGGTCGTGCGCGAGATGGCGCCGCATTTGCCGCCAAACATCCATTTCGTCCCGGCGCATCCGGTGGCCGGCACCGAGCATTCCGGCCCCGACTCCGGCTTCGCCGAGCTCTTCATCAACCGCTGGTGCATCCTGACGCCACCCGAAGGCACCGACGCGAAGGCGACCGAGAAGCTCCGCGCATTCTGGGCGGCGATGGGCGCCAAGGTCGAGGTGATGACGCCGGATCATCATGACCTCGTGCTCGCTATCACGAGCCACCTGCCGCATCTGATCGCCTACACCATTGTCGGCACCGCCGATGAGCTGGCACAGGTGACTTCGTCCGAAGTGATCAAATTCTCCGCCGGCGGCTTTCGTGATTTCACCCGCATCGCCGCCTCCGATCCGACCATGTGGCGCGACGTGTTCCTCGCGAATAAAGAGGCTGTGCTGGAAATGCTCGGCACCTTCAACGAGGATCTCTCAAAACTCACCCGCGCGATCCGTCGCGGTGACGGCGAAGCGCTGTTCGACCATTTCACCCGCACCCGCGCCATCCGCCGCGGCATTGTCGAGACCGGCCAGGACTCCGCCGCGCCCGACTTCGGCCGCCCGCACGCGCAACTGGATAAGAAGTAAGGTTGGGGCAACCCGCACTTCACCTCTCCCGCTTGCGGGGGAGCGTAGGCCGCCTTTGGCGGCCGTCTCTTGAGAACGCCGAAGCAAAGCTTCGGCTATGTCGCATCGAAGATGCGATGCGGGCGGGGGCTCTCTCCACTCGGAACAGTGCGGCTCGCGGAGACACCCCCACCCCGGCCCTCCCCCGCAAGCGGGAGAGGGAGGGCACCGTCATCACGGCTGCTAATTGAACGGATAATACCGCAGCTGGCTCATGACGATGTTGTCGTCGGTCTTTGGCGCGCCGCCGACGCCGTCGAAGGCAAAGCGCTGGTTGTAGGAATATTGCACGCCGGCTTTCACCGTGCCGTACTTGCCCTGATAGACCGTGTCGTAGAAACCGGCCGTGAACTGCCGGATCTCCTTGGTGTTGCCATTGCAGGTCGCGGCCGCCGAGTTCTCGGTATTGCAGCCCGTGTTGTTGTAGAGCGGGTTGCCATAGCCGAACGGCACGGTGCCGACATCCATGAACGCGGCCTTGGTCTTCTCGATGCCGGCGTAGGTGTAGAGATCGAGCGTCGGTAGTGTGTGCCAGATCAGGCCGACCGCGGCGGCCGTAATCTGAAGCGGCAGGATGGTGCCATCCTGCGCCAGCGCCGCATCCGGGAACGGCGTCGCCGTGAAGCGGCCGAGTGCGCCCTGGGCGCCATAGACCTGCAGGTCCAGCGTCTTCGGGATCAGCTCCGCATTGATGTGGCCGCCGAAGCTGCCGGTGTCGTAGGTGTGGTTCGAGAAGTTGAAACGATCGAGGAACTGGCGATACATCGCCCAGGCTTCGAAGTGCAGGTGATAGGGCCCGAGCCGCGGGTCCCACGCCGCCTTCACGGTCACGTCGGGCACCTGGTTAAGGCTGACGTTGTTGGCGTTGTTAAAGAAGCTGCCGCCCGGTCCTGTCAGGTTGACCAGCAGATTCGAGTTCAGCACACCCTGCGGTCCGACCGCAGGCGTGCCGACGGTCGGCGTATTGCCGCCGAAGAACGACGTCTGCGGGTTTTCTGCCGAGGCCGCGATCTGCAACTCCGGCCCGACATTTTGCCAGACGCGGATACCGGGCTCGCGCGCGGCGAGAAAGCCGGGCACGGATTCGAAATCGATCACGCCGGGCGCGTCGACGCCGATCGGATCGATGCCGGACTTGCTTGGCGCGTTGAGCGACCAGGATTGGCCGGCCATCACGTGGAAGCCCAGGTCAGTACGATCGACCCGCAAGCTCATCTGACGCATGCGCGGGTTGAACGAGTTGGTCGCCACCGAGTTGGCGGTCTGGGCCGCGCCCTCGAAGTCGATTTCGCCGTAACCCGCGACATGGGTCGAGGGATCGACGTCGCCTTCAACCAGCGCCGAGAAGCGGCTCTGGCGCGCCGAGAAGCGCGATTCCGGGATGTCGAAGTTCTTGCTCTGCGCGAACGGAATGAAATTGTAGATCGAACCGGTATCGGAAGCCAGGTTGCGCGTCCTGTAGATGTCGGTGAGATCGACCCAGCCGCCGAAGGTGATGGTCACGCCCTTGTAGCAGACCTTGCCATAGGGGCAGGCATCAGCCAACGCCTTGTACGGCAGGGTGGCGGGCACGGGCGGTATCGCCCTGGTCTGCGCTTCGATCTGGCGTTCCTTGCGCGCCTGATCGTCGACGCGCTGCTCGAGCTGCTTCAGCTTGGCCTGAAGCGCGCGGATTTCCGCAGCCGGGTCGTCTTCGGCAAAAGCCTGGCTTGCCGAAAGCAATAGACCACCGGCAACGATGAAGTTGAATAATCGCACATAAGCCTCCCACTCGATGAGAGGAAGCTTCCCCGTGCACATCGCATCTCGCTTCGAGATGTGTGCGTGCCCCCTCCTAAAAGTGAGAGACTTGCGAAGCGGTTCCGATATTCGCGCCGCCGCGCTGATTCCGACATCACGATTTTCTGCGGAAGCCTTCGGGAATTTTTTGTGCGCTCGTCCGATATCGCGCGCGCGGATAAAAGTGTGCGGCTCGCATGAGCGTCGCGGCCTTAAAAAGCCTGGGCTCAGCCGGGGCATGGCCGAGCCCAGTCAGTGGGGTCACACGCGCTAGAAGATGGGGTATCGAGAGCTCAGTAGCGTCGCACGGCGGCGCCGTGACGCGGGCGCACCGACATCTGGGTGCTGGCAACCGGAGCGTCGCGCAGCGTCGAGGCCATCGCATTCGACGAAGAGGATGACGGCGACGGACCCACATTGAGGACGTCGGCGTTCGGATGATAGAATGAATAGGAGCCGGGCTCGTCGAGAGCCTGCCACGCCGAAGCGGGTGCCGCGGCGAACGCAGAGAGCCCGGAGAGCGCAAGAGCGGCAGTAATGATTTTGAGGCTGGTCATGTTTTCCTCCTGATGCGCGGCCCGCAACATATGCGCGCCGTTCACAGACATGACTGGCAGCCAGGCCTTCTCATTCCCGCCAGGCAATCACGCTTCGGCGACCAAGGCGTGAAATGTCGTCTTCGTGAGAGGTCGTCCTGGCGACGTGTCCGCCGTAGCTCGAAGAGCGAAGGCGGAAAGCCGGGACGACAGTGAAGAGAAGGTTAATACAGCGGCGGCGTCTGTGCGACCTTGAGCGGTCCGAGGAAGACTGCGCCATCGACGAAGCGCAACGGGAAGGAGCGCGCCTTCTTGCCCTCGAGCACGGCTTCCTTGCCGAGCGCGTTGATGCCGACGGCGACGCCGACATTGGCGTTCTGCTTCACCACCTTGCCGAGGCCGGGAATGGCGCGGTCGAGCGCGCCGAAGAGATTGTTGATGTCCTGCGTCTTGACGCCGGGCGCTACCTTATCGAGCGTCTCCTGCGGCACGCCCTGATCCAGCATCTTGTCGATGCCGAGCGCGGGAATCACCTTCTCGAGACCGGTGACCGTCATCTGCAACTCGCCGTCGATATGTCCGCTCGGGCTCAGGCCCAGCGTACCGGCCGCAACCGCGATCAGGTCGCCCTGCTGCACGCGCGACTGCACGATCTCGACATGGCCGCCGGCGGCCTGCAATTCGCGAAACCGCACCGGCCAGGGTTTGGGCGAGAGATCCTTCAAGCCGCTGACGATGGCGTGCACGTCAAGGTCGAACGGCGCCGCGAGCAAGGGATGCACGCCCTGGATGCTGCCCTGGTTGATCTCAAGCGCGCTTTCGATGGCGGGATGATCTGATGTCGAGCCCTGCGCAATCCGGCCGTGCAGCTCGATATGTTTGGCGTTCGCGAGCGGCACCTGCACCGACTGATCGATGCGCTCGAGCTTGGCGTCGTTGAACTCGATGGAGGCGCGCTCCGGCGTGAATGGCAAGCCGGCGATACTGGCATGGCCGAGGCCCCAGCTCGCGGCAAAGGACTGGCCCTGCCCGTCCGACAGCGTGGCGGGCGAGGCAAATTCCGCGATCACGCGTTTGGGATCATAGACCTGCGCCACGACCAGGATCTGGCCGAGCTTGGCCGTGACCGGCGTCGCCGACTGGCCTGCCGCCTGCGACTTGAGCGCGACGCTGGCGCCCTCGCAGGTGACCTCGAGCCGGAACGGAAAGCCACCGACCGAGCGCCGGGCGCAATCATAATCGCGGCCGGATTGGGCCTCGTGCGCGCGCCAGGCATCGGCCTGGACGTCGACTTGCGAGGCCGCAAAGAACCAGAACGCGCTCCAGGCGATCGCAATGATCAAGAGCAGCACGGGAGCGATGAAAATCCGCCAGCGCTTGGTGCGGCGCGGCGCGAGGGCAATGTCGGTCATCGGCGACCCTTTGATCGGCAATTTTGGCAATAAAGCGGTGAGAAGCCGCCTTAACAGGTTAACGCCTTTTCACGGAACGCAATTTTCTGCTAGTCGATGGGTGGAAAATGGCATCCATCATCCACCCCGAAGCGGAAAAATCCAGCGAAAATTCCAAGGAAAACTTGGAGGGCGACCTCTGGGTGTTCGGCTATGGCTCGCTGATGTGGCGGCCGGGCTTCGACTATCTGGAGAAGGTTCCGGCACGGCTGATCGGCGAGCATCGTGCGCTCTGCGTCTACTCCTTCGACCATCGCGGCACTCCCGAACGGCCGGGCCTTGTGCTCGGCCTCGACCGCGGCGGCGCCTGTCGCGGCATCGCCTACCGTGTGGCGGCGAGCCTGCGCGGCGACACGATCGCCTATCTGCGCGGTCGTGAGCAGACCACCAATGTCTATCGCGAGGTGATGCGCTCGGTCTGGCTCGACAACGAGCCGCGCGAGCGCGTCAGCGCGCTGACCTATGTCGCCGACCGCGGCCATGTTCAATATGCCGGCCGCCTGCCGCTGGCCGAGCAGCTTCGCATCGTGCAGCGGGGACACGGCCGCTCCGGCAACAACCGCGATTATGTGCTCTCGACCGTCAAGGCCATCGAAGCCGAAGGCTTTCGCGACGCCCCGCTGCATCAGCTCGCGCTGATGCTGCACGACGCGCACCCGAAGCAGGCCGAGGCGCCGGCGGTGTGAGGGCGTTTGTGTCGCACTAACCCTGCGGAATCCCCCCGAACAGTTCCTTCTGCTCGGCCTGCGCCGCAGTTACGATCCGGTTGGTGGCCCCTTCGATCACGCTCTCGATGCGCGTCAAAAACTCCTCGCGCTTCAAGCCTGGCGGGATCGGATCGAGAAACTCGACGACCAGCGTGCCGGGATAGCGCATGAAGGTGCGGCGCGGCCAGAACAGGCCGCTATTGAGGGCGACGGGCAGGCAGGGCACGCCGCAATCGACATAGACCATGCCGACCCCGGCCTTGTAGTGCGGCGGCGCGCCGGGCGCGGTGCGGGTGCCTTCCGGGAAGATCACGAATTGCCGGCCGTGGCGCACTTCTTCCTCGGCGCGGCGCAGCACCGCAAGCAGGGAGCGGCCGCCCTTGGCGCGATCGATCGCGACCATGTTGGTCTTGATGACGAAGAGGCCGAAGATCGGGATGAATTTCAGCTCGCGCTTGACCACGAAGAACGGCGCCTCGAAGAAGTGAAGCAGCGAGATCGTCTCCCACATCGACTGATGTTTCGAGGCGACGATCAGCGGGCCTTTCGGGATCTTCTCGACACCGCGGAACTCGACCTTGATGCCGCAGATCACGCGCATCAGGATGATGTTGCTCTTCGCCCACCAGCTTCCAACCCTGAGCATCACCGCGCGCGGCATCACGAAGGTCGGCAGCGCCACCAGCGACCACAACAGGAAGACGATGTAGAACAGGATGTTGAAGACCAGCGAACGCAGGAAAATCGAAGTCATCGCAAAACCTGTGGAACCCCTGATCAATTGGCGTCGGCCGTCGTCGGACGGCGGGGCGGCAGCGAGCCGGTGGGCTGCTCGAAACCCTCGAGCGGCAGGTCCAGGCCGAGATCGGCAAGACGTACCCGCAAGCCAGCTGCGATGTATTTCACATATTCCGACAATACCAGCCGGAACGTCGCGCCGCTCTCCCACCACGGCTCATCCCGCCATTTCTCGCCGACCACGGAATAAGGGATCAGCGCGATATCCGGCATGGCATGCGACATCTCGAGCACGGCACGCGGCATGTGGTAGTTCGAGGTCACCACGATCAGCGATTTGAAGCCGCGCTCATGCACCCAGCGCTTCGTCTCCGAGGCATTGCTGCGGGTGGAAACCGCCGAGCGGTCGAGATCAACGCAGCAATTGAACAGCGACTGGCTGCCCGGCACCGCGCGCGAGATATCGCTGCGGGAAATATCGCTGGCCGAGCTCGACGGATGCACGCCCGAGATCAACAGCCGCTTGCCGTAGCCGGCGGCCAACAGCTCCATCGCATCCGAGACGCGGGAGGAGCCGCCGGTGAGCACCACGATGCCATCGGCCTGGCGCTCGGGTCTGGTTTCGGTATTGCGCAGTTGCGACAGGAAGACAGCGAAGCCGAGCGCGATAGCGACAAGGAATGCGAGCGGCAGCACGGCGCTCGCGCGTGAGCGTCGGCGCGGCACGCGCGAAGACGCGTTCGGCGATCTATCGTCGGACTGCGTGGTCATGCGCGATCAGAAAACCCTTCCTCGATCGATCTTAGAAAGCTTTTCCGGCGAAGTGGAGTCCGGTGATCGGAGGATGGCCCCGAAAACCCTCGTTCCAAATCGTTATTCAATGTCATCGAGGGTGGCAAACAGCGTGCGCCGCGAGGCCCAGGCGGTGATCGCCGCGATCATGACCGCCTGGATCGCCAGCACCAGATAGCCGGAGGGGCGCAGCGAAAACGTGCCGAGCAGCCCGGCAAACTGGTCGCCGACCGGCGTGCCGGAAAACCAGCCCGCCATCGATTCGGAGAAGCCGAAGAGGAGCATCGCCGCTCCACCGCCGATGACGCCGCCTTCGAGCCCGAGCAGCAGGAAGTGGCGGAAGAAGCGGTCGGCGATGAAGCGGTCGCCGGCGCCGACGAAATGCAGCACCTCGACGATCGGGCGGTTGGACGCCATGGCGCCACGGGTCGCAAAGGAAACGGAGATGATCGTGGCGATGATGACGAGCGCGAGGATGCCGAGCCCCGCCGCCACGGTGGCACCGCTCATCGAGCGCATCCGCTCGATCCAGGCGCGGTGGTCGTCGACGCTCGCGGTCGGCGCCACTTGCTGAACGCGGCCTCGCAGCGTGGCGAGATCGAGCGTCGTGCCGGGCGAGACCCGCGCCACGATGACACGCGGCACGGGCAAATCGTCGAGCGAGAGCCCGCTGCCGAGCCACGGCTCCAGCAGGGCGGAGGATTCCTCCTTGGTGAACGGCCTGGCATCGATAATGCCCGGCTGCGTGCGCATGGCATCGACGAGCGCGGCGACGTCCTTGTCGAGATTGCGGCCGGCCTGCGGCCGCACCTGGATGGTGATTTCGCTGCCGACTTCCGACTGCCATTCCGTTGCCGAAGCGCTGATCAGAAGCACAGCGCCCGTCGTCATCGAGGCAAGGAAGGTCATGATGGCGACGACGGCGACCAGCGCGCGGCCGGAAATCGAGGCCCGCGGGACGATGGGCGACTGAATGCGGGCGCGCGCGGGAAGCTGCGGACGCTCGTCACCGAGGTCCACCAGCGGCACATGCTCGTCGATCCTACTCATAGATATGCAAGCGTCCCTGGTGCAGCACCAGCCGCCGCGCTTCATACTGGTCCATCAAGGTAATATCATGGGTTGCGATCACAACCGCAGTACCCGTCTTGTTCAATTCGATGAACAGCCGCAGCAGCCGCCGGCCCAGGGTCGGGTCGACATTGCCGGTCGGCTCATCGGCGAGCAAAAGCTGCGGCCGGGAGATCACGGCGCGCGCGATCGCCGCGCGCTGCTTCTCGCCGCCGGAGAGGATCGGCGGCAGCGCGTCCATGCGCTCGCCGAGGCCGACCCATTTCAGGAGGTCGATGACCTCCTTGCGGTAGCTCGATTCTTCGCGGCCCATGACGCGGAACGGCAGCGAGACGTTCTCATAGGTCGTCATGTGGTCGAGCAGGCGGAAATCCTGCAGCACGATGCCGATCCGCTTGCGCATGTCGGCAATGTCGTCCTTGCCGAGCAGGGAAATGTCGCGGCCGAACAGATTGACCAGCCCGCGGGTCGGCCGCAGCGACAGGAACAGCAATTTGAGCAGCGAGGTCTTGCCGGCGCCGGAGGGCCCGGTGAGGAACTGGAAGGAATGGGCCGGGATCAGGAAATTGAGGTCGCGCAGAATCTCCGGCCCAAGGCCGTACCGCAGTCCGACATTTTCGAACCGAACCAAGCTCAGCTCCGTTCGACGGCCGACAAGGCGAACCCCAAAACCTTAAGCAGGACGGTTTTTGCGTCCGTTATGGTTTCCGGTTCGTTAACGGTCGCCTTGTAGCATCCTGGTGTCACGAATCCGACCAGCATGAGCGCTCCATGCACATCGTTTGCCCCCATTGTACAACGTCTTATGCCATCAATCCGGCCACCCTTGGGGAGGCCGGGCGCACGGTGCGCTGCGCGCGCTGCAAGGAAGTCTGGCTGGCGCGGCCGGAGGACGCGGTCGAGCCCGCCATGGCCGAGGCCGGCCGCAGCGCCCGGGAACGCGAGATCGCGGCCGAATGGGACGCGGCAGGTGGCGAGGACGATGCCGGGACCGCCCCCCATGTCGACAGCCCCCCGCTCGCCGGTGGCTGGCAGTCCGACGAGGACGCCTCCGCCGACGGCAAATCCGACTGGATCGCGCTGGTCCGCGATTCCGGCGACACTGAGGAGGTCGAGCGCGAGCCGCGCGGGGCCTGGTTCGGCGATCTCCTCAAGCGCAACCGGCCGGCGCAGGCCAGCAGCCGGCTGGGACTCCTCACCGGACTTCCCACCACGGTTGCCGCCATGGGCGCGCTGGTCGTGGCGCTCCTGGTCTGGCGCGCCGACGTGGTGCGCCTGTTGCCGCAAACCGCCAGCTTCTACAAGCTGGCCGGGCTTGGGGTGAACCTGCGCGGCGTGAGCTTCAAGGACGTCAAGGTCTCGACCGAGACCGTCGAGGGCAAGTCGGTGCTGGTCATCGAAGGCGTGATCGTCGACGAAACCAGGAAACCGGTGGAGCTGCCGCGGCTGCGCTTCTCCGTCCGCGACGCGCAGGGCAGCGAAATCTACGCCTGGAACACGGTGCTGGACCAGACCACGCTGCAACCGGGCGAGCGCGCCTGGTTCAAATCCCGCCTCGCCTCGCCCCCCGCCGAAGGCAAGAGCATCGATATCCGCTTCTTTAACAAGCGCGACGTCGCCGGCGGCAGTGTATGATGGATGTGCGCGTCCATCGCGCTTGAGTAACGGGTCTTTTTCGACATGCCGCGCGTCCTGATCGCCGACGACGAAGCCTCGATGCGGGCACTGGTGGCGCGCGCGATCGCCATGGACGGGCACGAGACCGTCACCGCGCAGGACGGCGCCGAGGCGCTGGAGATCCTGGCTCGCGAGGGCGGCGCGTTCGATCTGCTGCTCACCGACATCCAGATGCCGATCATGGACGGCATCGCGCTCGCGCTATCGGCGGCGCGGGATTTTCCGAGGCTGACGATCCTGCTGATGACCGGCTTCGCCGACCAGCGCGAACGCGCCTCCAACCTCAACGCGATTGCGCATGACGTAATCACCAAGCCGTTCTCGATCGCCGACATACGCACCGCCGTGGCGGACGCGCTGGCGTCGAGGAAGGGGTAGGCGCTCGTTCTGCCCTCCTCCCCTTGTGGGAGAAGGTGGCGCGAAGCGCCGAATGAGGGGTTCTATCCGCGCACTCGACGTTGACGATAGAGCCTCGCAAGCGGAGACAGACCCCTCACCCGGAACGCATCTTCGATGCGTTCCGACCTCTCCCACAAGGGGAGAGGTGAAGAACCTCAATAATCCTTCAGCAGTCGCTCGATGTAGTCGAGCTCGGTCTGCGACCTTGACGGATCCGCCAACCGGCGGCGAAGCTCTTCGAGGATGCGGCGGACCTTCTGCACGTCGATCTCGCCGGGGATCATCTTCGACAGCTCGTCATAGTCGTGCGAGCGCAGCGGGCGGCCGAGCGGGTCGGTGCCGTTGTTGCCGGCCTGCTGGCGGCCGGCGCGGTCGCCCGGGCTCTGGCCGTCGCCGTCACCCTGCTGCATGGCCTCAGCAAGTTTCTGCGCGCCCTTGCGCAGCGCTTCCACAGCCTTGCCCTGCGCGTCCGTCGCACCATCGGCATTGCCTTCGCCGAGCTTGCTCCCGGCATCGCCCATGGCGTTATCGGCATCGCCCAGGCTATCGCCGTCATCGTCGCCCTGGTCGGCCCCCTGTTGATCCTGGTCGCCTTTCTGGCCCTTTTGGCCCTGCTGGCCCATGCCGCGCTTGGCAAGCTCCTGCTGGAGCTGCTTCAACCGGTCGCGCAGGCCCTGCTGATCCTGCTGCAGGTCGCCCATGCTCTGGTCGTTGCCCTGCTTTCCGCGCATGCGATCGCGCCGCGAATCCTGACCCTGCTTGAAGGTCTTGTCGCGCAATTGCTGCTGCTTGCGGATCATGTCGTCGAGCTCGTTGAGCGCCTGCTCCATGTCGCTGTCGCCCTGATTGGGCTGCGCCATCTGCAGGTTTTCCAGCATCTGCTGGAGCTGATCGAGCAAGGCCTGCGCGCCTTCCTTGTCGCCCTGGCGCGACAGCCGCTCCATGCGGTCGATCATGTTGTTGAGATCCTGCTGACGCAGGATCTTGGTGTTCTGGTCAAGCGGCCGGGCGAGCGCCTGCGGATTGTTGCGGAACTGCTCGGCGAGCTGGCGCATGTAATTGTCCAGTGCCTGCCGCAAATCCTGCGTCAGCTTCTTGATCTCCTCGTCGCTGGCGCCACGCTCCAGCGCCTGCTTCAAGGCGTCCTGTGCCGCGCGCAGCGCCTTGTCGACGTCGGTGATGTTGCCGTCCTCGATCGTGACCGCGAGCGCCCAGAGGCTCGCGACCACTTCGCGCAGCTGGTCGTCGGTGCGGGCGGCTTCGAGCTGACGCGTGACGCTGTAAAGGCCGAGATACTGGCCTGACTCCGGCATGAACAGTTCCGGCGCGATCGCGAGCGCATCCAGCGCGGTAAAGACCTCGGAGTTCTTGTTGGCGTCGAGCGCGAGGATGCGCCGCTGCTCGATCAAGGCGCGCGCGAGCGGCTTGGTGAACAGCCGCTCCGGCAGGCGCATGTTGAAGGGTTCGCTCTTGCCTTCGTTGCCGGCTTCATCCTTGGCGGTCAGCGTCAGCGTGACATCGGCGCCGGCATAGGGGTCTTCGCTCAGATCCTTGACGGTCTGGCCGACGCCGTTGCGGGTGCGCGCATTCGGCAGCACCAGCGGAAATTGCGGCGCCGCGTAGAGCGGCCGTGGCGCCTGCGCATCTTCCGTACCCTCTGCGAGCCGCGCCACGAACCGCGCGCGCGCTTCGGTGACGCCGTAATCGTCCTCGATCTTGTAGGACATCTGCAGCGAGCCGCGCGCCTGCCGCTCCGGATCCTTGGCCAGCGAAATCACCGGCGGACGATCGGGCGTCGCGGTGAATTTCCATTGCGGCTGGCCGGAAGGCGCGCGCACATGCACGGTGCCGTCGCCGGCAATGGTGAAACGCTTCTCGTTGGTGCCTTCAGGAGCCTTTTCGGTCGACACGGCTTCGGTGATGCCGCCGCCGGCGACCACATCGAGCGAGCCGCCGCTGGAGCGCACGATCAGCGTCGAGCCTGATGGCACCGGCAGCGGACCGGACATCGGCAGCGCGGCGGCTTCCTTGTTCGCGGCGGAGAGAATGATCGGCGGCTTGCCGGTATAGACCGGCGGGTTCACCCAGGCATCGACGCGGATGTTGCTGGGCGCGAGAACGCCGTTCCAGTCGAAGGCCGCAGCGAGGCGCATCACGCGCTCGTCACCGGCGGCAAAGAAGGCCGCGACCAGCATGACGGCGACAAGGCCGCGCAGCGCCCAGGGATCGTAGAGACGAAGCCGCGGCGACGGCAGGCCGGCGCGGATGCGCTTCAGCGACGCCAGCGTGCGCTCGCGCTGCGCCTGCCACAAGGCGAGGGCGACCGGGTCCTGTGTCGAGAGCGTGTCGGTGAGCGTCGTCGCAGGGCGATGGGCAATGCCCGAGCCGTGGTCGAGGCGGCTCAGACCCTGCTCGCGGCTCGGCCAGCGAAACCAGACCAGCGGCAGGCTCGCCGCAAGGGCCAAGAGCACGAAGAACCCGAGCCCGATCGCGCGCGCAACCGAAGGCAGTGCGAGCCACAGCCCGGCCCAGGACACCACCAGAAACAATCCGATGACGGTGAGAAGCCGTGCCAGATGCGGCCAGGCGCGTTCCCACGCGATCGCATATTTTGCCCGTTGCAGAGCCTGCGTCAGCTTCAGCCGCGCCAAGGTCGCGTGGGAGCCCTCATGGGCAGTATCCGCCGTGCGTGCGGGCTCGGTCGGGTCAGGGGTTACGCCGCTCAATCAACTCTCCAGGTTGCCGGCAAATCAAGCCTAGCACAATGGCGGCAGCGAGGCACCCGTTAGAGCACGGTATCCCACCTGTTTCCCGCATAGCACGAAGACGTGACTATGTTGCGCCCAGCCCCTAAGTTTCGCCCGCCATTCCAACAGGGGAAGCGTCAATGGACCAGAAAATGATCGAGAAGGGCCTAGAAGTCCGCAAGGCGGTGCTGGGCGAGGCCTATGTGAATAATGCGCTGAAAAACGTCGACAGTTTCAACGCGCCGTTCCAGGACCTGCTCAACGAATATTGCTGGGGCTCGGTGTGGGGCCGTGACGAACTGCCGCGCAAGACCCGCAGCATGCTCAACATCGCCATGATCTCGATCCTGAACCGGCCGCACGAGCTGCGCGCGCATCTGCGCGGCGCGCTGAACAACGGCGTCACCCGCGAGGAAATCCGCGAGATCCTGATGCAGGTCGCGATCTATGCCGGCATGCCCGCCGCCGTCGACAGTTTCCGCATCGCGCGCGAATTTTTTGCCGAGATCGATAAGGCGTAAGCCATCCACCGTCGTCCTGGACAAGCCAGCTCCTTGCGGCGCGGAGCGCCGTCAAGCAGCGAGCGCGATCCAGGACCCATACCGCGTGATTTCTGCAATGGGCAGGCTGATCGTAACTCCGTTCTTCGGCAACGACTGACGCCTGTGGTTACGGGTCTTGGCTTTCGCCAGGACGACAGCGGGGTATGAGGCGCGTGGCTCGGCCAAACGAATAGAGGAAAAAATGGAAATCGGATTTATCGGCCTCGGCAAGATGGGCTTTCCCATGGCCCGCCGCCTGATCGAGGCGAAGCATCAACTCACCGTGTTCGACACGCGAAAAGAAGTCGTCGACCAGCTCGTCAAGCTTGGCGCGCAAGCGGCATCGTCACCGAAGGACGTCGCCGACCGCACCGAGACCGTCATGGCGAGCCTGCCCTCGTTGCAGGCGTCCCTCGATGTCGCGACCGGCAAGGACGGCGTGATCGAGGGCCAACGCGTCAAACGCTTTGTCGACCTCTCGACCGTCGGCTCGCAGATGGCGGTGAAGATCCACGACACCCTGGCCAGGAAGAACATCGTGCAGATTGACAGCCCCGTCTCCGGCGGCGTCGGCGGCGCGGAAAAGGGGACGCTGGCGGTGATGGTGTCGGGCCCGAAGGCCGATTACGAGGCGATCAAGAGCGCGCTGGAAGTGATCGGCAAGCCCTTCTTCATCGGCACCAAGCCCGGCTCGGGCCAGACCATGAAGCTCGCCAATAATTTCCTGTCGGCGACTGCGATGGTCGCGACCTCGGAAGCGGTGGTGATGGGCGTGAAATCCGGGCTCGATCCGAAGGTGATGATCGACGTCATCAATTCGGGCTCAGGGCTCAATACCGCCAGCCGCGACAAGTTTCCGCGCTCGGTCCTGCCGCGCAGCTTCGATTTCGGTTTCGCGACGGCGCTGATGGTGAAGGACGTGCGGCTCGCGGTCGACGAGATGCGCTCGCTCGGGCTGTCGATGGAAGTCGCCGAAGCGGTCGGCCGCTTGTGGGAGACCGTGATCAAGGAGATGGGCCCGGATTCGGACTTCACGTCAGCGATCGTGCCGATCGAGAGAGCGGCGGGCGTTGTGGTCGGTGGGACGAAGGGTGGCGTGACGGGGAAGTAGCGCTCGCGCAACACACTCCGCTGTCGTCCTGGCGAAAGCCAGGACGACACCGTCAGTATAGCGGCAGCGTGCCCGTCACAACCAAGGCGCCGGCTTGTCCATCGCGATCAGTGCATCGACATCCACGCGCGGGCGCACCACGGCATACTGGTCGTCCTTGACCAGCACTTCCGGGATCAGCGGCCTCGTATTGTAGGTGCCGGACTGCACCGCGCCGTAGGCGCCGGCTGTCATGATGGCCAGCAGATCGCCGGGCTTGGGCTCGGGCAGCGTGCGGTCCAGCGCGAGGTAATCGCCGGTTTCGCAGACGGGGCCGACAACGTCGGCGACCATGGTCTTGGCATCCCGGGCCACCTCTCTGACCGGCAGGATGTCGTGATGGGCCTCATACAGCGTCGGGCGGATCAGATCGTTCATCGCGGCATCGATGATGACGAAATTCTTGCCCTCGCCATGCTTCACATAGATCACCTTGGTGACAAGGATGCCGGCATTGCCGACGATCATCCGCCCCGGCTCGAACATCAGCGTGCAGCCGAGATTATGCGTGACGCGCTTGACCATCGCGGCATAGGCGTCGGGCGCCGGCGGCGCCTCGCGGTCCATGTAATAGGGGATGCCGAGGCCGCCGCCGAAATCGACATGGGCGATGTCGTGACCGTCGGCGCGCAGCGTCTGCACGAATTCGGCGAGGATGCGGAACGCGGTTTCCATGCGCGAGAGATCGGTGATCTGGCTGCCGATATGCATGTCGGTGCCTGTCACCTTGATGCCCGGCAGCTTGGCGGCGCGTCCATAGACCTCGCGGGCGCGCGAGATCGGAATGCCGAACTTGTTCTCGGACTTGCCGGTCGAAATCTTGGCATGGGTGCCGGCATCGACATCGGGATTGACGCGCACCGAGACGCGCGCGGTGCGTCCGGTCTCGACCGCGAGCTTCGAGAGCAGCTCAAGCTCCGGCTCGGATTCGACGTTGATGCAGAGGATGTCGGCGGCAAGCGCGGCGCGAAGTTCCGCTTCGGTCTTGCCGACGCCCGAGAACAGGATTTTTTGCGATGGGATGCCGGCAGCCAAGGCGCGCTTCAATTCGCCGCCCGAGACCACGTCGGCGCCGGCACCAAGTTTCGCCAGCGTGCGCAGCACCGACTGGTTGGAATTGGCCTTCATGGCGTAGCAGACCAGCACCTTCTCGCCGGCGAAGGCGTCGGTGAAGACGCGGAAATGCCGCTCCAGGGTCGCGGTCGAATAGCAATAGAAGGGTGTGCCGACGGCGTCCGCGAGGCCAGACAGATTGACCGCCTCGGCGTGCAGCACGCCGTTGCGATAGTCGAAGTGATTCATGGCAGCGCCGGGTGTGTTATTTGTCGCCGAGCAACGGGTCGAGGATAAACGGTTTCTTGGTGCCGCGGGGCGCGGCCGGCGCGGTGTCGCCATAGGTCGGGTTGAACACGCTCGGCTTGGCGGCGTTCTCGGCCTCGGTATCGGTTGCCGCAGCCGCCGCAGGCGCGTTCGCGGTCGGCGGCAGGTCCAGCGGGCCCTTGCGGCCACAGCCAGCCAGCGACAACGCAACCACGCTCAAGAGCACGACAGCCCATCCCGGCGCCGGGCGGAAATTACTGATCACGACGATATCCCCAATGCGGGCCGCACCATACAAAGATTGCCTCGCGATGGCGAGAGCAGCCGTCCCACGAAATTGCAGCGAAATTCGTTCGCTCCACCCTATTTTCGCTGTTTTTCGAGCCGCTTGGCCCAGGCTTTGGCTTGCGCCGCCACATTCTTCGGGGCGGTGCCGCCGAAACTGGTCCGGCTCTTCACGGACGATTCGACCGAGAGCACCTTCAGTGCATCCGCGGTGATCCTGGGTTCGACCTCCTGCATCGCCTTCAGCGGCAATTCATGCAGCGCCACGCCCTCTTTGGACGCGAGCGCGACGATGCGGCCGGTGACATGGTGGGCCTCGCGGAACGGCATTTTCAGCGTCCGCACCAGCCAGTCCGCCAGATCGGTCGCGGTGGCATAGCCGTCACCGGCCGCCGCCTTCATCCGCGCTTCATCGGGCACGAGGTCCTCGACCATGCCGGTCATGGCGCGGATTGCGAGCGAGAGTGCGGCAAAGGCCTCCATCGCGCCCTGCTTGTCCTCCTGCATGTCCTTTTGATAGGCGAGCGGCAAACCCTTCATCACGATCAAGAGCGCGGTCAGCGCACCGATCACGCGCCCGGTCTTGGCCCGCACCAGTTCCGCCGCGTCCGGGTTGCGCTTCTGCGGCATGATGGAAGAGCCGGTGGTGAACTTGTCGGAGAGGCGCACCAGGCCGACCAGCGGCGAGGTCCAGATCACGATCTCTTCGGCAAAGCGCGACAGATGCACGGCGCAGATCGCCGCCGCCGACAACGTCTCCAGCACGAAATCACGGTCGGAGACCGCATCCAGCGAGTTGGCCATCGGGCGGTCGAAACCGAGCGCCTTCGCGGTCGCATGGCGGTCGATCGGAAACGAGGTGCCGGCGAGCGCTGCCGCACCCAGCGGCGATTCGTTGAGCCGCTTGCGCGCATCGGCAAAGCGGCCGCGGTCGCGCGCGGCCATCTCGACATAGGCGAGCAGGTGATGGCCGAAGGTGACGGGCTGCGCCGTCTGCAGATGGGTAAAGCCCGGCATCACGGTTGCCGCATGCTCGGTCGCACGCGCCACCAGCGCGCGCTGGAAATTCTCCAGCGCCGCATCGGTCTTATCGATGGTATCGCGGACATAGAGACGGAAATCGGTCGCGACCTGGTCGTTGCGCGAGCGGGCGGTGTGCAGCCGCCCTGCGGCCGGCCCGATCAATTCGGACAGCCGGCTCTCGACATTCATATGGATGTCTTCCAGCGCCCGCTTGAAGTCGAAACCGCCCTTGCCGATCTCGCCGAGGATGGTGTCCAGCCCCTTGCCGATGCTCTTGGCGTCGGAGGCGGTGATGATGCCCTGCTCGGCCAGCATCGCCGCATGCGCCTTGGAGGCCGCGATGTCCTGGGCATACATATGCCGATCGACGTCGATGGAGACGTTGATTTCCTCCATGATCGCGTCGGGGCGCTCGGAAAACCGCCCGCCCCACATCTTGTTGCTCATGATTCCTGCTCGGTTAGCCCGTTCACATCCGCGCGCGCAGCGCTTTGTGCCCTTTGCCGGTTCGCGCCGGGCGTAATATAGGCCCCTGCATAGCCGTATATGCTACAGGATGACAAACCCTATGCCCGAGACTTCCACCTCCCGCCTCGCCACCGCGCGCGTCCCCCTCGTGATCGGGGCGGTCGTAATCGGCGGGCTGATCGGCTACGTCGGGATGGTGGGTATGGGCGCCTCAGGCGGGGACCCCAGCTGCCGCCCCGCTGTCGCCACCGCCAAGAAAATCGCCCCGCTCGCCCATGGCGAGGTGGCCGCGCTGACGATGGCGACCAAGCCGCTCAAGCTGCCTGATCTCGCGTTTGAGGACGGCGACGGCAAACTGAGGAAGCTCTCGGACTGGCGCGGCAAGACTGTGCTGGTGAACCTCTGGGCCACTTGGTGCGTGCCCTGCCGCAAGGAGATGCCGGCGCTGGAGGGGCTGCAGACCAAGCTCAAGAGCCCCAATTTCGAGGTGGTGGCGATCAATATCGACACCCGCGACCCCGAAAAGCCAAGGAAGTTCCTGGAAGACGCCAATCTGACCAGGCTTGGCTTTTTCAATGACCAGAAAGCTAAGGTTTTCCAGGATCTTAAGTCGATCGGACGGGCATTGGGCATGCCGACCTCGGTGCTGGTCGACGGCCAAGGCTGTGAAATCGCCACCATCGCAGGTCCCGCCGAGTGGGACAGCGAGGATGCGATCAAGCTGATCGAGGCGGCGACGGGGTCGCCAGCGGCGGGCGATTAAGCCGCGGCTCTATCCCCTCATCCTGAGGAGCGGCCTCTTCGCCGCGTCTCGAAGGATGAGGCAACAGCAGGGCCTCATGGTTCGAGACGGCGCTGTGCGCCTCCTCACCATGAGGGTTCAGGCAGTTAAGCTGCGATATTGAGGTTGCCGCCGACGCCAGGGGCGGAATTGCCGAGGGAAAGCGTCTGCTGGGCGCCGCCGAGCAGGGTTTCGACCGCGGATTTCTGGGCATCCAGGTTGGATTTCAGCACGGAGGTCGAAATCTGCGACTGAACCGCCGCCTGCTGATTCATCAGCACAGCCGCCACGAGACTCATATCCATACGCGAACACCCCTTACGTCCTGGGGGCACCCTAGGCGATGAAGGTTAACGGGGG
>DATHMA010000158.1:0-66876 GCA_035487555.1 Bradyrhizobium sp. | reverse complement strand
GGTCTGCTTCCTGGTCGCGACCTTCGGCTGGGCCTTCGGCTTCTACGGCCAGAGCGTCTATCTCGCCGAGCTGCATCGCGCGCACGGCTGGCCGGCCTCGCTGATCTCTGGCGCCACCACCTTCTTCTATCTGTTCGGTGCTCTGGTCGTCGTTTTCGTCAGCGAGGCCGTGAAGAAATTCGGCCCGCGCGGCTGCCTGATCGCCGGCACCTGCGCCACCGCAATCGCCGCGGTCGCGCTCGGGCAGGTGCGCGAGCCCTGGCAGCTCTATATCGTCGCCGCGATGCTGGCTTTCGGCTGGGCCGGTATGAGCCTTGGCATGATCACCAACACGCTCGGCCTCTGGTTCAACAAGAAGCGCGGTATGGCGATCAGCCTCGCGCTGAACGGCGCCAGCTTCGGCGGCATTGCCGGCGTGCCCCTGCTCGTCATCGCAATCGCGCATTTTGGCTTTTCGACCGCGATGATCGTCGCCGCGGGCATCATGCTCGTGCTCGTCGTACCGACGGTGCTGATCTTTGTCGGCAAGCCGCCGCTGCTGTTGCAGGGTGCGGTGACCTCGACCGCCGATACCGTGTCCAGCACGCAGATCCGCGCCGGCGCTTTGCGCGATATCGCCTTCCTCTCGGTGACGACGGCGTTCGCGCTGGTGCTGTTCGCGCAAGTCGGCTTCATCGTGCACCTGATCTCGTTCCTCGATCCCGTGATCGGCCGCGCCAGCGCCACCACAGCGATCGCGCTGCTCACGGCGATGGCGGTGATTGGCCGCGTGCTGTTTTCGACCGTGATCGACCGCCTCAACCAGCGCCTCGCCTCGGCGCTGTCCTTCATCAGCCAGGCGGCGGCGCTCCTGGTGCTGATCAATTTCCGCAATGAAGCCGCGCTGATCGCCGCCTGCGGCGTGTTCGGCTTCTCGGTCGGCAATCTGATCACGCTGCCGTCCCTGATCGTGCAGCGCGAGTTTGATCCGCATTCCTTCGGCGTGCTGGTCAGCCTGCAAACCGCGATCGCGCAGGTGACCTACGCCTTCGGCCCCGGCGTGGTGGGCGTGCTGCGCGATCTCTCCGGCAGCTACACCCTGCCGTTCTACGGCTGTATCGCGCTGGAGCTGACCGCGGCGGTGCTGATCATGATTCGGGGACGGCGCGCGAAGGCCGCGTAGGGTGGGCAAAGCGAAGCGTGCCCACCATTACGAGCTCGGCGCTTGAAGGTGGGCACGCTGCGCTTTGCCCACCCTACGACGCCTGCGAGCGCCGCCGTCACTCCAGCTCCGACACTTCCCCTTCCGGCAGGCCGAACTCGAACGTGTTCAACGTCAGCGACACCAGCGTGTAATATCCGCAGAGCCCGATGATCTCGGTCAGCCCGCGCTCGCTCAGCACCTCCACCGCTTCGGCATAGAGCGCCTTCGACAACCCGTGGCCCTCATGCAGCGACTTCGCGACCTCGTAGATGGTCTTGCCCTTGGGCTCCTCGAACACAGGCGTGCGGCGGTCGCGGATCGCCTCGATGATCCTCAGATCCATGCCGCCCTTCAGCGCAAGGCGCTTGTGCGCGAACCATTCGTAATGCGCCGTGAAATGCCGCGCCGTGACGAGGATCGCGATCTCCGAAAGTTTCGCCGGAAACATGGTGTTGAAGCGCAGCGTTTCGCCGAGCCGCGTCGCGTGCCGCGCCATTTCCGGGCTGTTCAGCCAGGCCATCATCGGCGCCGGCGGCGCGCCGCGCTTGCCCGCGATCGCCTCGTCATAGGTCTGTTTCTGGTCGGCGTTCATTTCGCCTGGCGAAAGCAGCTTCAACCTCATCTTCGTTTCCTCTTGTTTTTCAATGCTTGCCGCGCCTCCGATATAGCCGATCGCGCGAGCGCGCGACACCCGCCGCCAGTGCAGAGGCATATTGAAATCCTGCGCACGCGGGCTAAGGTCGGCGTAACGATCTTTATAGTGGAAACGTCTGATGGCCGATCTGGAAAAATTCCGCGCTGAAACGCGCGCGTGGCTGGAGCAGAATTGCCCGCCCGAAATGCGCAAGCCCATGGCGTCGGATGGCGACACCTTCTGGGGCGGGCGCAACGCCAAATTCTCCTCGGACGCGCAGCGTGTCTGGTTCGAGCGCATGCGCGACAAGGGCTGGACCGTGCCGCATTGGCCGAGCGAATATGGCGGCGGCGGGCTGGACGGCGAAGAAGCCAAGATCGTGCGCCAGGAGATGGCCGCGGTCGGCGCGCGCCAGCCGTTGACGTCGTTCGGCATCTCCATGCTCGGACCGGCGTTGTTGAAATACGGCACGGAGGAGCAGAAGAAGGAGCATCTGCCCAAGATCACCGCGGGACTGATCCGCTGGTGCCAGGGCTATTCCGAACCGAATGCCGGCTCCGACCTTGCCTCGCTGCAGACCCGCGCGGTCGGCGATGGCGACGATTACATCATCAACGGCCAGAAGATCTGGACCTCCTATGCCAACTACGCCGACTGGATCTTCTGCCTGGTGCGCACCGATCCGGCGGCGAAGAAGCATGACGGCATCAGCTTCATCCTGTTCGACATGGCCTCGAAAGGTGTCTCGACCAAGCCGATCCTCTTGATCTCCGGCTATTCGCCGTTTTGCGAGACCTTCTTCGACAATGTCCGCGTGCCGAAATCGCATGTCGTGGGCCAGGTCAATCGCGGCTGGGACGTCGCGAAATACCTGCTGCAGCACGAGCGCGCGATGATCTCGGGCATGGGCGAGCGCGGCGTCGGCCGCCCGCTCGGCCAGATTGCCGCCGATTCCATCGGCACGGACGGCGAAGGCCGGCTGGAAGACGCCGTGCTGCGTGGCCAGATCGCCTCGTTTGAGGTGGATGAAGCAGCACTGGCCGCGGCCGCCGAACGCATGGTCGATCTCGCGAAGGCGGGCCAGGCGCATCCGGCCTTCTCCTCGGCGATGAAATATTACGGCACCGAGCTCAACAAACGCCGCTACGAGATCCTGATGTCATCAGGCGGCATCGACGCGCTGGAATGGGAAAGCGAGCGCTCCAGGGGCGGCGCCCGCCCGCGTGCCTGGCTGCGCACCAAGGCCAATTCGATCGAAGGCGGCACGAGCGAGGTGATGCTCGGCATTGTCGCCAAGCGCATCCTCGATCTGCCGGGGGCTTGATCGCGGTGCACCACCACCCGTCATTCCGGGGCGCGACGCAGTCGCGAGCCCGGAATCCATAACCCCACTCCGTGGTTATGGATTCCGGGCCTGGCCTTTCGGGCCATCCCGGAATGACGATCTCAATAGATATTCGACAAGCGGAAGCACATCATGGCCCTCGTCCTCACAGAAGAACAATCAATGCTGCGCGACAGCGCGCGCGGCCTTATCAGCGACAAGGCGCCGGTGTCACATCTTCGGCATCTGCGCGACGCAAGGGACGCCACCGGCTTCTCCCGCGAGCTCTGGAAGGAGTTTGCCGACATGGGATTTGCTGGCCTCCTGGTCGGCGAAGAGCACGGCGGCAGTGGGCTCGGCTGTGTCGAAGCCGGCGTGGTGATGGAGGAGATCGGCCGCACCTTGATGCCGTCGCCGTTCCTGTCGACCGCGGTGGTGGCGGCGTCGGCCTTGTCGCGCGGCGGAAGTAACGCGCAGAAGTCGGAATATCTGCCGAAGATTTCGGCCGGCTCGCTGCTGGCCTCGCTCGCGGTCGATGAGGGCGCCAAACATCGCCCGCTGCAGACCGAGCTCAAGGCTGTGCGCTCCGGCAACGGCTTCAAGCTCAGCGGCGCCAAGGCGCTCGTGGTCGACGGCCATGTCGCCGATCTCCTGATCGTCGCGGCACGGACCGCTGGCTCGGCCGGTGAGCGCGAGGGTGTGACGCTGTTTCTGGTCGATCCAAAGAGCAAAGGCATCGCCACCGAGCGCACCATCCTGGTCGACGCGCATAACGCCGCGCGCATCGATTTCGCCAATGTCGAGGTCGATGCCGATCACGTGCTCGGCGAGGTCGATGCCGGCTTTGGCCTGCTCGAAGGCGTACTCAATATCGGCCGCGGCGCGGTCGCCTCCGAAATGGTGGGTTTGAGCGAAGAGGTGTTTTCCCGCACCGTGAACTACCTGAAAGAACGCAAGCAGTTCGGCAAGGCCATCGGCGAATTCCAGGCGCTGCAGCATCGCGCGGCGCAGCTCTATATCGACATCGAGATCACCCGCGCCGCCGTGCTGAAAGCGCTGCAAATGCTGGATGGCAATTTCGACAAAGCGGCGAACGCCGTCGCCGTCGCCAAGGCCCGCGCCGGCACCACAGCCACCCGCGCGGTGCAGGAAGGCGTGCAGATGCATGGCGGCATGGGCATGACCGACCAGTTCGACATCGGCTTCTTCATGAAGCGCGCGCGGGTGTGCGAAGAGCTGTTCGGCGACGCGAATTACCACGCCGATCAGCTAGCGCGGATGCGGAGCTATTGAGCCCTACTATCTCCACTCGTCATTCCGGGGCGACGCGAAGCGTCGAGCCCGGAATCCATAACCACAGCCTTAGCTGGATATCCCAGGATAGAGATCGCCCCAGTCCGGGTTCTGCTCTTCAATCAGCCGAATCTTCCAATCCCGCCGCCATTTCTTCAGCTCTTTCTCCCGTACAATGGCGGTGAGGGCATCGTCATAAACTTCAAACCAGACCAGTTTATCGACGCCATATCGGGCAGTGAAACCTTTTGTCGCCTTCGTTCGATGCTCGTATACGCGCCGCTCGAGATCATTGGTCACGCCAAGATAGAGTGTGCCGTGTTTCTTGCTCGCAAGCAGATAGACGTAAATAGGCCATCACTGCCGCCGGTGGTTATGGATTCCGGGCTCGACGCTTCGCGTCGCCCCGGAATGACAAAGGATAGAGCCATCGTAGCACGTCTATGAAATGTGGTAACATGTCTCACCAAAACGCCGACGCCGGACAACGGCGCGGCAATCGGGAGAACACACCATGCTTGGACGTCGCGAATTTTGCGCGATCGCTGCCGGTGCGCTTGCTGTGCCGCGGGTCGCCTTGGGTCAAAAAAGCAAACAAGAAAAGGATGAGGCCATGAGCCAGGCGACGACCGGTCAAACCTTCTTCTACGCCAGCCTCGGCCCCGCGCTGAAACTCTACCGCGTCGATCCCGAGAAGGCGTCGCTCACACCCAGCGGCACGGCGATGCTGCCGCAAAAGGTGCAGTATGCCTGGCCGCATCCGTCGGCGCCGTTTCTGTATGTCGGATCGAGCGATGGCGGCTCCTCATCGCTCGGGGTCAAGGGCGACAAGCATTATCTGAGCGCGCTTCGCATCGACAAGAGCAGCGGCGAGCTGCAAATGCACGGGTCATCGGCTTCGCTGCGCTCGCGCCCGATCCATGTGAATGTCGATCACAGCGGCCGCTTCGCGCTGGTCGCCTATAACAACCCCTCCAGCGTCTCGGTGCATCGGATCAATGCCGACGGCACCGTCGGCGAAGAAGTGGTGCAGACGGCCTCGCTCGATTGCGGAATCTTCGCGCATCAGATTCGCGTGACGCCGGCGAACGACGCCGCGATCCTGGTGTGCCGTGGCAACGACAAAACTAAGGACAAGCCGGAGGACCCCGGCTCGCTAAAACTCTTCGCGTTCAAGGACGGCCAGCTCGAAAATCGCGTGTCGGTGGCGCCGAACGGTGGCTACGGTTTTGGTCCGCGTCATCTTGATTTTCACCCTACCTTGCCGCTGGTCTATGTGTCGCGCGAGCGCGAGAACAAGCTCGATGTGTACCGGCTTACAAGCGGCGGGCTCGAGCCGCAGCCGATCTTCGTCAAGGATACGCTCGCCGACCCGAACAACATTCGCTCGCGCCAGGCCGCCTGCACGCTGCATTTCCAGCCGAGCGGCCGCTTCCTCTATCTCGCTAACCGCGCCTTCGACACCGTAAAGGTCGACGGCAAGGAGGTATTTCCCGGCGGGGAGAACAACATCGCGGTGTTTGCGATCGACCCGTCGAGCGGTGAGCCCTCGCTGATCCAGAACGAGGATGTGCGCGGCATCTATCCGCGTACCTTCGCGCTCGATCCGGGCGCACGCATGCTGGCGGTGACCGACAACGAGCCGAAGCTCGTTCGCGACGGGGCCGGCTTCAAGACCATTCCCGCCAACATCGCGACCTTCCATGTGGGCGCCGACGGCAAGCTCACGTTTGCCGGCAATACCGAGATCGAAACCGGCGGCGAGTACCAGTTCTGGAGCGGCATGGTGACGGTGTCGTGAACGAATCGTAGGATGGGTTGAGCACAGCGAAACCCATCGTTCTCTCGGCATGCAAGATGGGTTTCACTTCGTTCAACCCATCCTACGCACTGCGCGTTGAATTGCGGCTTGAATTCCGTTGCGCGCAAAAAACTAATTCTCAAACGATCTCAATCCGCTTCGCCGCATCACCCCATCCGCGCAAAAATATTCGCTTGCCCCGTCGGGCAAATCAGTGGTCCTTCTTCGCGCGTCCCGCCCACACAGAGGGGCGTACGCGTCGTCACGAACGTTGTGCGGGATGCGATGGACGCTTTCGGCGCAGTTGACGAACGCGGCGAAAGCGGACGGCGAAGTCGTGTGGTCCTGATCTCCCGACGCTGAGATCAAGTCTGCGGGTCGATGACCCCGCTGATGATGGTGGCTAACAAGCCCGGCACACCAGGGAGAGCGCGAAGCAGCCGTTAACACCGATCGCGCAGGGAAGGCCGGGTCGCTCCGGTTGAACCTGTGGTGCCTAACCCGTGTGCTTATCTCTTGCGCACGGGGCCGCGGGTGCAACCAGCATCCGGCCTTCCCTGCGCCCTCTGATTTTTGAGGGGTGATGGCTTTCAAGACTCGGGCATTTTGTGCCGCGAGAATGCGAAGGTGCGGCCACGGGTTGTAGGGTGGGCAAAGCGTAGCGTGCCCACCGACGTGCGGCGTCGCAAGCCGTGGTGGGCACGGCGCTTGCGCGCCTTTGCCCACCCTACGGCCCCGAGGCTCACATCACCTTATCGGCGGCGCGTATTGAATCCCGCCGTTGTTCCAGAGCTGGTTCAACCCGCGCGGGATCTTCAGCT
Source organism: Bradyrhizobium sp. (assembly GCA_035487555.1). Classification (GTDB taxonomy): domain Bacteria; phylum Pseudomonadota; class Alphaproteobacteria; order Rhizobiales; family Xanthobacteraceae; genus Bradyrhizobium. Next base: position 59,820 of record DATHMA010000158.1, on the reverse strand, counting down.
TGGAGGCTTCGCCGACATTGCGCTCATACACTTCGCCGTAATTGCCGACATGCTTGATGATGCGCACGGCCCAGTCCTTGGAGAGGCCGAGGTCCTCGCCATAGGTGCCTTCATTGCCGACCAGGCGCATCACGTCGGGCTTCTTCGACTTCAGCGCTTCGTCGATGTTCTTGGAGTTCACGCCGAGCTCCTCGGCGTTGATCATCGCGTACAGCGTCCATTTGACGATCATCATCCAGTCGTCGTCGCGCTGGCGCACCACGGGGGCAAGCGGCTCCTTGGAGATGACGTCGGGCAGGATGACGTGGTCGCTCGGTTGCGTCAGGTTCAGCCGCAGCGCGTAGAGCTGAGAGATGTCGGCTGTGAAGGTGTCGCACTTGCCGTTCTCATAGGCTTTGACGACATCGGCAAGCTGAGGAAGCTTCACCTCCTCATACTTCATGTTGTTGGCCTTGAAATAGTCGGCAAGGTTGAGCGCGGTCGTCGTCGACGCCTGCACGCAGACCTTGCTGCCGTCGAGGCTGAGCGCGGAATCGATGTTACGCGAGCGGGGCAGCATGAAGCCCTGGCCGTCGTAATAGGCGACCGCCGGGAAATAGAGGTCGTAATTCTGCTCGCGCGACATGTCCCAGGTCGAGTTGCGGGAGAGGATGTCGACGGTGCGGTTCTGCAGCTCCTTGAAGCGCTCGTTGGCGTCGAGCGGTATGAACTTCGCCTTGTTCGGGTCGTCGAAGATGGCCGCGGCTACCGCACGGCAGAAATCGACGTCGAAGCCGGTCCAGTTGCCCTTCTCGTCGGGAGCCGAGAAGCCGGGCAGGCCCTTGTTGACGCCGCAGAAGACTTCGCCACGGCGGACCGTGCGCTTCAGCGTGCGGGTGTCGTAGAACTCATAGACGATGGCGCAGACCGCAACCAAAACCGCGACCGCGAGCCCGATCGCCAGGCCGCCTCGGAATGTACGAAACATGTGTCTCTCTTGTTAGGAGCAAAAAACAGGGCGGGAGCTAGAGCATGATCCGGAAAAGTGTGCAGCGGTTTTCCGAAAAGATCATGCTCAATCGAAAAGGCTTACAGTTCGGGCTTCTGCTTGATGATCACCTTGGTGCCGACAGGCACGCGATCATAGAGATCGGCGACGTCGTTGTTGACCAGGCGGAAGCAGCCCGAGGAGACCTTGGTGCCGATCGTGTCAGGACGATTGGTGCCGTGAATGCGGTAGACGGTGGTGCCGAGATACATGGCGCGCGCTCCCAGCGGGTTGCCGGGGCCGCCGGCCATGAAGCGCGGCAGATAAGGCTGGCGGGCGATCATTTCCGGTGGCGGGGTCCAGTCCGGCCATTCCTTCTTGTTGGTGATGACGACCATGCCCTGCCACTGGAAGCCGTCGCGGCCGACGCCGATGCCGTAGCGCAGCGCGCGGCCGCCGGGCTGGACCAGATAGAGATGACGCTCCGCGGTCGAGACGATGATGGTGCCGGGCGGCTCGGTGGTCCGGTAGAGCACCATCTGCTTCTGCCATTCCGGATCGAGCTGATAGGTGTCGTCGGCGATCAGGCCGGGCTGATCGCCGGGGTCATTCGACTGCGCGTAGCTATGCGAGGTCGAGAACAACAGGCCGATCGCGGCCATCGACATCCAGGCCAGGTTGCGCAGCTTCGTCATTGCAAAAGTCTCCTCAAAGGGCAGGCGCGGGGGCGTTTGTATCACTGTTTGGCAAATCACTGGAACCGCCAAAATGGAGGGCCAGCTTGATGGCAAGTTCATGGCAGCGGCGCTGGAATCTCTTCGATTCCCGTCACTTAGCAGTCATCCGGGAAGAGCGTGGCGCCTTATTTCGGCGCGATCCAGAGGTGCAGGACCAGCGAGATCAGGCCGACGCTGGCAACTCCGGCAAGCCACAGCCCCGCGAACCACAGGAGGCGCCGGGCGAGCGGCCGCTGCGGTTGCGGAGGCATCAGTGATAGCCGTGGCCGGCGCGGACCTTGCCGCGAAACACCCAATAGGCCCAGGCGGTGTAGCCGAGGATCAGCGGGATCAGGATGGCGACGCCGACCAGCATGAAGAGCTGGCTGTTCTCGGGCGCGGCCGCCTGCCAGATCGTGATGCTCTGCGGCACGATATAGGGATACATGCTGATGCCGAGCCCGGCATAGGACAGCGCGAACAGCGCGAGCACGAGATAGAACGGCTGCGAGTCCTGCTTGTTGGCAAGCGCCCGGAGCAACGCCAAGGCGACGGCGGCGACCGCGATCGGCACGGGCGCGGTCAGCACCACATTCGGCCAGGTGAACCAGCGCTGGGCATATTGGATGTGCAGGAAGGGCGTTGCGATGCTGACCAACCCGATCGCGGCGAGCATGGCAAACAACAGATACCAGCAGAGGTGATAGGCGCGGTCGCGCAATCCTCCTTCGGTCTTCAGTACCAGCCAGGTCGCGCCGAGCAGGGCGTAGCCGACCACGAGCGACACGCCGGTCAGGATCGAGAACGGCGTCAGCCAGTCCCACCAGCCGCCGGCATAATGGCGTCCCTCGACATGGATGCCCTGCAGGATGGCGCCGAGCGCAATGCCCTGCGCCAGTGCCGCCACCCACGAGCCGCCGGAAAAAGCGAGGTCCCAGCGGTTGCGTTCGCCTTGCGTGCGCCAGCGGAATTCGAAAGCGACGCCGCGGAAGACCAAGCCGACCAGCATCGCAATGATCGGCGTATAGAGCGCGGGCATCAGCACGGAGTAGGCCAGCGGAAACGCCGCCATCATGCCGCCGCCGCCGAGCACCAGCCAGGTCTCGTTGCCGTCCCAGACCGGCGCCACCGTGTTCATGATGATGTCGCGATCGGCCTTGGCCGGAAACAGCGGAAAGAGGATGCCGAGGCCGAGGTCGAAGCCGTCCATCACCACATAGACGAACACGGCAAAGGCGATGATGAAGGCCCAGATGGTGGCGATGTCGATGGTTCCACTCATCGCGCGATTCCTTCGACGGCGGGCGTGATGCCGGCGGCGCGCGCGGGCATATCGCTCGGCGGTCCGGCTTCGCCTGGTTGTGGCGGCTGCGCCATCAGCCGGAGCAGATAGGTCAAGCCGGCCGCATACACGACGAAATAGACGATGACAAAGGCGAGCAGTGAGGAGCCGACAGCGGGCGCAGCCAAGGGCGAGGCGGATTCAGCGGTGCGAAGCAGCCCATACACGGTGAAGGGTTGCCGTCCGGTCTCGGTGGTGATCCAGCCCGCCAGCACGGCGATGAAGCCGGCGGGTCCCATCAGCATCGCGAAGACATGCAGCAACCGCGACTGGAACAGCGTGCCGCGCCAGCGGCACCAGGCGCTGAACAGGCCGAGGCCGAACATCAGGAAGCCCATGCCGACCATGACCCGGAACGACCAGAACGTAATCGGCACCGGCGGCCAGTTTTCACGCGGCACCGTATCGAGACCGGCCATCGGCGCATACGGCGAGTGTTTCAGGATCAGGGAGCCCATCTTGGGAATTTCGAGGGCGTATTTGACCTCGCCCGCCTGCTGGTCGGGCAGGCCGAACAGGATCAGCGGCGCTCCATCAGGATGGCTCTGGTAATGGCCCTCCATGCCCATGATCTTCACCGGCTGGTGCTCCAGCGTGTTCAGCCCGTGCTGATCGCCGGCCAGAATCTGGATCGGCGCAACAAGCGTCGCCATCCACATCGCCATCGAGAACATCACGCGCGGACCGGCCAGATGTTGATCACGAAAAAGGTGAAACGCGCCGACCGCACCGACTACCAGCGCGGTCGTGAGATACGCCGCGAGCACCATGTGCACGAGGCGATAGGGAAAGGACGGATTGAAGATCACCTTGAGCCAATCGGCCGCGACGAACTGGCCGTCTGCATTCACGGCGTAGCCGGTCGGCGTCTGCATCCAGGAATTGGCCGAGAGGATCCAGAACGCCGAGATCAGCGTGCCGATCGCGACCATCAGCGTTGCGAAGAAATGCAGCCTGGGGCCGACCCGGTTCAGTCCAAACAGCATCACGCCGAGGAAGCCGGCTTCGAGAAAGAACGCGGTCAGCACCTCATAGGCCATCAGGGGGCCGATGACGGGACCGGTCTTGTCGGCATAAACCGACCAGTTGGTGCCGAACTGGTAGGACATCACGATGCCCGACACCACGCCCATGCCGAAACCGATCGCAAAGATCTTGAGCCAGTAATTGAAGAGATTGAGGAAGACCTCGCGCCCCGTGATCAGCCAGCGCGCCTCGAGCACGGCAAGATAGGAGGCAAGGCCGATGGAGAACGCGGGGAAGACGATGTGAAACGACATCGTGAAGGCAAATTGGGCGCGTGCCAGCGTGACCGCATCAAGACCATCGAACATCGCACACCATCCATCGTCGTCCCGGCGCGAGGTTTAGCACGGGCGACACGGCGATGGTATCGGCGGCTCACGTCACGGCCGCCAATCACGAAGAATGGAGCCGAATTGTCCAAATTGTATGGATTGAATGGACTAAAAATAGAGCGACCCGGAAAGGGGGGCATCCTTTCCGGGTCTTGAGAGTCTTGGGAGGTCGAAGAGAAAATCGATGGGTATTGGTGTAACAGGCGATTTTTTCAGCGTGATTTCGTCGTCTGTTTCATTTGTTTCACGAGCCGGCGGGGTGGGGCGCCGGCCCGAAAATCCCTTACGCAGCGAGGCTGTCGACGCCGGCGTTCCGGAGCAGGTCGGCGAGCTGCTTGCGGGCATAGAACATGCGGGTCTTCACCGTGCTCTGGGGAATGCCGATGATCTGGCCGACTTCCTCGACCGACTTCTCGTGATAGTAGACGAGGTTGATGATCTCCCGGTGCGCCGGCGACAGCTTGGCCACGCAAGCGCGCAGGATCTGGCTGGTCGTCGAGCGGTCGAGCGACGCTTCCGGCGTGTCGGCACCGTCGGCGATCTCGCGGACGTCTTCCTGGTCGATGTCCTCGAACTTGCGCTGGCGCAGCGAGGTCAGCGACTTGAAGCGGGCGATCGACAGCAGCCAGGTCGAAACCTGGGAGCGGCCTTCGAACTGGCTCGCGGTGCGCCAGACGTCCAGGAAGACCTGGCTGACGAGATCTTCGGCCATGGTGGTGTCGCGAACGATGCGAAGGATGAAGCGATAGACCCGTACGTTGTGACGGGAATAGAGAATGTGCATCGCTGTCCGGTTGCCGTCGGCAATGCTCTCCAGAAGCATTTCGTCGGAGGTCGCCTGAGCAGCGATGATGCTCTGGCGGGCTGCGGCGTTGATGGCGACGACGTTCTGCATGACAGGCTCCCAGGTCGCCGCTTGGTGCGGCGGCTTCGTTACCCGAAATTGTTAATGAGCCTGCGTTTCGGGATGTCTGCTCCAAAAGCAGAAAATGGTTTCTTGGACGGGAGAATTGTTTCGTCGGGGCCGTGCCGACGAAACACTCAGGGCGAAATTGTGAATATTTTCAATGCGTGGAAAATGCCACAATTTCAGATCGGCAAAAGTTCCGCCTTTCCGGGGCGGCCGGGCGCGGTGCGTTGCCGCAATAAAAGGGCCCCAGGCGCCGTATTGCGGGCGAAAAAGGCCCTACGCCTTGTCTCCCGTCGGGGAGAACAAATAGCCACCGCCGCGGATGGTACGGATCACGGCCGGTTTGGTCGGGTCCGGCTCGATCTTGCGGCGGATGCGCATGATGCGAAGGTCCACGGCGCGATCGAAGGCCTCGCTATCGCGGGCATTGGCCAGCTCCAGCAGCCGCTCGCGCGACAGCACCCGCTTGGGATTGGCGGCGAACACCTTGAGCAGCCCGAATTCCGACGCCGTCAGCGGATGCTCGTTGCCCTCGTCGTCACGCAGCGCCTGGGCTTCCAGATCCAGCCATTTGGTGCCGAAGCGGACCAGATGGTCCTTCTCGGCCTTGGCGGAGGCGGTCTCGGTCGCAGCAGGCGCCGCCTTGGCCGGCCCGGCCCGGCGCAGGACCGAGCGGATGCGCGCCATCAATTCTCTGAGCTCGCAGGGCTTGGCGATGTAGTCGTCGGCGCCGAGCTCGAGGCCAACCACGCGGTCGATCGGGCTCGCCGTCGCCGTCAGCATGATGACGGGGACGTTAGTGCGGCTCTTGAGGTCGCGGATGATGGAGAGGCCGTCTTCCTCGGGCATGTTGAGGTCGAGCACCACGAGATCGGGCTCGGAGCCCGTCGCGATCGCGCTGCGCAGGCTCTTGCCGCCGTCGCACAACGTCACGGCAAAGCCGTGCATCTTGAGATAGTCGCCGACCATCTCGCGGGCCGGCGCCTCGTCATCGACGATGATGATGTGTTGGCTCTGGCTCATGACAGCTCGGTGGCGGGCAGGACAATGGTGAAGGTCGATCCCTTGTTAGGGCCTGCACTCTCGGCGGTCACCTCGCCGCCGTGCATATCGATGATGCGCTTGACGATGGAGAGCCCGAGGCCGGTGGAGCTTTCGCCCGCGGTCGGCTTGGCGGACAGGCGCTGGAAGCGGCCGAACAGCCGCCCCAGATCTTCCGGCGACAGGCCCGCGCCCTCGTCGGTGACCCGGATCACCGTGGTTTCGTCCTCATGGGTGACACTCACCGCGATCTTGCCGCCGATCGGGGAATATTTGATGGCGTTGGACACGAGATTGTCGATCGCCTCGCGGATGCGGTCGGTATCGCACATGGTCACGATGTTCGGCGGCGCCGAGACCGTGATGGTCTGCTGCTTGTTGACGGCGAGCGGCTGGTTGGCCTCGGCGACGTCGCTGACGAGAGCGGCGATATCGACCGGCTCGCGGCGGATGGTGATGTCGAAGGCATCCGCCATCGCGTCCGAGATCAGATGGTCGACCATCGACGTGAGGCGTTTGGTCGCATCACGGATGTGGTCGATCTGGGCGGTGATGCTTTCCTTCGACGTGCCCGTCGAAATCAGCTCGGTCAGCATCTCGGTACGGCCGAGGATCACGCCGAGTGGATTCTTCAGGTCGTGGGCAACCGTGCCCAGGATTTCGTTCTTGAAGCCGTTGGCGCGCTGCAGCCGCAGCCACTGCGCGGACAGGCGGCGGTTGGCCTGCATCAGCGCGCGGGTGCGCTGGGCGACGCGGTCCTCGAGCTGGGTGTTGGCCTCGTGCAGCTGCTGATAGAGGATGACATTGTCGAAGGCGATCGACAGGCGGCTGCCGAAGATCTCGACCAGCGAGCGGTCGGTTTCGGACAATTGCCGCTCGGCCTGCAGCAGCACGACGACCTCGCGGCCGCTGCCGGTGCGCACATAGAGTACGGTGCGGTGGTCGGCGAATTCATGCTTGCGGCGCTTGAAGGCGGCTTCCACCATCGTGCGCAAATCCGGGTCGAGCGACTTGGAGCTTGCGGCGCCGATGAAGCGGCTGTAGCAGCCGGAGCCCGCCAGCACCGAGAAATCCTCGCGGGTCTTGTTACCGTCGTCGCGCAGCACCAGGATGCCGGCGCAATCGACATTGAGCAACGAAGCGAGCTGCGTCAGCACGCCTTCGGCCAGCCGCTGCATCGACTTGAAGTCGTACAGCGTGGAGGCGGCATCGATGATGATCTCGAGCCCGCGCCTTGTCTGCACCATGCGCTCGAGCTGCTGATAGCTGCGCAGTGCTGCCGTCAGCGAGGTGAACAGCTTGTCGGCGGTGAGCTCGGTCTTCGCCTTGTAGTCGTTGATGTCGTACTGGACGATGACGCGCCGCTCCGGCGCCTGGCCGGGCTGGCCGGTGCGCAGGATGATGCGCACGGTCTCGTTGTGGATTTCGTTGCGGATGAACTCGACGAGCTCGAGGCCTGCGACGTCGGTCTCCATGATGACGTCGAGCAGGACGGCGGCGATGTCCTTGTGCGAGCGCATCAGCTCGCGGCCTTCGGTGGCCGAATAGGCGGAGAGGATTTCGAGCCCCTGGCCGTTCAGGACGTAATCGGACAGCGCAAAGCGGGTGCCCTCATGCACGGCCTGGTCGTCGTCGATGACGGCGATCTTCCACTTGCGGCCAGACTGGTCGTCGGCGACCGTCTCGGTGTCGTCGATCAGGTGGAGGACATCGTCCTGTTCGGCCATTGCGCAGTTCCGTCCGGTAAGCTCTCAGAGGTCGCGGGCTCGCCCTTGGCGACCCGGGGCATGATAATGCGAAAAGTGGTGCCTTGTCCCAGCCTTGACTCCAGCATCATGCGCCCGCCGAGCTGTTGGGTTACCAGATTATAGACGATATGCAGCCCCAGTCCGGTACCCCCTTCGTTGCGGCGCGTCGTAAAGAACGGGTCAAAAGCCTGGCGCTGCACGTCCGGCGTCATGCCGGCGCCGTCATCGGCAAAGCTGATCTCGATGTCCTCCTGGCCGCGCGCCCGCGCCGCGATCGATATCGTGCCGGACCGGCCATCGGCGAAGGCGTGGTTAACCGCATTGAGGAAAAGGTTGGTCAGGATCTGGCCGTAGGAGCCCGGATAGCCGTCGATCAGCAGGCCCTCCGGCACGTCGACGGTGAGCTCGATCGGGGCGCGTTTCATCACTGGCCGCAGGCTCGCGATGATCTGGTCGGTGGCCTCGCCCAGCGAGAACTGCCGGCGTTCGGCATGCGAGCGGTCGACCGCGACCTGTTTGAAGGACTGGATCAGCTCGCCGGCGCGGTGCAGGTTCGCCACCAATTGCTGCGCGGCATCGCGCGAAGTCCGCACGAATTCTTCCAGTTGGGAGCGGCGCAGGCCGCCGCCGGATTTCAGCTCGGCCTCGAACATCTCGGTGCGCCGGGCAAAGCTGGAGGCGACCGTGAGGCTGATGCCGATCGGATTGTTGACCTCATGGGCGACGCCGGCAACGAGGCCGCCGAGTGCCGCCAGCCGCTCGGCATCGATCAGGTTCTGCTGCGCGGCATTGAGCTCGAGCAGGGCGCTTTCCGCCTTCTCCTTGGAGGAGCGCAACTCGTCCTCGGTCCGCCGCTTGGCGATGGCGTTTTCGCGGAACACCTCGACGGCGCGCGCCATGGCGCCGACCTCGTCGCGGGCGGTGGTGCCCTGCACCTCGCGGTCGTAATCGCCGAGGGTGATCGCACGCATCGCGGTCATGATCTGCTGCAGCGGCAGGCGGATCGAGAGCGCGATCAACACACCAGCCGACAGGATGATGCCGAGGAAGATCACGGCGATCGACAGCACCCGGCGCGAGATATCCGCCAGCGTCCGGTCGAAGGTCCCCTGCGCCTTCTGCTCACGCTCGCGCATCTTGTCGGAGAGTTCGTCGATCGCGCCCATCGCCTCGGCCTGGGTCGCGTCGATGGTGTTGCGGAGCAACTCGGTGCGGCTGGTCAGCTCCTCCGACAATTTGTCCATGCCCTTGCGCAGCGCATCCGTCCGCTCCTTCAGCCGCACCAGTGCCATGCGCTGCAGGTCGTTATCGGCAAGATCGCTCATCACGGGGATGGTCTTCTCGATGGTGTCGGTGTTGCGGCGCGCTTCCTCGGCGGAAGCGGTCGCCAACGACAGGTAATAGGCGTTGGTGGCGACCAGCATCGCGGTGAAGGCCTCGCGGGACTTGCCGAGCGCGGGCCAGATCAGGGCGTCGCGATGGCCGGTGGCACCTTCGATGATGGAGTAGAGCCCGGCCATGTCCTTGGCGGGCCCGAGCACCTGCTCGTCATAGGTCTTGTTGATGGTCGCCTGCACCGTGCGCAGTTCGCCAAAGCCGTTAAGAAAACGGTCGGTGACCCGCTCGAGCTCATCGACCGAGCCCGACAGCATCGGGTCGGTGGAAGCGCGGGTGTGCAGCGTGCCGAGCACGGCCTCGCGGAGCAGCAGGATTTCGGCGAAAAGATCGGCGCTCGGCTGGTTGATATAGCGGTGGATCAGGTTCTGCAGGCGCCCGGTCTGGCTTTCGAGCACCGCCAGGATCTTGTCGGACTCGCGCACCTGCCGCACGTCTTCCCAGGCCGAGCCCAGCACCTTGGAGCCGTTCCAGATTAATACGGCGAGCACGATCACCACGGCCGAGTTCAGCGCGGCGATGGAGAGGATGCGCCAGCGGATCGGTACGGCGCGCAAGAGACCGACAATGCGCGTGCGTGCGCCTGCGGCGAAGCTCACCGGCCGTCCGTTCGCGTTGCTGGTGCGAGGCGTTGACAACGCGATCCTCACTCCACCTTGCGAATGCGTTCGATCAGGGCGGCGGCGGCGGGATCGCGCATCGCCTTGTCGTAGAGCGGAGCCATGGCGTCCTCGAACGGCTTGCGGTCGAAATCCCGGACAACGGTGACCCCGGCGGTTTCCGCCTGCTTGCGCGACTGATCTTCGAGGTCGCGCCATTTTTCGCGCATGAACTGGCCCGACCTCAGCGCGGCCTCGCGAAAGATCTTCTGGTCGTCCGGCGACAGGCTCTGCCAGGCCTTCAGCGACATCACCAGCACCTCGGGGCTCATGGTGTGCTCGGTGAGCGTATAGAAATGGGCATATTTGTAGTGATCGGTGGTGACGAAGGACGGCCAGTTGTTCTCGGCGCCATCGACCAGCCTGGTGGCAAGACCGGTCAGGACCTGGCCATAGGGCAATTCGATCGGCTCGGCGCCCAGGGCCCTGATCATGTTGGACATCAGCTCGGATTGCTGCACGCGGATACGCAGGCCTTTCATATCGGCAAGCGTGCGTACCGGGCGCACATTATTATAGATCGACCGCGCGCCGGAATCGTAGAAGGTCAATCCCACGAAGCCGTAAGGTTCGAAGCTGCCCAGGATTTCGGCACCGATCGGTCCATCCAGGACTTTCTGCTGATGCTCGATGGAACGGAACAAAAACGGCATCGCCAGTACATTCATCGACGGCACGAAAGTGCCGATCAGGGCCACATTGGTCCGGTTGAGATCGATGGCGCCGACGCGGGTCTGCTCGATCGTCTCCTTTTCCTCGCCAAGCTGGCGCGAATGGAAGACGCGAATCTGCAGCCGGCCGCCCGAACGCTCCTCGATCAGATGGCCCATATAGCGCAGCGCCTGGACCGTCGGATAATCTTCGTTCTGGGTATCGGCGGCGCGAAATTCACGCGCGAAAGCCCCCGTTGCGGCCACCGTCAACAGCAGCGCGACAACAAGGGTCAAGGTCCGCGGAAGGCTGGCGCGGGACACAGGCAACTTCTTCCCCTTCATGATGGAGTCTGGGGCGGGCGGAAAAGGTTCAATGCTTTTTTGCAGGCAATGCGAGATGTCGCTATTGTGCCGACGCCGGGATGATCGTCAATGGCGCGCGGGACCGGTCTTTTCCGGAATGGACTCGAAGCTTTTCGTGAAGGGCGCCGAAATATTAACGGTCCAGATTCGTCCGCAACCAATTTGAGAGTGATTTGCCGTGCAGCCCATCATCAGGTTAATGCAACTCGCGGCTGTAACGGTCGCCATCGGCTTTTCGTCGCCGGCGTTGGCGGCCACCGAGATTATGTGGTGGCACGCCATGTCAGGCGAACTCGGCCGCCAGGTCGAGAAGCTCGCCGCAGATTTCAACGCCTCGCAGTCCGACTACAAGGTCGTGCCCAGCTATAAGGGCAGTTACACCGAAACCGTGACGGCCGCGATCTTCGCGTTTCGTTCGCGCAGCCAGCCCGCGATCGTGCAGGTCAACGAGATCGGCACCGCGACCATGATGGCGGCCAAGGGCGCGATCTATCCGGTGTTCGAGCTGATGCGCGACGAGCAGGAGCCTTTCACGCCGAGCGCGTATTTGCCGGCCGTCACCGGTTATTATGCCGATGTCAGCGGCAATTTGTTGTCGTTCCCGTTCAATTCCTCGACACCGATCCTTTATTACAACAAGACCATGTTCCGCGACGCCGGGCTCGATCCGGAGGCGCCGCCCAAGACCTGGCCGGAGTTGGGCGCCGCGGCGAAGAAATTGCGCGACTATGGGGCAGCGTGCGGCTTCACGACATCCTGGCCGTCCTGGATCAATATCGAGAATTTTTCCGCGTTTCACAATCTGCCGCTCGCAACCAAGGCCAACGGTTTTGGCGGGCTTGATGCGGCGCTGGTCTTCAACAATCCGATCGTCGTGCGCCATATCGCGCAGCTCGCGGAATGGCAGGCCACCAGGATCTTCGATTACAGCGGCCGGGCGCAAAGTGCCGAGCCGCGGTTTCAGAAGGGCGAATGCGGCATCTTCATCGGTTCTTCGGCGACGCGGGCCGACATCAAGGCCAATTCGAAGTTCGACGTCGGCTACGGCATGATGCCGTACTGGCCCGATGTTGCGGGCGCGCCGCAAAACACCATCATCGGCGGCGCGACGCTGTGGGTGCTGCGCGACCGGCCAAGGGACGAATACAAGGGCGTGGCGAAATTCTTTTCCTTCCTGTCGAAGCCGGAAGCGCAGGCCGCCTGGCACCAGAACACAGGCTATCTTCCGATCACCCGCGCCGCCTTCGACCTGACCCGCGCGCAGGGCTTTTACGATCGCAATCCGGGCACCTCGATCTCGATCGAGCAGATCACGCTGAAGCCGCCGACGGAAAATTCGCGCGGGCTCCGACTCGGCTCGTTCACGTTGATCCGCGATGCGATCGACGACGAGCTGGAGCAGGCGTTCTCCGGCAAGAAGACCGCGCAAGCCGCGATGGACTCCGCGGTCGAGCGCGGCAACAAGCTGCTCCACCAGTTCGAGCGCGCGAGCCCGGACCGCTAGACCGCAATGTACTAGCCCTTCGACTGGATCAGTGCAGCCGCGTGACTGAGGACTCCAGCGATCGCATCGAGGCCGGAACTGCCGCCTCGGCCGATCGTCCTCGCCAGGCTGATTGCGCTTGATATCGCCGCGCGGCATTGGGCGATCGCGGAGAGCGCCTGGGTCTTGTTGACCGCAGCGCGCAATCTCGATGCAGCCGTGCGTAAAGCGGTCTGCGCGGCCGGTACCTTGACGTCGGATATTTCGCCGCTCAGCCGGTCCAGCGCATCGGCGACGCAGCCGTAGAGCGCCTTGCCGGTGTTGTTGCTGCAGGCGGAGATGCCGGCATCGGCGCTTTGCGCGGCCGCCGCCACCGCGGCACCGGCCGCGGCTTCGCCGACCGCGAGCCGCGCGGCACCAAGCACGAGCGCGGCAAGAAGCGCCGCGCGAGCAAGTGATGTCATTTGATCCTCCCCAATTCCCCAAGTACACCGGCCCAAGCAGCCGTTGCGTTCCTTCCCTTACTGCGCCGCGGGTGTCACCGCGTTGCCCACCACAAACTCGCACGGCACAGTCGTCATCCTCGGCGCATCCTTGGACGCAAAAAGCTTCACCCACCGTGACCGGCGGCACAGAACGCCGTTGGCGGAGTCCTCGACGATGACGACCGAATAAAGCCGGTCGCGCTTCTCGAAGGCCTTGATGCTGGTGTCCTCTGGAAAGGTTTGCAGCAAGGTCAGGATGCCATGCCCGCTGTCGGTGTCCGCAGCAATTCCCGCGATGCCGCTGATGGTGTGCCACTTGCCACCTTCGGTCGATGCGCTGACGAAGACGCCTTCGGCCAGCGTGTTCGGGGCGATCTTCTGCTTCAGGAAATCCGCACCCAACTCCGGCATCTGCCGCAGTTTGTTCTTGAGGGTCGGCGAGTAGAACAGCCGATCGGCGCCGCCCTCGAACAGGATGGTGGTGCCTTCCGGCCCGCTGGCGAGCAGGCTCTGGAATTCGTGGCCGCTCAGCACTTCCGTGCGCGTCGCGACGGGCTGCCAGAGCAGGCCCGCAGCCACGGCCGCACTACGAAGCAAGCGATGCGTTGTGTTTGATGTCACGGTGCGCCGGTTCAGCCGCATCGCACAATTATGAGCCGATGCCGATTTTAAATTCAATCATAGCGCCGATGGACCGTCAATTTGATGACACATGCCTTGGTGGCTGTCACGTCGCCGCCACGCTATAGTGCGCGGATGTGGAAGGCCTTCCCGAAATTTGCCGTGCTCGTTGTCGCGCTGGTGCTCGCGCCATGGCTGGCCGCGGCCGAACGCAAGAGCGTGCCGCCTACAGCGCCGCGGCTCGCACTCGTGATCGGCAACGCCAATTACGCAAACCTCGGACGTCTCGCCAATCCCGGGCAGGACGCGCAATTGATGGCCGAAAAGCTCGGGCAGCTTGGCTTTGAGGTGACGGAAAAACAGGATCGCGGTCTCAAGGAGATGTCAGACGACGTCGAGCAATTCGCGCGCAAGGTCAGGGAGCGCGGTAAGGACACGGTCGCGCTGCTCTATTATGCCGGCCATGGGCTCGAAAGTGACGGGGTGAATTATCTCCTGCCCGTCAGTGCCGACATCAGGCGTCGCTCGGACATTGCGCCGCAGTCGCTGAGCGTCAAGCGGATAGCCGATCGCCTCGCCTCGGCCGGCAACGGACTCAACATCCTCATCCTCGATGCCTGCCGGGACAATCCGTTCCCGGAAAGCGTGGCACCGCGCGGTGTCACCGGCCTCGTGCCGATGGGTGCGGTTCTCGGCGTGTTCATTGCCTCCGCCACCGGCTCGGGCAAGACGGCGTTCGACGGTGATGATGGCCACAGCCCCTACGCGCGGGCGCTGGCTGAGGCCATCGCCTTGCCGGGCGAGAAGCTGGAGGACATCTTCAAGACCGTGCGCCGGCAGGTGCGGTTCGCCACCGGCGACTTGCAGATTCCATGGGAATCCACCTCGCTCGAGCTCGACTTCTATTTCGTGCCGCCGGCGCCGCCGCCTTCTCCCGCCGCGCAACTTCTTGCGGCCGCGAAAGAGACCAGTAACGCCGCGCTGTTCGATCTCCTGCTCGAACGCTTTCCCGATAGTCCCGAGGCTGCGGAAGCAAGGGACGCAGTTGCAAAACTGCGTGCTGCGGAGCCGAAGGAGACTCCGGCTGCCGCGGCGTCATCGGCGGCGCTGGTGCTCGCCCGCGCCAAGAGCCTGAAGACGCCGGAGGCCTATGAGCTGGTCGCTTCCCTGTTTCCCGGCACGCCGGAGGCGGAACAAGCGCGCGCCGCCGCCTCGCGCCTCCGCGAAGCAATCGTGCTCGACAGTGCGGGCCCCACTTATGAAGGCCGCGAGCTGGTGACCCACATCCAGGAGCAATTGATCCGCCTGGCCTGCATGCCAAGCGAGGGCAGCGGCAGCTTCGATGCGCCGACGGTGACTGGATTGCGGCATGCGTCGCTTCTGACGGACGAGCGTTACCTCTGGTACCGCCCAACCATGGCCGCGCTGCGCGCGCTGAAGAAAATCGATGCGGCCGATGGCTGCGGCCGGCAGAAAATGGCGGAGGCGCCGCGCTGCCTGCACGTCAACAATGAAGATTTTTGCCGGTAGCGTTGTCGCGATGCCCAACCTGCCGCCGCTGACGAATTTCGACGCCTTCCGCGTCTGGCGCGCCGATAACGCGCGATGTCTGGCGGTGGCGCGCGACATCGCGCTCCGCCACGGTCTCGGCAGCGCCGCGCCGCACATCTTCGCGACCGGCACTAATCTCGTGGTGGCGCTCGATTCCCGGCTGATCCTGAAGATTTTTCCGCCGATGCTGCGCAGCCAGTTTGTCTCGGAGCGCGGCGCGCTGATGCAACTCCACGGCCGGCTCAGCCTGCCGATCCCGGAAATCGTGGCTGAAGGCGAACGCGACGGCTGGCCCTATCTCGTCATCACACGCCTTTCCGGCATCGTGGGCTCGGACGTCTGGCCTTCTCTGCCGGAAGAGCAGAAGGAGCGTGTGCTGCGAGAGATCGGCGCTGTTATCGCCGAGGTGCAGCGCGTTCCACCGGGTGCATTGCTCGAGATCGAGCCGCGCTGGGATGTGTTTCTCCGCCGGCAGATCGCCGGCTGCCATACGCGGCACGAGCGGCTCGGCCTCAAGCCAAAATTCCTGGACGGGCTGGACGACCTCCTGCGTGACGCGGCCGTTCCGCTCGATCCGCCGCCCGTGATCCTGACCGGCGAATACATTCCGGAAAATTTCCTGCTCGCTGAAAATCGCGGCCAATGGCGCGTCGCAGGGCTTTTCGATTTTGGCGACGTCAAAACGGGCTGGCGCGAATATGATCTGCTTGGCCCCAGCGCATTCATGGCCGCAGGCCGGCCGGGCCGGGTGCGCAGCCTGTTCGGGGGCTTTGGCTATTCACACGCGGACGTGAATTTTGCGCTGAAGCGCCGGCTGATGGCGTTGATGCTGCTGCACCATGCCAGCGATCCGATCCGGCACATCTGCATCGAGGATTGGCAGGAGAAGGCCTGCGACCTCGTCCAGCTTCAGGGGCTGATCTGGCCGGATTGAAACGAAAGGCATCGCCGCCGCCTGCCTCCATAATGGGCAATGCTGTCGCTTTGTATGCAATGCGACCGGCGTCCGACAGGTGGCGAAACACGCGGATTCCGGGAGGCCAATCATGAGGTTAGGCCGCCGTTAAGGCTTGTGTAAGGCTTGGCACGAACCTTGCGAATATTGCTCCAACAGCACCTTCCACGTTGCGTTGGAGCCCTTGATGAAGCGCCGCGACTTTCTGAAATCCGTCTCTGGATTGGCGGCCGGGGCTCTCGCTCCCACCGCACCCGCGATCTGGTCACCGGCCAAGGCCGATGCGCGGTCCGAGACGCTGCTCATCGTTTCCGAAGGCGGCCCGAATAATCTCGACATCCACGGTGTCGGCACCAACGTGCCCGGCTATGAGGTTTGCTGGAATTGCTACGACCGGCTGATCAGCCACGAGATGAAGGCCGGTCCCGGCGGCGTGCCCTATTACGACCGCGACAAGATCAAGGGCGAACTCGCCGAGGACATGAACCTCAGCGACATGTCGGTGACCTTCAAGCTGAAGAAGAACGCCAAATTCCACGACGGCGCGCCGGTGACGGCAAAGGACGTCAAGTGGTCGCTCGACCGCGCCGTCTCCGTCGGCGGCTTCCCGACCTTCCAGATGGCCGCGGGCTCGCTCACCAAGACGGAGCAGTTCGTCGTTGTCGACGACAACACCGTGCGCATCGACTTTTTGAAAAAGGACAAGCTCACCATCCCCGACCTCGCGGTCATCGTGCCCAGCGTGTTCAACTCGGAGCTGTTGAAGAAGAACGCCAGCGAGAAAGATCCCTGGGGTATGGAATATGCCAAGCAGCAGACTGCGGGCTCCGGCGCCTACAAGGTGACGAAGTGGACCGCGGGCACCGAAGTGATCATGGAGCGCAACGACGATTGGGTCGGCGGTCCCGTGCCGAAAGTCCGCCGCGTGATCTGGCGCATGGTGCCGCAGGCCGGCAACCGCCGTGCGCTGCTGGAGCGCGGCGATGCCGACATCTCCTACGAGCTCCCGAACAAGGATTTCCAGGAGATGAAGACGGAGAGCAAGCTCAACGTCGTCTCGATCCCGTATTCCAACGGCATTCAATATATCGGGATGAACGTCACCAAGCCGCCGTTCGATAATCCCAAGGTGCGCCAGGCGGTCGCCTACGCGCTGCCTTACCAGAAGATCATGGACGCCGTGATGTTCGGGCTCGCCAACCCCCTGTTCGGCGCGCCCGCCGACAAGCCAACCGAGGTCGTCTGGCCACAGCCGCACAAATACAATACCGACATGGACAAGGCGAAGGTGCTGATGGCGGAGGCTGCTCCGAACGGCTTCGACACCACGCTGTCATTCGACCTGAACTTCGCGCAGGTCAACGAGCCGCTCTGCGTGCTGGTGCAGGAGAGCCTCGCCCAGATCGGCATCAAGACCACCATCAACAAGGTGCCGGGCGCCAACTGGCGCACCGAATTCACCAAGAAGGAGATGCCGCTCTTCACCAACGTGTTCTCGGGCTGGCTCGATTATCCCGAATACTTCTTCTTCTGGGCCTATCACGGCCAGAATTCGATCTTCAACACCATGAGCTACAAGTCGCCGGAGATGGACAAGCTCATCGACGGCGCGCGCGCCGCAGCTGCCAGCGGCGACAAGGTGGCCTACGACACCGACGTCAAAGGCTTCATCGATCTCGCCTTCACCGACGTGCCCCGAATTCCGCTGTATCAGCCCTTCGTCAACGTCGCGATGCAGAAGAACGTCTCGGGCTATCAATACTGGTTCCACCGCCGGCTGGATTATCGCTCGCTGGTCAAGGGATGAGCCGCCATGCTGACCATGATCGGGAAGCGGTTGATGTTTGCGATCCCGAGCCTGATCGGGGTTGTCATCGTGACCTTCCTGTTGACCCGCGCGCTGCCCGGTGATCCCGCCGCCTATTTCGCCGGCCCCGCCGCGACCAAGGAAGCGGTCGAGCAGATCAGGAAGAAGCTCGGTTTCGACAAGCCGCTGATCGAGCAGTTCTTCCACTACACGAGCGATCTCGCCCATGGCGATCTCGGCAATTCGCTGACGA
Source organism: Bradyrhizobium sp. (assembly GCA_035487555.1). Taxonomy (GTDB): domain Bacteria; phylum Pseudomonadota; class Alphaproteobacteria; order Rhizobiales; family Xanthobacteraceae; genus Bradyrhizobium. Next base: position 41,513 of record DATHMA010000158.1, on the reverse strand, counting down.
CGGGCCAGCCGGTCGCGACCGAAATCCGCAATCGCCTGCCGGCCTCTGCCGAGCTGACGCTGCTCGGTCTGATCATTTCCGTCGCGATCGCGCTGCCGCTCGGCGTACTCGCTGCGACCAGGCCGGGGTCCTGGATCGACCATCTCTGTCGCATCACCACCACGGCCGGGGTCTCGCTGCCGGTGTTCTTCACCGGCCTGGTGCTGGTCTACGTCTTCTATTACCTGCTCGGCTGGTCGCCGGCGCCGCTCGGCCGGCTCGATGTATTCTACAGCACGCCGCCGACGGTCACGGGCTTCTATCTGATCGATACGCTGATCGCGCGCGACTTCGAGGCGTTCCGCTCGGCGCTGAGCCAGCTCATCCTGCCGGCGGCGACGCTGGCGATCTTTTCGATGGCGCCGATCGCGCGCATGACCCGCGCCTCGATGCTCTCGGTGCTCGCCTCCGACTTCGTGCGCACGGCGCGCGCCAGCGGCCTGAAGCCGTCGACCGTGATCGTCACCTACGCCTTCCGTAACGCCATGCTGCCGGTCATCACCACGCTGTCGATGGTGTTCTCGTTTCTGCTGGGCGCCAATGTGCTGGTGGAGAAGGTCTTTGCCTGGCCCGGCATCGGCTCCTATGCGGTGGAAGCGCTGATCTCCTCGGACTTCGCGCCGGTGCAGGGTTTCGTGCTGACCATGGCGGTGATGTATGTGCTGCTCAACTTGATGATCGACATTCTCTATGGCGTCATTGATCCAAGAGTCAGATTGGAAGGATAGTGAGGCTGGAAGGATGAGTAGCGTCGCGCCCACGGCAGAACCCGCCGCATCCGCGCGCCCCTCGACGGGGCTCGCCGCCATGATCGAGCACACCCGCTATGTGCTCGGGGAAAATCGCGTCACCGCTTTCGCCTTTGCGCTGCTGGTCGTCATTCTCTTCGCTGCGCTGTTCGGGCCCTATGTGGTGCCCTACGATCCACTCGCCTCCGACACCGTATCCGCATTGAAGCCGCCGTCGGCCGCGCACTGGTTCGGCACCGATCAATTGGGCCGCGACATCTTCAGCCGCGTTATCGTGGCGACAAGGCTGGATACTTTCATCGCGATCGCTTCCGTGGTGCTGGTGTTCCTGATGGGCGGGCTTGCCGGTATCGCCGCCGGCTATTTCGGCGGCTGGACCGACCGCATCGTCGGCCGCATCGCCGACACCATCATGGCCTTTCCGCTGTTCGTGCTGGCGATGGGCATCGTCGCGGCGCTGGGCAATACGGTGCAGAACATCATCCTCGCCACCGCGGTCGTGAATTTTCCGCTCTATGTCCGCGTCGCCCGTGCGGAGGCGAACGTCCGCCGTAACGCCGGCTTCGTGCAGGCGGCGCGGCTGTCGGGCAACGGCGAGTTCCGGATTCTCCTGGTCCATATCCTCCCCAACATCATGCCGATCATGATCGTGCAGATGTCGCTGACCATGGGCTACGCCATCCTCAATGCCGCCGGCCTTTCCTTCATTGGTCTCGGCGTTCGGCCGCCGACCGCGGAATGGGGCATCATGGTCGCGGAAGGCGCGGGCTTCATGGTGTCCGGCGAATGGTGGATCGCGTTGTTTCCGGGTCTCGCGCTGATGATCGCCGTGTTCTGCTTCAACCTGCTCGGCGACGGCCTGCGCGACATCGTCGATCCGCAGCGGAGGACGTGAGCATGACCGCGCAGCCGCTGCTCGACGTCAACGACCTCACCGTCGAGTTCTCGACGAGGCGCGGCATCGTCAAAGCCGTGCAGCATGTCAATATCAGCGTCGCCAAGGGCGAGACGCTCGGCATTGTCGGCGAGTCCGGTTCGGGCAAGTCGGTGACGTCCTATGCCGTAATGCGCATACTCGATCGTGCGGGAAAAATCGCCGAAGGCTCGGTGATGTTCTCCGGCATCGATGTGAAGGCCGCCAGCGAAGACCAGATGCGCGACCTGCGAGGCCGCGAAATCTCGATGATCTTTCAGAACCCGCGCGCGGCGCTCAATCCGATCCGTAAAGTGGGTGACCAGATCGAGGACGTGCTGCGCCAGCATGTGCAGCAGACGGAGGTGATGGATCGGGGCGAGAAAGCGATCGAGGCGCTCGAGCAGGTCAAGATCGCGCGCCCGCGCGAGCGCTATCATGCCTATCCCTTCGAGATGTCCGGCGGCATGTGCCAGCGCGTCGTGATCGCGCTCGCGCTCGCCTGCAATCCGCAGCTTTTGATCGCGGACGAGCCGACCACCGGCCTCGACGTCACCACGCAGAAGGCGGTGATGGACCTGATCGTCGAGCTGACGCGGCAGCGCGGCATGTCGACCATTCTGATCACGCATGACCTTGGGCTGGCGGCCGCCTATTGCGACCGCGTGGTGGTGATGGAAAAGGGGCGGGTGGTCGAGACCGCGAAGTCGGCGGATATCTTCGCCAAGCCTGAGCATGCCTACACGAAGAAACTGATGCGGGCGACGCCGCGGCTCGGTGTGTCGCTGCGCGATTTACTGCCGGAGGACGAAGCGGCCAAGCTGCCGGCCACGCCTGCGCCGGCCGCGGCCGCCGCCGCCGACAAGAAGCCGCTCCTTCTGATCGATAAGCTCGTCAAGGAATACCCCCGCCAGGGCGCTACCGCTTCGCTTGGCAGGTTGTTCGGGCGCAAGCCGCCGGTGGAGCAGGACATGTTCCGCGCCGTCGACGGCATCAGCTTCACGGTCGGTCACGGCGAGAGCGTCGGCCTGGTCGGCGAATCCGGTTGCGGCAAGTCGACCACCTCGATGATGGTGATGCGCCTGCTCGACCAGACCTCGGGCCGCATCGCCTTCGATGGCGAGGAAATCGGCAACGTCATGCCGAACGCCTTTGCGCGGCTGCCGTTGCGCAGCCGCATCCAGATGGTGTTCCAGGATCCGACCGACAGCCTCAACCCGCGTTTCACCGCGGTGCGCGCCATTGCCGATCCGATCATGCAGCTCGGCGATATCAGGGGACGTGACGCGCTGCGTGCCCGCTGCGAGGAGTTGGCCACGCTGGTCGGGCTGCCGCTCAACCTGCTCGACCGTTTTCCACATCAACTATCTGGCGGCCAGAAGGCCCGCGTCGGCATTGCGCGGGCGATCGCGCTACATCCGAAGCTGGTGATCCTGGACGAGCCGACCGCGGCGCTCGATGTTTCGGTGCAAGCGGTCGTGCTGAACCTGCTGCAGGACCTCAAGGCCTCCATGGGCATGAGCTATCTGTTCGTCTCCCATGATCTGAACGTAGTGCGCCTGCTGTGCGATCGTGTCATTGTGATGCGCACGGGACGGATCGTTGAGCAGGGTACCGCCGAACAGGTCTTGGGCAATCCGCAGGACGCGTATACAAAGGAGCTGTTGACGGCGATCCCGCATCCGCCGTTGCCGGTGCACTAAAAACCCTGATGAGAGAGATATGTCCGCGGATCTGATCGACGATTACATCGCCTCTGTCGGCAAGGCCCTGGGCCTGCCGATGGAAGACGCATGGAGGGGCGCGGTGCGCGCCAATCTGGAAGTGTCGCTGCGGATGGCACGGCTGGTCGACGAATTCCCGCTACCCGACGAAACCGAGCCGGCCAGTGTCTTCGCCGCCTGATCCCGCAAGAATACCGTCATGACCGCCGCCTCCGCGACACCATCGGCGTCCGAAATCGCCAAGGCCGTAACCTCCCACAAGCTCTCCGCGCTGGAGGCGACGGAAGCTGCGCTCGCGCGCATCGAGCGTTATGACGGAATCCTCAATTCCTTCACCGACGTCACCGCCGTGCGCGCCCGCGCCAGGGCGCGTGAGGTCGATGCTGCCATTGCCGCGGGGAAAAATGTCGGCCCGCTCGCGGGCGTGCCGTTTGCGGTGAAGAACCTGTTCGACGTCAAGGGGCTTTCCACCCGCGCCGGCTCGAAGATCAACCGCGACCTGCCAAAGGCCACGCGCGATGCGACGCTGATCGAACGGATGGAAGCGGCCGGCGCTGTTCTGGTCGGCGCTCTCAACATGGGCGAATACGCCTACGACTTCACCGGCGAGAACGTGCATGACGGCCCCTCGTGCAATCCGCATGATCCCTCGCGGATGACCGGCGGCTCTTCCGGCGGCTCGGGCGGCGCCGTCGGCGGCGCGTTGGTGCCGATTGCGCTGGGCTCGGACACGAACGGATCTATTCGCGTGCCGTCCTCGTTCTGCGGCATCTTTGGGCTGAAGCCGACCTATGGCCGGCTATCGCGGGCGCGCTCGTTCCCGTTTGTCGCGAGCCTCGATCATCTCGGCCCGTTCGCGCGCAACGTCCGCGACCTCGCGCTGGCCTATGATGCGATGCAAGGTCCCGATGCCGATGACGCCGCCTGCACTACGCGTGCGGCCGAGCCTGCGGCCGGACTGCTCGCCCAGAACATCGGGGGCCTGCGGATCGCGCTGGCAGGTGGCTGGTTTCAGAAGAACCTGTTCCCTGAAGCGGTCGAAGCGGTCGCGCATGTCGCCAAGGCGCTCGGCGTCACCAAGGTGGTGGAAGTCCCCGAAGCCGCGCGCGCCCGCGCCGCGGCTTATGTCATCACCACGACCGAAGGCGCCTCGCTGCATCTCGATCGCCTGCGCAAGCGGCCGAATGATTTCGATCCCGCCGTGCGTGATCGGCTGATCGCGGGCGCGATGGTGCCGGCGCCTCTGGTCGACCGCGCGCAAAAATTCCGCCGCTGGTATCGCGCGCAGCTGATGGACATCTTCAAGTCGGTTGACTTGTTGATCGCGCCGGCGACGCCCTGCGTCGCGCCCAAGCTCGGACAGGTGAATTTCACGCTCGACGGCGTCGAGCTTCCGGTGCGCGCCAATATCGGCATCCACACCCAGCCGATCTCTTTCATCGGCCTGCCGGTCGTCGCCGTGCCGGTGCCGCTTGATCCGATGCCGATCGGCGTGCAGCTGATCGCGCCGCCCTGGCGAGAGGATATCGCGCTTCGCGTCGCCTATGCGCTGGAACGGATGGGCGCGGTTGCGGCGCCGTTGCCCAAGAAACTTTTAAGTGGATTTTGAGATGGACATCGACCTGCCCGACGTGCTCGCGGAAGTCACCGCCCAATTCGAACGCTATGAGAAGGCGCTGGTGTCGAACGATGTCGCCGTGCTCGACGAATTGTTCCGCAAGGATTCGCGCACGCTGCGTTATGGCATCGGCGAGAACCTCTACGGCTATAGCGAGATCGCGTCCTTCCGCTCGGCGCGCTCGCCGGTTGGGCTGATGCGCAAGACTGCGCGCACCGTGATCACCACTTATGGCCGCGACTCCGCGGTCGCCTCGACCCTGTTCTATCGCGACAGCGCGCCTGGCAGGGTGGGGCGGCAGATGCAGACATGGGTGCGCTTTCCGGAAGGATGGCGAATCGTCGCCGCCCATGTCAGCATCATCGACGAGCCAAAGGTGAGCACTGCATGAGCCTCGACGATCTTCCATCCAATGGCGCGCCGCGCCCGGCCGAGGCGACGGTTCGTCGTATCGACCGCGCCGCGCCGTCGGTGGTGAAGATCACCCGCGCCGAGGAGTTGCGGCTGCAATTGGCGGACGAGATCGTGCGCGGGGCATTGCCGCCGGGCGCGCCGCTGGACGAGACCGACATCGCGCGCCGCTTTTCGGTGTCGCGCACACCGGTGCGCGAGGCGCTGCGCCAGCTGGTGGCTTCGGGTCTCGTCGACGCACGGCCGCATCGCGGCGCGGTGGTGGCGCGGCCGACCATCGAGCGGCTGACCGGCATGTTCGAGGCGATGGCGGAACTGGAGGCGATCTGCGCCGGGCTCGCCGCGGAGCGCATGACGCCGATCGATCGCCATCAGCTCGAGGCCGTGCACGAGGAGCTTCGCGTGCTCAGCCATGCCGGCAATCCCGACCGCTTTCACGAGGTCAATGAGCGTTTCCACAACAGCATCTATGCCGGCTCGCAGAACGCCTATATCGCCGAGATGACCTTGGCCACGCGCGTGCGGGTGCAGCCGTTCCGCCGCGCCCAGTTCCGCAATCTCGGCCGTCTCGCCAAGTCGCACGCCGAGCACGACCGCGTCGTCGTCGCGATCATGCGCGGCGACAAGGCGGGCGCTGAGGTCGCGATGCGCGATCATATCGAGTTGGTGCGCGACGAGTACGAGATGTATTCGGTGTCGGTGTAGGCGTTAGCGCGCCACTCCCTCAATATCGTCATTCCGGGATGGTCCGAAGGGCCAGGCCCGGAATCCATAACCCCGCTCGTGGTGATGGATTCCGGGCTCGCGCTAACGCGCGCCCCGGAATGACGACGCAGTTAGACCTTCTCCGCCATATACGCGCGCCAGCCGCCGAACGACGAGATATCCCGCGCGCCCTCGACGCCCGCGGCCTCGACGATGAATCCCTTCACGCTCCTTCCATCGGCAAGGCGGATGCTGCCGATCGACAACGGTGCGGGAATCGCGGCGACGAACTCGCCGAAGGCAGCCGGTGGCAGCGACCATATCTCCAGCGAAATCGCGGATCCCTTGCCGGGCTCAACCCGCAGCATGCCCGGTTTCGGCGGCGTGGTCGGCAGCGCGTAGAGCTTGTAGTCCGGCGCGGTGACGGCGGCTTCCAGCAGGCGTCCGCCGAGCGTGCGCAATTCGCCGTTCAATGCCATGCCCGACAGATGCGCGCCAACCACGGCGATCGCAAGCTCGCCCTCGATGCTCGCGGGCAGCGGTGCCAGCGGCGGCTGCGACAGGCCCTTGGCGCCGACTTTCAATTTGGTGTCGGCATGGAAGACGCGGCCGATGCTCGCGAGCATGGCGTCGCGCCCGGCCGGCGCCAGCAGCGTGATGCCGAAGGGAATATCGTCTGATCGCATCGAGGCCGGCAGCGCCAGGCCGCAGAGATCGAGCAGGTTGACGAAATTGGTGTAGGTGCCGAGCCGGCTGTTCAGCTCGATCGGATTGGCCAGCACCTGCTTGGTCGAATAGGCCGTGGGTGCGGTCGGCAACACCATCGCATCCATGTTGGAGAAGCTGCGCTCGGCGATCTTGCGCAAGCCTTGCAGGCGATACAGCGCCGAGAAGGTTTCGGCCGCCGTCAGCCGCGCTCCCGCCGCGGTGATCTCGCGCGTCACCGGATGGATGGCGTCTGGCGATGAGGCGAGCAGGTTGCGGATCACGAGGTAGCGCTCGGCGACCCACGGGCCTTCATAGAGCAGCCGCGCCGTCTCGTAGAACGGCTCCATGTCGAACTCGACGATCTCGGCGCCGAGCGCGACCCAGCGCTTCATGGCCTCGTTGTAAGCGGCTTCCGCCGCCTTGTCGCCAAAGAAGATCAATTGCCCCTGGCGCGGCGTGCCGAGCCGCAGCTTTTGCGGAAACGGCGTGATCGCCTCTAGAGGGCGATCACGAGAAAAGGGATCGGCGAGGTCGGGTCCGGCCATTGCCGCGAGCGCCGTAACGGCGTCATCGACGGTCAGCGAAAACACCGAGACGCAATCGAGCGTGCGGCAGGCGGGCGCGACACCCGCGGTCGAAATCATGCCGAGGCTCGGCTTGAGGCCAACGATGTTGTTGAGCATTGCCGGCACGCGGCCGCTTCCGGCAGTGTCCGTGCCAAGCGCAAGCGGCACGAGACCCGCGGATACTGCGACCGCCGAGCCCGAGCTCGATCCACCGGGAATGAGATCGCCGCGCATCGGATTGTTGGGAATGCCGTAAGGCGAGCGCACGCCGACAAGGCCGGTGGCGAACTGGTCGAGATTGGTCTTGCCGATGATGATGGCGCCGGCCGCGCGCAGTCGTGCGACTGCGGTGGAATCATGCGCCGGCGTGTAAGCGAAGGCCGGGCAGGCGGCGGTGGTTTGAAAGCCGAGCGCATCGATATTGTCCTTCACCGCGACCGGCACGCCATAGAGCGGCAGCTCGGCCGCATTCTTCGCCTTCAGGCTTTCGGCTTCCGAGAGCGCGTTCTTCTCATCGCGCAGGCTGATGAAGACAGCGGGATCGTTGTAGTCGCGGATGCGCTGAAAGGTGCGCGCGACGGTCTCGACGGGATCAAGCGTTCCTGCGCGATGCGCGGCGACGATCGCGGCAACGGTTTCAGTCACGCTAAAAACTCCTGTCTCGACGCGATTTTAGGCGCGGTCCGCGCCATCGCCTGGCAGCCTAAATCCTGCTCAATCGTAGCAAGCAGTGTGCCATTGTGTACAAAGGCGGCGGTGCCGAACAGCTCGAAATAGCCTTTACTCATCAAATGTTTGAATTGTCCACGCGCGATCGCGCGCCGGGCTTTTCACCATCGTCTGCTTAAATCTAAGGCAATCTCAGCTCGCAACCTTGCTGCTGCCTTGGGTGATCAGCCGCGCGGCGCGCTGGTCGCGGGCGTGGATCCAGAGCCAATTCAGCGCGACACTGATGCGGTTGCGCAAGCCGATCAGGAAGTAGATGTGGGCGATGCCCCAGATCCACCAGGCGATCGCGCCACGCAGCTTGATCTTGCCGAAATCGATTACCGCGAGCCGCTTGCCGATCTGCGCGAGGCTGCCGGCATGCTTGTAGTGGAACGGCGGCAGCGTGCCGCCCTTGAGCCGCGCCTTGATCAGCGCCGCGGCGTAGCGCCCCTCCTGCTTGGCCGCGGGCGCGATGCCGGGCACTGGATTGCCGTCGGGGCCTGCGATGGTGACGGTGTCGCCGACCGCGAAAATATCGGGATGGCCGGGCACGGTCAGATCTGGCTCGACCTTCAGGCGATAGGCGCGGTCGGCCGGCGCATCCAGCCATTCGGCCGCGCGTGAGGCGCGCACGCCGGCGGCCCAGACAATGGTGCGCGCCGCAAGCTTCTTGCCGCCATAGACCACGCCATCGGCCGAGCATTCGGTGACGGGTTCGCCCAGCATCACATCGACACCGAGTTGCTCCAGCGACTTCTGGGCATAGGCCGAGAGATCGTCGGGGAAGCCGGCGAGCACGCGCGGGCCGGCCTCGATCAGCACCACGCGCGCCTTGCGCGTATCGATGTGGCGGAAGTCGCGCGGCAGCGTATCCTTGGCGAGATCGGCAATGGTGCCGGCCATCTCGACGCCGGTGGGACCTGCGCCGATGATGACAAAAGTCAAAAGCGCATCGCGCTTGTCGGGATCGGTCTCCCGCTCCGCGCGCTCGAAGGCGACGAGAATGCGCCGCCGCAGCGTGGTGGCATCTTCCAGTGTCTTCAGTCCCGGTGCGAACGGCTCCCATTCGTCATGGCCGAAGTAGGCGTGGCGCGCCCCGGTGGCGAGGATCAGCGTGTCATAGGGGATGCTATCGCCATCATCGAGCAGCACGCGCTTTCCCGCGGCGTCGACGCCGCAGACATTGGCGAACAGCGTCGTGACGTCGTGACGATCGCGCAGGAGATAGCGGATGGGCCAGGCGATCTCGGATGTCGCGAGCGAGGCGGTCGCGACCTGGTAGAGCAGCGGCTGGAACAGATGATGGTTGCGGCGATCGATCAGCGTGATCTCGACATCAGCGCCGGCGAGGCCAAAGGTTGCTTCAAGGCCGCCAAAGCCGGCGCCGACGATCACCACGCGATGAGGTTTGGCCGGCGTCGTGGTCATGGCATTACCCTCGCTGATCAAAACCAGATACCGAATGTAGTCATTAACGCGGAAGGGCGATAGGCGGTTGCCGCCTATCGCCCCATAACGAATATCTATCGTGGATCAGGCTTGCTGCGGCTTGAGCTGCGTGACAGGTCGTCGGGCCGGCAGAAAGGCGCCGGCAAGTGCGGCGAAAAGCGACAGCATGGCGGCGACGATCATCGTCGCGGCAAAGCCGTTTGCGAAATGCGCCGGCGTATCCGCCGCGCCGTGGGCGGAGAACACGGCAACCAGCAGCGCGACCCCGAACATGCCGCCGAGAAACCGGCCCATGTTGAACACACCCGACGCCTTGCCCATCTCCGTGACGGCGACGGAGCTGAGAACGGCATTCTGCGCGGCCGGCATCGCCATTGAGACACCGACGCCGGCCAGGATCGCCGGCGCGACCATCGCGGCATAGGTCGTTCCCGCCATTACTTCCAATGCGATCCAGCCAAGCCCGGCGGCCTGCATCAACAGCCCGGTCACGACCAGCATCCGCTCACCGAACTTCTGGACCGCAGCGCCTGCGACGGGCGCGGTCAGGAACAATGTCGAGGTCCAGGGCAGGAGTCGCAGCCCCGCGCCGAGCGGGCCTGCACCGAACGCGGCCTGCAGGAACTGCGGCAGCAGGAACAAGGTGCCGTACATCGCGGCATAAAACAGGAAGCTCGAGGTGACGCCGGCCGCGAACGGGCGTGACGCGAACAGGCGCATCGGGATCATCGGTGCGTCGCTGCGCCGCTCGAAGGTGACAAAGGCGAGCGCGAAGAGAACGCCGAGTGCCAGTGCGCCGATCACCTCGCCGCTTGCCCAGCCCAACTGGTTGCCGCGGATCTGGCCCCAGACCAAGGTCAATGCGGAAGCCGCAACCAGCGCAAGGCCGATGATGTCGAGCCTGGCGGGCGGTCCAAAACTTTCACGCAAACGCGCCGTGACGAGCGCGATCAGGATGAGCCCGATCGGCAGGTTGATCCAGAAGATGAAGCGCCAGCCGAGTGTCGCGGTGAGAAAGCCGCCAACGGCGGGGCCGATGATCAGCGCGCATCCGGTGACGCCGGAAAAGATGCCGAGCGCACGGGCGCGCTCTTCCCTCCCAAAGGCGCCGCTCAGAATTGCCATGGCGAGCGGCATCACGAGCGCGGCGCCGGCACCTTGCGCGCCGCGGCTGATGATCAGCCATCCCACACTGGGCGCCAGCGCGCAGGCGGCGGATGCGACGACAAACAGCGCGATCCCGGCGGCAAACATGCGCCGACGCCCGAACCGGTCGCCGAGTGCGGCTCCCGTCAGCAGCAGCACCGCAAAGGTGAGGTTGTAGGCATTCACGGTCCATTGCAGCGTTTCGACGGAGGCGCCGAACTCGGAGCGGATGGTGGCAAAGGCCGTGGTGATGACCATGGCGTCCAGCGCCATCATGAACGAGGCGAGCGAGGTGAGGCCCAGCGCCCAGTTCTTTGCTGTGGTATCCTTGTTTTCTTGCATGATCCTTGTCTCCGCCTGGAAATAGCGCGTGACCGCGCTCCTGCCCGGCAAGACGAGGCGGAGGGAGGGAAGGATTCGACCCGAATATTTTTAATTTCCGGCGAATCCTTTTGCTCGGCCGAAACGTCTTGGCGCCGAGACCCCAAATCCAACCCATGGAGACGACGATGAGGCGCACCCTGATCCGCTACAGAGCCAAGCCCGAGGCCGCCGACCGCAATGCGGAGCTGATCGCGGCGGTGTTTTCCGAACTAAAGGCTGCCAAGCCCGATGGCGTCCGCTATCTTTCGCTACGGCTTGACGATGATACCTTCATCCATATGGTCGAGGCGGATTCCGAAGACGGGAGCAGCCCCATTCCGAAACTTGCGGCGTTCCAGGCATTCCAAAGCGGCATCCGCGAGCGCTGTGCCGAGTCGCCGCTCGTGCGCGAGGCAACCATCGTCGGCAATTACCGTATGCTCGAGCAGGATGGGGAAACGCCGGTTGCCCGGAAGGAACAGGCTGCATGAGGGCTGTGAGGTGACATGACGCCGCTCCCCGATCTCGCGGAGACCGACGATCTCGCACCCTTGCTGGTAGCGATGCGGCCAAGGCTGCATCGCTACGCCGCGCGCATGGTGGGCTCGGTGATCGACGGCGAGGACGTGCTGCAGGACGCCTTGATCAAGGCGGTCGAGGCGCGTCTCGCCGCCGGCGCGATCCAGAATCCGGAAGGCTGGCTGTTCCGGATCACCCACAACACCGCGCTGGATTTCCTGCGCCGCCGCAGCCGGCAGGAAGCGCTCCGATCGGCGGAGGAGGTGGAGATGATGGCCGACCCGGCTGACGAGATTCTGAACCGCCAGATCGCCGCGACCTCGCTTCGCACCTTCATGCGCCTGCCCGTGGCCCAGCGCGCCAGCGTGATCCTGGCCGACGTGCTCGGCTGCTCGCTGCAGGAGGTCTGCGATGTCATGGCCTACAGCCTGCCGGCGGTGAAGGCGGCGCTCAACCGCGGACGCACGCGGCTGCGCGAACTCGCCGAGGAAGCCGATGACACGCCGCATCCGCTGCTATCAGACGCCGATCGTACGCGTCTGTCCGCCTATGTCGCCTCGTTCAACGACCGCGACTTCGACACGATCCGCGCCATGATCGCCGACGACGTCAGGCTCGAGCTCGTCAACAAGACGCGGCTGAACGGCAAGGCGGAAGTCTCCCGCTATTTCGGCAATTACGACAAGGTGGCGGATTGGCATCTGGTGCCGGGCCTGGTGGAAGGCCGCCCGGCGATCCTGGTGTTCGATCCGAACGAGCCGGATGCGGGGCCGAAATATTTCATGCTGGTCGACTGGCAGGCTGGCAAGGTCGCGAATATCCGCGATTTCCGCCACGCCGCTTACGTGCTCGACGGCCTCGAATACCGGACCTGAACGACGGTTCGGCTGCGACAAACGTAGTCCCAGAACCGGCACTATATTTCTTGCCTTCCCCGAAGTTTGCGAATTATGGTGCAGCTCAGCAGGGCATCCGGCCGGCTTTGAGCCGAAGGTTCTATGGCTCAAACCGGCTTGGCGCTTGCTGGCGGTCGGCGATTTCGCGCACAAAACAGCTCACAACTGGCGATCGTTCGGCAGGCCGTATCTGAGGTAACGAGGAGGGGGAATACATGAAGACCGCATATTGGCTCGCGGGCGCAATGGCGCTTTCGGCCTCGAGCCTTGCCTGTTCAGGCTCTGCTTTCGCAGGCGACACCATCAAGATCGGCTTTGTCTCGACCTTCAGCGGCCCGACCGCTGTGATCGGCAACGACATGCGCAATTCCTTCGAGCTCGCGCTCGACCATCTCGGCCGCAAGATGGGCGGCAAGCCGGTCGAGGTGATCTATGAGGACGACGGCCAGAAGCCGGATGTCGGCAAGCAGAAGACCGAGAAGCTGGTGCAGTCCGACAAGGTCGATTTCATCGCCGGCTATATCTGGTCCAACGTGCTGCTCGCGTCGCTGAAGACCGCCGTCGACTCGCAGACTTTCCTGATCTCCGCCAATGCCGGCCCCTCGCAACTCGCCGGCGAACTGTGCTCGCCTTATGTGTTCTCGACCTCCTGGCAGAACGACCAGACGCCCGCGGCGATGGGCCTCTACATGAACCAGAAGGGCGTGAAGTCGGTGTTCCTGATCGGCCCGAACTATGCCGCCGGCAAGGACATGCTGGCGGGCGTGAAGAGCACGTTCAAGGGCCAGGTCGTGGGCGAGGAATATACGGTGTGGCCGACCCAGCTCGACTTCTCGGCCGAGTTGACCAAGGCGCGCAATTCCGGCGCGGAATCGATCTTCGTGTTCTATCCGGGCGCGGCCGGCGTGCAGTTCCTCAATCAATATGCGCAGGCCGGCATCAAGGAGAAGATGCCGCTCTATACCGCCTTCACCGTCGACGAATTGTCGCTGCCGCTGCAGAAGGACAATGCGATCGGCGTGCCCGGCGCACAGGAATGGGTCAATGACCTGCCCAACGACCAGAACAAGAAGTTCGTCGAGGACTATCGCAAGAAATACACGGGGCTGCGTCCGACCTATTACGGCGCGCAGGCCTATGACGCCGCCCAGTTGATCAACAGCGCGGTGGTCGCGGCCGGCGGCGACACCTCGAAGAAGGATGTCATGAAGGCCGCGATGGAGAAGGCCGATTTCAAGTCGCTGCGCGGCTCGCTCAAATACGGCAACAACCACATCCCGATCCAGAACTTCTACCTGCAGGACGTGGTCAAGGGCGCCGACGGCGAGCTCTCGCTCAAGACGGTCGCCACCATCGTCAAGGACGATCAGGACCGCTTCCACGACAAATGCCCGATGAAGTGAGCACGGATTTTGCTTACTGGAAGCGGCAGCGCTAATAACGCTGCCGCTTTTGCTTGCTGGCGCGGGGATCGATGCTGCTCGTTATCGAACAGATCTTGAACGGATTGCAGTTCGGGCTGCTGTTGTTCCTGCTGGCGGCGGGGCTGACGCTGGTGTTCGGCATCATGGACCTCGTCAATCTCGCGCACGGCTCGCTCTATATGATGGGCGCCTATTTCGCCGCGACCTTCGTCGCCTGGACCGGCAGTTTCGTGCTGGGGATCGTACTTGCGCTCGCCGCTTCACTGTTGCTCGGCATCGCGCTGGAATTCGTGGTGCTCCGGCATCTCTATGGCCGCGACCACCTCGACCACGTGCTCGCGACCTTTGGCTTGATCCTGTTCTTCAACGAAGCAGTGCGATGGATATGGGGGCCGGCGGGGCTCGCGTTGCCGCTGCCGCCCTGGCTCACCGTGCCGGTGCAGATTATTCCCGGCATCCATTATCCGGCCTACCGGCTCGCGATCATCGTGGTCGCGCTTGCCGTAGCGCTGCTGCTTTATGTCGGCGTGATGCGCACCCGCGTCGGCATGCTGATCCGCGCCGGTGCGTCGAACCGGGAAATGATCGGCGCGCTCGGCATCAACATCAAGCTGCTCTACACGCTGGTGTTCGGCCTCGGCGCCGCGCTCGCCGGCCTTGCCGGGTTGATGCAGGCGCCGATCCTGACCGTGCAGATCGGCATGGGCGAGAACATCCTGATCCTCGCCTTTGTCGTCATCGTCATCGGCGGTATCGGCTCGATCCGCGGCGCCTTCCTTGCCGCGATCTTTGTCGGCCTGATCGATACGCTCGGCCGCGCCTTCCTGCCCAACCTGCTGCGGCAGGTCCTGAGCGGCGCCGCCGCCTCGACTGCGGCGCCCGCGCTGTCCTCGATGCTGATCTATCTGTTGATGGCAATCGTGCTGGTCGTGCGGCCGGAGGGGCTGTTTCCGGCCAGCAAGCGATGAAGATGCTGTTCAACGTCCGCAATGCGGTCTCGGTGCTTTTGGTCGCCGGCCTTCTTTTGCTGCCACTCTATTCGCAGCTTTCGGGCAATATCTTTATCCTGACGCTGTTCACCCGCATCGTGATCCTGGCGCTCGCCGCCGCGAGCCTCAACCTCATCATGGGCTATGGCGGCATGATGAGCTTTGGCCATGCCGCTTATCTTGGCATCGGCGGCTACGCCGTCGGTATCCTGGCGCAGGAGGGCTTTGGCTCGGGCTTCCTGCAGTTTCCGGTGGCCCTCGCGGCATCCGCGTTGTTTGCACTGGTCATCGGCGCGCTCTCCTTACGCACCCGCGGCGTCTATTTCATCATGATCACGCTCGCCTTTGCGCAGATGGCCTATTACGTCGCCTCGGGCCTGGCGCGCTATGGCGGCGACGACGGGCTGACCATCTACAAGCGCAGCGATTTCGCCGGGCTGATCAATCTCTCCAACCGCGTGCAGTTCTATTATCTCTGCCTCGCCTGTCTGCTCGCCGTGCTGTTCCTGATCTGGCGCATCGTCAATTCGCGCTTCGGTCTCGTGGTGCAGGGATTGCGCTCCAACGAGCAGCGCATGCAGGCGATCGGCTTTCCGGCGAAGCGCTACAAGCTCGTGTGCTTCATCATCGCCGGCATGATGTGCGGACTGGCCGGCGCGCTGCTTGCGAACAATACGGACTTCATCAGCCCGTCCATCATGTACTGGACCCGTTCCGGCGATCTCATGGTGATGGTGATCCTGGGCGGCATGGGTTCGCTGTTCGGTCCCGTGATCGGCGCGGTGGTTTATCTCCTGCTGGAAGAGCTGCTTTCGCAGTTCACGGAATATTCGGGGCTGATCATGGGGCCGCTGCTCCTGCTGGTCGTGCTGTTCGGGCGTGGCGGCATCATGGGCATGCTCGGGAGGTTCTCGCGTGGCTGATCCGTTGCTCCGCGTCGAAAAGCTCGTGCGCCGCTTCGGCGGTATCCTGGCGACCGACAACGTCTCGCTCGATGTAGCGGAGGGCGAGCTGCACGCCATCATCGGCCCGAACGGCGCCGGCAAGACCACGCTGATCAGCCAGCTCACAGGCCATCTCGCGCCGGATTCCGGGAGCGTGTCGCTGGCGGGGCGCGACATCACGCATCTCGCAGCCTATCGCCGCAGCGCGCTGGGGCTGGCGCGCTCGTTCCAGATCACCTCGCTGCTGCTTGATTTCACCGCCGCCGACAATGTCGCGCTGGCAGCACAGGCGCATGACGGCCACTCCTTCCGCTTCTTTGCCGATGCGCGGAAGGAGAGGGGCCTGCGCGACGCGGCGCTGGCGGCATTGCAGCGCGTCGGGCTTGCCGACCGCGCCAATGTGCTGGTCTCGAAGCTGAGCCATGGCGAGCAGCGCGAGCTGGAACTCGCGGTTGCACTGGCGACCAAGCCGCAATTGCTGCTGCTCGACGAGCCGATGGCGGGTCTCGGCGTCACCGAGTCCGCGCGCATGGTGAGATTGCTGCAGGAGTTGCGCAAGGAAGTGACCATCGTGCTGGTCGAGCACGACATGGAAGCGGTGTTCGCGCTCGCCGATCGCATCTCGGTGCTGGTCTATGGCCGCGTCATCGCCTCAGGTGCGCCGTCAGACATTCGCCAGAATGAAGAGGTCAAGCGCGCCTATCTCGGCGACCAGCATGTGGTGGTGCATCATGGGTGAGCCGGCACTGCTCGAAATCGATGGCATCGAAACCTGTTACGGCCTGAGCCAGGTGCTGTTCGGGCTCTCGCTTTCCATCAAGGCCGGCGAGATGGTCTCGCTGATGGGCCGCAACGGCATGGGCAAGACCACGACCATCCGTTCGATCATGGGATTGACGCGCGCCCGCGCCGGCACGATCCGCTTCGGCGGCGCGGAGGTGCGGGAGTTGCCGTCCTATCGCATCGCCAAGCTTGGCATCGGCCTCGTGCCGGAGGGACGGCAGATTTTCCCGAACCTTACGGTGCGCGAGAATCTCGTCGCGGCCTCCGCCAATCGTCTCAACGCCTCAGATCCCTGGACGCTGGACAAAATCCACGCGCTGTTTCCGCGGCTCGCCGAGCGCGGCTCCAACATGGGCAATCAGCTTTCCGGCGGCGAGCAGCAGATGCTTGCGATCGGCCGCGCGCTGATGACCAATCCCAGGCTGCTGATCCTCGATGAAGCCACCGAAGGGCTGGCGCCGCTGATCCGCGAGGAAATCTGGAATTGCCTGTCGATGCTGAAAGCGCGCGGGCAATCGATCCTGGTGATCGACAAGAATGTCGAGCATTTGAGCCGCATCTGCGACCGCCACACCATCATCGAGCGCGGCCGCACCGTGTGGAGCGGCACGTCGGAGCAATTGATGGCGGAGCCGGACCTGCAGCACCGCTATCTCGGGATTTGAGGCATTCGGTAAGGCGAGTCTCGCCTGCCAACCCTCATGGTGAGGAGGCGCGATAGCGCCGCCTCGAACCATGAGGCCTCGATGCGGACCTCATCCTTCGAGACGCCGCTTGCGCGGCTCCTCAGGATGAGGAGATAGAGCGGCTCGCGGCGTTAGATAAGCCTGCTATTTCTCGAACGGAATGTATTGCTGATATTCCCTCGGCACCTGGCTACGATAGCGCGAGGGCACCGTGCCGCTGTTGATCGAGTGGTCGATCTCCTGTTGCCGGGTCATCTTCTTTCCGGTCGTCTTCTTCTTGGTGCTCGCAGTCTTCTTGTCACCCGTGTCGGCCGATTTCTTGTCTCCGGCATCTGCCGCCGCAGGGGATGCGGCAGGCGCCGGCTCCGGCGCTGCAGCAGCCGCGGGCGCCGCGGGAGCGGGCGAAGCGGCGGGCTCTGGCGATGCTGCTGGAGGAGGTGGGGCCGGAGGAGGTGGGGGCGGTGGCGGAGGTGCGGCGGACGTGTCGTTGCTGCCGGCGGGGGCCTGGGCAAGGACGCTTGCCGGTAGGCACACGGAAAGGGCCGCGGCGAGGGCAATAGGCAAAATCTTTTTCATTGGAAAACTCCTGACGTTCCCGTCTGCGGAACAATCAATTCAGTATTCCAAGCATACATCATTTTAGGCGCCCTCAAGGCGCGTTGTCGTCCTCAACTCGACGGACGTAATCAAAACATCTCGAAATATTCGCGGTGCTCCCAGTCCGACACCTCGGCCTGGAAGCGCTCGATCTCGGCGTTCTTGATATGGACGTAATAGTCGACGAACTCCTTGCCGATCGCCCCGCGGAAGAACGGATCGTCATTGAGCGCGAACACGGCTTCCCGCAGCGATTTCGGCAGGGGATCGGCATTGGTCTCGTAGGGCGTATCGGCCGACAGCGGCGGATCGAGCTTGCGGTCGACGCCGTCGAGGCCCGAGAGGATTTGCGAGGCCATGTAGAGATAGGGATTGGCGGCGGGCTCGCCGATCCGGTTCTCCAGCCGCGTAGCCGGATCGTTTGTCCCGCCGAGCACGCGGATCATGACGCCGCGGTTGTCGCGGCCCCAGATCGCGCGGTCCGGCGCCAGCGAATAGGAGCGATAGCGCTTGTAGCCGTTGATGGTCGGTGTCGTGAACACGGTCGAGGCGCGCGCATGCGCGAGCAGCCCGGCGAGGTAGTTGCGCGCAAGCGGGCTCAGGGTTTCGTTGCCGTCGGTCGCCATGAACGCGTTCTTGCCGTCGGCGCGCGACACCAGCGATTGGTGCAGGTGCCAGCCGGAGGCGAATACGTTCGGCAGCTTTGGCCGGCACATGAAGGTGGCGTGATAGCCGTGGCGGCGCGCGATCTGCTTCACCGCGGAGCGGAACAGCACCATGTTGTCGGCGGGCTCGATGCCTTTCCTCGGTGCGAAGGTGAACTCGCACTGGCTCGGGCCGAATTCGACCTCGACCGAGCGCAGCGGCAGGCCGAGTGCCATGACATCGCGGCGGATGATGTCGAGCGCCGGCTCGATCTGGTCGAAGCGCTGCTCGGCGAGATACTGATAGCCGTGCGAGAGCAGGCTGACGGAGGGCGGACGTCCGGGCTGGCCCGCATCCTCCGGCGCCATATGCGCGTCTTCGAGCTTGAACAGATGAAATTCGACCTCGAGGCCGGCGACGAAATCATAGCCACGCTCGCCGAGCTTGTTCAGCACCGAGCGATAGAGCTGCCGCGTCGAGAACGGCACCGGACGACCGTCGGCGAAATGGAGGTCGCACAGCACCCAGCCCGATGTCGGCGACCACGGCAGCACGCGGAAGGTGGTGGGGTCGGGGATCATCAGGGCATCTGCGGCGCCCTCCATCTCCTTCATGCCGAACCCGCCGCCGGCAGTGAACACCGGAAACACCGTTTTGTGCGAAGTGTCCTTGGCCAGCATCGTCGTGGTGATGCTACAGCCATTTTCCAGCGAAGCGAGCGCCTCGGATGCGATCAGGGTCTTGCCGCGCAGGATGCCGTGCTGATCGACAAAGCCAATCCGGATGGTTTCGAGCTTCCGCTCCTCGGCGATCGCGCGCAGCCGCTGCGCCGCTTCCTTTTGCTCGGCCGACCACAGCCCGTGACGCTCGACGAAACTCACTCTGTTACCCCTTCTAAACGCTCGTCATTGCGAGGAGCTCGCGACAAAATTGCGAAGCAATTTTGCGCTGAAGCGACGAAGCAATCCAGACTTTCGCCGTGGGCCCAATCTGGATTGCTTCGCTTCGCTCGCAATGACGAAACGACCCCTATCACTCCGCCGCCGACAGATGCCGCACCTTGTCCGCGATCTCGCTCGGCACCGGCACGGACCAGGGCGCGCCGCGGCGGCGCTTCACGTCGACTTCCATCCAGTACATTTCCCAGCCTTGCGTCGGCCCGATGCCGTCCATGGTGCCCGGACCCTGAATGCTCCTGGCATGCGCCTCATCCAGACACATGATCGGCTTCTCGCCCGCTGCAACCTTCTCGATCTGCTCGCGCAGCATCCGCCGATATTGCACGATCGCCTTATCGGCCTGGCCGAGATGCTCCTTGGTGCGATCCTGGATCGCACCCATCGACTCCACCGCCCACTGGTCGTGGACGTTGATGTCCATGCCCATGCCGGTATAGGTCGCGGTCTCCTGCTCGTGCGGATCGAAACCGTAATCGTTCGTCTTGTTGCGCCGCGACTTGTAGTCGGGCAATTCGTAAGTCGCGAGCCGCTGCTCGCGCATCATCTTCTTGTCGACCGGCGTCGTGAAGCTGGTGAAGATCGAATACCAGTAGCAGTTCTCGTCGTCGATCGGCACGTGAAATTGCGTGATCGTCATCTCCTGGTTCATCGGGATGACGAAGGCATGCGGGAAGAGCTGGTTGGTGACACGTACATGGGTGCGCTCGCTATCGATCTCGCGCAGCGTGATCAGGCGCATGCCGTATTCGGTGTGCTCGACATTGATGATGGGCCGGTCGCATTCGCGCATGATCTTGGTCATCGGCATGTCGCTGGAGGCCGAGGCGCCGCGGAACTGGCGGCCATAGGTGTTCGACGCCGAGGTGTCTTCGTCCTCGAAGAAGCGATGCAGGTAAGAGGCGTGTGACGGATCGACGCCGACTTCCAGCGCTTGCAGCCAGTTGCAGGCCCAGTGGCCCTTGAACGCGAAGACATGGCTGTCGGGTGCGACGAAGCAGTCGATCTCGGGAAACGCCGGAGGCTCGCCATCGCCGAGATAGGCCCAGAGGATGCCGCTCTTCTCGACCACGGGATAGGAGCGCTGCTTGATGCCCTGGCACAGCTTCGAGCCCGCAGGTTCAGCCGGCGTATCCAGGCACTGGCCGCTGACATCGAACAGCCAGCCGTGGAAGGCGCAGCGCAGCCCGCCATTCTCCAGCCGGCCGAAGGCGAGGTCGGCGCCGCGATGCGCGCAATGGCGATCGATCAGGCCGTAGCGGCCGCTCTCGTCGCGAAACAGCACCAGGTTTTCGCCGAGCAGTTTGACGGGCCGCACCGCGCGCGGGCCCTGCAACTCATCGACCAGCGCGGCCGGTTGCCAATACATCCGCATCAGCTTGCCGCAGGGCTCCTTGGGGCCGATGCGGGTGATCAGGTCGTTCTGGTCCTGGCTCATCATGGCGCGTCACCTCTGATAGTAGCGGGCTTGCGACGGAAAGCGCTCGCGGCTAGATTGTTCGTCTATTGAACATATGTTCAATATGGTAACACGGCCAATCCGGACCGCAAGCGAGACTTTATCCATGTCGAGACGGGCGAGCCTATGCCGAAGTTGAAGCGCGAGGACGGCGAGGTCCGCGCCACCGACTTTGTCGAAAGCCTCGATCGGGGCTTGCGGCTATTGCAGGCGTTCGGCGAGCGGCCCGCGCCGATGAGCTTGAGCGAAATCGCCAAAGCTGCCGTCCTCCCGCGCGCGACCGCGCGGCGCATCCTGTTCACGCTGCAGCATGGCGGCTTTGTCAGCAGCGACGGGAAGTTGTTCGCGCTGACGCCGCATGTGCTGACGCTCGCCGGCAGCTACCTGCGCTCGAACCAACTGGTCTCCGTGTTGCAGCCCGTGCTCGATCGGATATCGACGGAAGCGCAAGAGATATCATCGCTCGCAGTGCTCGACGGTGATGACGCCGTCTTCATCGCGCGCGCGACTCCGACGCGCATCTTCACCGGCGGGGTCGATATCGGCTATCGCTTGCCAGCCTTCTGCACCGCCGTCGGTCGCGCCATGCTCGGGCGATTCAGTGATGCAGAGCTGAAGACAAAACTTGCCGCCATACGCCGCGAGGCGCTGACGGCTCAGACGGTGACCGATCCGAAGCGGCTTCTTGCCGCGATCGCGCTAGACCGCAACCGAGGTTATTCGTTGGTCGATCGCGAGGCCGAGCCGCATTTCCGATCGATCGCCGTGCCGGTGCGGCGTTACGACGGCGCCATCGTCGCCGCGATCAACATCGGCGCGCATGTGGACCGGATTTCGACGGAGGAGATGGTAAAGCGGTTTCTGCCGCCGTTGCGGGAGGGGGCAGAAAGCGTGAAAGCAAGATTGCTCTAAGGTCTTCCGTGGCGTCGCAAGAAGCCTATTATTGATCCATGACCAAATTACTTGAACAAGCAGTAGAGACTGTCCGAGGCCTTCCCGCCGAGGTGCAGGACGAACTTGCCCGCGTCCTCCTGCAATTGGCAGGCAAGGACCAGCCCGTGATCCAATTGAGTGCTGCCGATGAAGCCTCGCTTGAGGAATCTCTCGTGCAGGCCGATCGTGGTGAATTCGCCACCGATGAACAGGTTCGTGCCATCTGGGCAAAATACAACCTGTGAAACTGCGCTCGATCTCGTAGCCCGGATGAGCGAAGCGATATCCGGGATGTGTCGCCCCGCATATCGCTGGCGCTGATGCGGGCTACGAGAAAATCAAACAGCCACGCTTCTTAGCCCGAACGACCGCGCCTCGTTCTGCAGCACCGGCCGCACCGTATCGATCAGTCGCGCCGCGGCCGCATCGACCGAGAGCCCCGCGGTATCCACCGTCGCTGACGCCCGCGCATAAAGCGGCTCGCGGCTGACCAGGATGTTGCGCAATTCCGCCATCGCCGAGCGGTCGTCGGCCATCGGGCGCAGGTCGCCCTGCTTGCGCACGCGGCCCATGTGCTCTTCCGGCTCGGCCTTGAGCCAGATCGTGTAGAACGACGACAGGATGAGATCGAAGGTGAGTGGCTCGGAGACGATGCCGCCGCCGGTCGCGAGCACCATCAGCTCCTTCCGCGCGAGCAGCTGATTGAGCGCGCTCTGCTCCATGCGGCGGAAACCTTCCTGGCCGTAGAGCGCGATGATCTCCGCGATCGAAAGCCCGTTCTGCGCCTCGATCTCCTTGTTCAACTCGACGAAATTCCAGCCGATCTTCTTGGCGAGCACTTTTCCCAGCGTCGATTTGCCGGCGCCGCGGAGGCCGATCAGCGCGATCCCGGCAAACGATGCGCGATGTGTGGTGGCGCTGTGGCCGGCGAGCGCGTCCTTGGCTTGCGCGATCTGCGAGGGCGTCGCCTTGCGCAGGAGATCGCGAAACACTTGCCAGTCCGGCGCGGGATCGGCTGCCGGGATCAGGTCCTCGAGATGCGCGCCCATCGCGTTCGAGACGCGTCGGAGCAGCACGATCGAGACATTGCCCTTGCCGCTTTCGAGCTGGGCAATGTAGCGCTCGGAAATTCCGGAGACCTTGGCCAGCACCTTGCGGGACATGCCGCGCAGCGCCCGCATGGTGCGCACGCGCTGGCCGAGCTGGTCGAGAAAGCCTGATTCGGGGTCGGTCGTATCGGTCATATTCCGGCAACATAATGCCGAGAAGGATTGACAGCAAGCGATCGAAGTGGCTTTGTATGCATTATAATTCCAACGAGAATTCCAGTGGGTAACGACCCATTCTAGTCGGGGAGAGACGTCGTGACTTCCTACAACGCGGTGACTTGGCTGCTCGACCGCAATATCGAGGAAGGGCGAGGCGACAAGCTCGCCTATACCGACACGGTTTCCGACCTCACCTATTCCGATCTGCAAAGAGAGACCTGCCGCGCGGCCAACATGCTGCGCCGGCTCGGCGTCCGCCG
Organism: Bradyrhizobium sp.; assembly: GCA_035487555.1. GTDB lineage: Bacteria > Pseudomonadota > Alphaproteobacteria > Rhizobiales > Xanthobacteraceae > Bradyrhizobium. Next base: position 18,055 of record DATHMA010000158.1, on the reverse strand, counting down.
TGAAGAGCGCGTCGCCATGATCATGCTCGACACCATCGATTTCCCGGTGGTGTTTTTGGGCGCGATGCGCGCGGGCATCGTGCCGGTGCCGCTGAATACGCTGCTCACCACGGAGCAATATGCCTATGTGCTCGCCGATTGCCGCGCGCGCGTGCTGTTCGTCTCCGAGGGGCTGTATCCTGTCGTGAAGGATATTGTCGGGCGGATGCCGGACCTCGATTGCGTCATCGTCTCCGGCAGGAATGCGCACGGGCACAAGCTGTTGTCCGAAGAGCTCGCGCGCGAGAGCGACACTTTCACGACGGTCGAGACCCATGCCGACGAGCCAGCCTTCTGGCTCTATTCGTCGGGCTCGACCGGCATGCCCAAGGGCGTACGGCACCTGCACGCCAATCTCGCGGCGACCGCCGACACCTATGCGAAACAAGTGCTCGGCATTCGCGAGGACGATGTCTGTCTCTCCGCGGCAAAACTGTTCTTCGCTTACGGTCTCGGCAATGCACTCACCTTTCCGATGTCGGTCGGCGCGACCACGATCCTCAATTCCGAGCGTCCGACGCCGGCCGTGATGTTCGCGCTGATGAACAAGTACAATCCGACCATCTTCTACGGCGTGCCGACGCTGTTCGCGGCGATGCTCAATGATGAAGCGTCAAAGGAAGCGCACTGCGGCGCGTGCTTACGCATCTGCACCTCGGCCGGCGAGGCGCTGCCGGAGTCGGTCGGCAATAGCTGGAAGGCCCGCTTCGGCGCCGACATCCTCGATGGCGTCGGCTCGACCGAGCTGCTCCACATCTTCCTTTCCAACGCGCCCGGCGACATCAAATATGGCTCCTCGGGCCGGCCGGTGCCGGGCTATCAGGTGCGGCTCGTCAACGAGAACGGCGCTGATGTGCCCGACGGCGAAGTCGGCGAGATGCTGGTGCACGCGCCGTCGGCCGGCGAGGGCTACTGGAATCAGCGCACGAAGAGCCGCTCGACCTTCGAGGGCTATTGGACGCGCACCGGCGATAAATATGTGCGGGATGCCGATGGCCGCTACACCTTCTGCGGCCGCAGCGACGACATGTTCAAGGTGTCGGGCATCTGGGTCTCGCCCTTCGAGGTCGAGAGCGCGCTGATCACGCATCCCAGCGTGCTTGAGGCCGCGGTCGTGCCGGAAGCCGATCCGGAAGGGCTGCTGAAACCGAAGGCGTTTGTCGTGTTGCGCGCGGACGCAAAGTCCGATGGCCTCGACGAGGTGTTGAAGGAATACGTCAAGCAGAAGATCGGCGTCTGGAAATATCCGCGCTGGATCGAAACCGTGGATTCGCTGCCGAAGACCGCGACGGGAAAGATCCAGCGGTTCAAGTTGCGGGATGGCGCGGCTGGCTAGGCTGTCGCGGACGTAACAGGTCGTCATGGCCGGGCTTGACCCGGCCATCCACGTCTTGCCGCATACGAGAAGAAAGACGTGGATGCCCGGGACGAGCCTGGGCATGGCGAAGGTGAGAGCAGCAACGTGATGACCCTTGCACCCTCCGGCTTCCTCTCGATCGACGACTCCAACCTCGAATACCGCATGCTCGGCCCGTCCCCGGACCAGGCGCCAACGCTTGTACTCCTGCACGAAGGCCTCGGCTCCGCGGCACTCTGGGGCGATTTCCCGGAACAACTGCAAGCCGCCACCGGCCTTGGCGTGTTCGTCTATTCGCGCGCCGGCTATGGCGCTTCGTCGCCGGCAACATTGCCGCGTCCGCTCGATTACATGCAGCGCGAGGCGCTCGACGTGCTGCCGAAACTGCTCGACGCGATCGGGTTTGAGCGCGGCTTGCTGGTCGGCCATTCCGATGGCGCCTCGATTGCGGCGATCTATGCCGGCGGCGTCGAGGACCATCGATTGAACGGGCTTGTGCTGATGGCGCCGCATTTCATTGTCGAGGATGTCTCGGTCAAATCCATCGCGGAGATCAAGACCGCCTACGAGACCACGAGCCTGCGCGAAAAACTGGCGCGCTGGCACAAGGATGTCGACAACGCCTTCCACGGCTGGAACGGCGCCTGGCTCGATCCGAAATTCCGCGCCTGGGATATCTCGGATTTCCTCGCCTATATCCGCGTACCGATCGCAATCATTCAGGGCGCCGACGACCAATATGGGTCAGTTCGACAGGTCGAGATCGCGCAGGAAGAATGCTATTGTCCGGTGGAAGTGACGATCCTTGCCGGGACTGGACATTCGCCGCATCGTGAGGCGCCTGGGGCGACGCTGAATGCGATTTCGGAATTGGCGGGCGCTGTGTTTGCCAGCGCGTGAGGGCTCGGAGGGACGGGCCGCCTGACGGATTCGTCTTGACGCTCTCTTGGACGCTGTGGCCATAAGCGAGTTGCCGCTGCCGCAATGGGCTTACGTCTGACACTCACCCCAGACGGCGCGGGTCGAGCGGACGACGCATAACAAGATTGTCCTCTCCCGATCATGAAACAAAATGCATAATCGCGCGTTTTTGGCTGGACGGTCTCGTAAACATGCATTATAGTGCATGTGAGTTAACGGATAAGAAGCGCAAGGGTGGCTCATGGCCGGTGAAGATCGCGTGCTCGCCAGGGGAGCGAAATACATCGATTTCCAGACCGATCCGTCGCGCTACCGGCACTGGAAGCTCGCGGTCGAGGCTGATACCGCGACCCTGACCATGGATGTCGACGAGGATGGCGGCCTGTTCGAGGGCTACCAGCTCAAACTCAATTCCTATGATCTCGGCGTCGATATCGAACTGGCGGATGCCGTGCAGCGGCTGCGCTTCGAGTATCCGCAGGTGAAGGTCGTCGTGATCCGCTCGGGCAAGAACCGCGTGTTCTGCGCCGGCGCCAATATCCGCATGCTCGCGGGCGCGACGCACGCGCACAAGGTCAATTTTTGCAAATTCACCAATGAGACCCGCAACGGCCTCGAGGACTCCGCGGAAAATTCGGGCCAGCGCTACATCGCCGTCATCAACGGCACCGCCGCCGGCGGCGGTTATGAGCTGGCGCTCGCGACCGATCACATCATCCTTGCGGACGACGGCGCGGCCGCCGTGGCGCTGCCGGAAGTGCCGCTGCTGGCGGTGCTGCCCGGCACCGGCGGGCTAACGCGCGTTGTCGACAAGCGCAAGGTGCGCCGCGACCACGCCGACTTCTTCTGCACCATCGAGGAAGGCATCAAGGGCAAGCGCGCCGTCGCCTGGCGCTTGGTCGACGAGATCGCGCCGAACTCCAAGCTGGAAAGCAAGATCACCGAGCGCACCAAGGAATTCGCCGCCGCCTCGAAGCGCAACGGCAATGGCAAGGGCGTTGCGCTTGCGCCGCTCAACCGCGCCATCGACGAGAACGGCGTTCGCTATGATTTCGTCAGCGTCGATGTCGATCGCGCCGCGCGCGTGGCGACGATCTCGATCAAGGCGCCCGAAACTGCGGCACCTGCCGATATCGACGGGATGATCGCGCAAGGAGCGTCGTTCTGGCCGCTGCAAGTCGCGCGCGAGCTTGATGATGCGATCCTGCACCTGCGCATCAATGAGCTCGAAATCGCGCTGCTGGTGTTCAAGTCGCATGGCGATGGCGCGAATGTCCTGAGCTACGACGCGTTCCTCGACGGCAACAAGGCGCACTGGCTGGTCAACGAGGTCAGGCAGTTCTTCAAGCGTGTCTTGAAACGCATCGACGTCACCTCACGCACGCTGGTGACGCTGGTCGAGCCGGGCTCCTGCTTTGTCGGCACCTTGGCCGAGCTCGTGTTTGCCGCCGACCGCTCCTACATGCTGATCGGCTCGCGGCAGGGCGATAACCGTCCGCCGCCGTCGCTGCAACTCTCCGCGATGAATTTCGGGCCCTATCCGATGAGCCATGGCCTGACCCGGCTGCAATCGCGCTTCCAGGCTGATCCCTCTGATGTCGAGCGCGCGGAAGCGACCATCGGCACGACGCTCGATGCGGAGGAGGCGGAAGAACTTGGTCTCATCACCTTCGCGCTCGATGATATCGACTGGGACGACGAGATCCGCGTCTTCTTCGAGGAGCGCGCCTCTTTCTCGCCCGACAGCCTCACCGGCATGGAAGCCAATCTGCGCTTCGTCGGGCCCGAGACCATGGAATCGAAAATCTTCGCGCGCCTGACCGCGTGGCAGAACTGGATCTTCCAGCGCCCGAACGCGGTCGGCGAGGACGGCGCCTTGCGGCGCTATGGCAGCGGCCAGAAGCCGAAATACGACATGACGAGAGTGTGAGGAGCACGCCATGAACATCATGAACGTCGATTACTCCACCAAGATTCCGAACAACGTGAATCTGTCCGAGGATCGCCAGGTGCTCAAAGCGCTCGAAGGCTGGCACCCCGGCTACATGGATTGGTGGAGCGACATGGGGCCGGAAGGCTTTCAGCAGTCGCTGGTCTATCTGCGCACGGCATACTCCGTCGATCCGCGCGGCTGGGCCAAGTTCGACTATGTGAAGATGCCCGACTATCGCTGGGGCATTCTCCTTGCTCCGCAGGAAGAAGATCGCGTCATTCCCTTCGGCGAGCATTATGGCAAGCCGGCCTGGCAGGAAGTGCCCGGCGAATACCGCGCCATGCTGCGCCGCCTGGTCGTGATCCAGGGCGACACTGAGCCCGCTTCAGTCGAGCAGCAGCGCCATCTCGGCAAGACCGCGCCCTCGCTCTATGATTTGCGCAACCTGTTCCAGGTCAATGTCGAGGAAGGCCGCCATCTCTGGGCGATGGTCTACCTCCTGCAGAAATATTTCGGCCGTGACGGCCGCGAGGAGGCGGACGAGTTGCTGCGCCGCCGCTCGGGCGATGAGGATAGCCCGCGCATGCTCGGCGCCTTCAACGAGGCAACGCCGGACTGGCTGTCCTTCTTCATGTTCACCTATTTCACCGATCGCGACGGCAAGATGCAGCTGCACTCGCTGGCGCAGTCCGGCTTCGATCCGCTGTCACGCACCTGCCGCTTCATGCTGACCGAGGAAGCCCACCACATGTTCGTCGGCGAGACCGGCATCACCCGCGTGGTGCAGCGGACGTGCGATGCGATGAAGGAAGCCGGGATCACCGATCCGACCGACATCGCCAGGGTGCGCTCGCTCGGCGTCATCGATCTGCCGACCATCCAGAAGAAGCTGAACCTGCATTATTCGCTGTCGCTCGACCTGTTCGGCTCGGAGGTCTCGACCAATGCGGCGAACGCCTTCAACGCGGGGATCAAGGGCCGCTATCACGAGACCCAGATCGAAGACGATCACCAGCTCAAGAACGCCACCTATCCGGTGCTGAAGCTCATTAACGGCGAGGCGAAGCGCGTCGACGAGCCGGCGCTGACCGCGCTCAACATGCGCCTGCGCGACGACTACACCCAGGACTGCGTCAAGGGCCTGCTGCGCTGGAACAAGGTGATCTCGACCGCCGGCTATGACTACAAGCTGACCTTGCCGAACGTCGCCTTCCACCGCCAGATCGGGGAGTTCAAGGACGTGCATGCGACGCCGGATGGCTTGCTGATCGATGACGCGACCTGGAACAAGCGCAAGGGCGAGTGGGTCCCGTCGACCGCCGACGGCGATTTTATCGCTTCGCTGATGACGCCGGTCACCGAGCCCGGCCAGTTCGCGTCCTGGATCTCCGCGCCGAAAGTCGGCATCGACAACAAGCCCGGCGATTTCGAATATGTGAAGATCGAGACTTGAGGTCGAGATTTAGGTCGCGCCCCAACGACGGTGTCGTCCTGGCGAAAGCCGGGACCCATACCGCGGAATCTATCTTTGGGGCACGTGGGTCGTCGTTCTTTGCAACAACAACGGCCTGTGGTTATGGGTCCCGGATCGGCGCTCGCTAACGCTCGCTTGTCCGGGACGACAGCCTTGATGTGGCAACGACCGTAGCTACCTCACCCCGCGATCTCCGCTCCCGGGTTCGCATAGACCACGCCGCCGTCGACGGCGAGCGTGGTGCCGACCACGTAATCGCCGGCGCGGGAGGCGAGGTAGATCGCGGTGCCGGCCATGTCCTCGGCGGCGCCGATCCGGCCCGCAGGCACGCGCGTCGCCACTGCATCGGCATGGTCGCGCGCGGCGCGGTTCATCTCGGAGGCGAAGGCGCCGGGCGCGATGCCAGCGACCACGATGTGATCCTTGATCAGCCTCGCCGCCATCCGCCGCGTCAGGTGGATCAGGCCCGCCTTGCTCGCCTGATAGGAATAAGTCTCCAGCGGATTGACCGAGAGGCCGTCAATGGAGGCGATATTGATCACCTTCGCCGGTCGCTCGGCGCTCGCCGCTGCGCGCAACTGTGCCGCCAGCGCTTTGGTCAGGAAGAACGGCGTCTTCACATTGAGATTCATCACCTTGTCCCAGCCGCTCTCGGGAAATTCGTCGAACTCCGAGCCCCAGGCCGCGCCCGCATTGTTGACGAGAATGTCGAGCCTCGATTCGCGTTTGCCGATCTCGCTCGCCAGCATTTCGATGCCGGCCATTGCCGAAATATCGATCGGCAGCGCGATGCATTCGCCGCCAAATTCGGCAGTCAATTCCTTTGCCGTCTCCTCGCAAGGCCCCGCCTTGCGCGCCGTGATGTAGACCTTGGCCGCACCGTAGGCGAGGAAGCCGGCCGCGATCATCTTGCCGATGCCCCGCGAGCCGCCGGTTACCAGCGCCACGCGGCCTTGAAGTGAAAACAGGTCCTCGAACATCGTCTCTCCCCTCTGTTTGCCTCTGTTCTGGGCGCCTGTGAGCGCCTCGTCAAGAAAGCTGGTGGTTGCGGCAACGCCTTGATTTGTTGGCTTTCCCGCTGACGCCTCGCGCAGCGTTGCCATTTGAAGCCATTCGCAGCCGCAGCCAGGGCGATCCTGATGACGCCAGTTCGAATCAAACTGTGCCTCTAAATCAGGCAGCGCCGCGACGGCAGCGGCATATCGATCGTCGCCCGAGGCTTGGTGATTTCATCTGTTCGGATGACGACGTCATCTCTTTTTTCTGAGATGTGATGCAACGCACAAAAGTTGGCGGGGGTTCAGGGTAGGCTGGCGCGGGTGGAGCAATTATCAACGGCGGAGTTTGCAACGTTGAAATACGCATCATTGCCTTCGGTGGGCGTCAGGCCTGCCCGCACCGCCGCTTTCGGCGGCAAGCGCAAAAGTCTTTTCACATCGTTCTTTGCTTCTTTTATTGCCGTCCTTCATCACTCGCGGCGCATTCAAGCGCGCCGCACGCTGCGGCAATACCGGCATCTAATCGACCAAGGCGACCAGCGCGCCGCCCGCAACCTGCAACCGAATTTGAAGGAATGCGACCATGTCGATCAGTGAAAAGACCTCGGAGCGCAAGGCGGGCTTTCGCCTGTCGATGCCAGGCGAAATCGCGCTACTCGCCTTGGTCGCCTGTGGTTTCCTGCTGCTGCATGTTCTCGTCGGCACGCTGATGTTGCCGAGCGGCAGCGGCCTGGTGACGCCGCGAGAGCAATCCAACGTGCAGGCGAGCATGTCGTCCGCCGACTAGAGCATGATCCGGAAAAGTGTGCAGCGGCTTTCCGAAAAGATAATGCTCAATCAAAGACCTAAAGCGCGATGACGCTTCAACCTAATCTCATCGCGCTTTAGGGCCTCTCGCGTCCCTTTTCATCACCGATTTGTTTGACCGCCATCCGGGGGGGAGCCCGCTCATGGGCGACATGTTGTCGTTTCTATTGCTCAGCGTTGCCGTTTTCTCCGGCGCATTCGTCTCTGGGCTTGCCGGCTTCGCCTTTTCGGCCGTGGCCGGCGCCATCCTCCTGCATGTGCTGGAGCCGATGGAGGCGGTGCCGCTGATGATGGCGTGCAGCGTCGGCGTGCAGGCCACCAATCTCTGGGCGTTGCGCAAGAATATTCAGTGGAAGCAGAGCCTGATCCTGATGCTGGGCGGGCTCGCCGGCGTGCCGATCGCGGTCTGGCTGTTGCAGAACACCGATACCAAGACCTTCCGCGAAATGTTCGGGGCGATCGTCGCGCTCTATGCCGGCTACATGCTGTGCCGGCCGAGCCTCACCTATCTGCAGATGAACCAGAGCCGGCATGCGCCGGTCGGCTTCGGCGGCGGGCTGATCGGCGGCCTGACGGCGATGCCGGGCGCGATCCCGACCATCTGGTGCGACATGCATGGCGTGCCGAAGAACCAGCAGCGCGGGCTGGTTCAGCCCTTCATCGCCGCGATGCAGATCTTCGCATTGGGGCTGCTGCTGGTCCGGCACGATCTGTCGTCGAAAGTGCTGGTTGATCTTGCCTTGAGTATCCCGGCATTGCTCGCTGGCTCCGCGCTTGGCATTTTCGCCTTCCGCAGCGTCAACGAGCAGACCTTCCGGAAGATCATCCTGGCGATCCTGCTGGTGTCAGGCGTGCTTTTATTCGTGTAACGGGCATGATCCGGAAATGTGTGCAGCGGTTTTCCCTCGCGACAAACGCGTAGCGTTTGCGCGGAGATCATGTCCAATTAAAAAGCTCACGCCGCGTCGACGCGGCGAAAGCCGTTCCACATCGCGGTCGCCGCCCCCGAGGTCAGCACGGGAAGGACGCGCGCGTCCTGGTAATTGCCGTTGAGCGACACCCGCGGCAGCGCCGTGAGATGGGCTGCGTTTTCCGGGAACACCATGCCCGGCCGCGTCGTCACCGCGGTCTTGTAGCCTGCGGTTGCTGCGAGCGCGAACTCGCGCGCTCCGGCGGCGATCCTGTCGCCGTAGGGATAGGCCAGATGCAGCACCGGGCGCTGCAGCTGCTCCTCGATCCGCGCGCGGCTCACCGTCAATTCCTCGCGCGCGACCTCCTCGCTGTGATGGGCGAGGTTGCAATGGGTGATGGTGTGGCCGCCGATCGCAACCAGGGGATCGTTGGCGAAGGATTTCAACTCGTCCCAGGACATGCAGAGATCGCGGCTGATCGCCGCTTCGTCGACGCCGTGGCGCGCGCAGAGCGCGCTCAGTTCGCGCTGCATGTCATGCTCGGGTAGCGAACGCAGCCAGTCGTGCAGGCGATCATATGCAGCCTGCTTGCCGGACGCCGCCTTCGTGTCGAAGCGGGCCGTCGCAGCGCCCATCTTGGCCTCGATGGAAGAGGCTTTCGCGATCGTCCTCTCCAGCGCGACCCACCACAGCCGGCCCGTGCCTTCCGCAAAGTCGGAGGCGACATAGACGGTGAAGGGCGCGGCAAATTCACGCATCACCGGCAGCGCATGGTCGCGGTTGTCGCGATAGCCGTCGTCGAAGGTGAAACAGGCGAAACGCCGCGCAAAATTCTTGTTTTGCAACCGGTCGTGCATCTCGTCCATGGTGACGATGTCGATGTCACGAGACTTCAGATGCGCCAGCGTTGTGCGCAGGAACTGCGGCGTCACCTCCAGATGGCGGTTCGGCTGGAAATCGTCGTCACGGGGGGGCCGCACATGATGCAGCATGAAAACCGCGCCCACGCCCGAAAAGATCGGCCGCAACAAAATATGCGCGCCGGAGAAGTAGAGCACTTCCAGTCCGGCGCGGATTACGGTGTTGCGAAACTGCTTCATTGCACGGGTAGCTTGCCGATCGCGGTACTATCCAGGTAATTAACGAAACAACCGTTGAACAAAGGGTTATCCGCTACTCTACGCGACTTTGTTATTTCCGGTTTGACAGCCCCGCAAGGGTTTGTTTTCTCTCTGTGTTTCCAAGCCCTCGAGATTTGAAGTTCCTGGGTGCGCCACAAGCGCGCAGGTGGAACGTCAAAGCCAAAAGCGGCACTGGAATCATAGAGTTGTTGGTGGCCCTGTTGGTGCCCTGCGCGGGTTAACGAAATGCACGGTTTGTTCAGCTGGAGCCGCAAATGGTGGCCGGGCGTGATCCCCCTGGTCGTTTTTTGGGCCATTGCGGCCTGGACCAATACCGTTCCGCTTGAAGCCGACCTGGGCGCCAAAAGCGCCGCGGCGCTCAAGGATGTCGTCCTTGACAAGACCAGGATCACGGTCGACGGCCGGGACGTGACGCTCGCCGCGGACGCTTTTTCGCAAGATGGCCGGAAAAACGCGCTTGCCGCGGTGGAAGCCGTGCCCGGCGTGCGGCTGGTCAATGACGAGACAAGCCTGGTACCGGAGGCAAAGCCCTTCGTGTGGTCGGCGGAACGCGATGTCGTCCGCGTCACGCTCTCCGGCAGCGCGCCGCTGCCGGCGAGCAAGGCCAAATTGCTGGACGTGGGCCGTGCCGCCATCAATGGCGTCGAGATCGTCGACCAGATGGGACTTGCGCGCGGCGCGCCACGGCGTTTCGACGATGCCGCGGTGTTGCTGCTTGCGCAGGTCGGACAACTGAAGGACGGCAAGGTCACGATATCGGACACCAGCGTGTCGCTGTCCGGCATGGCGCGCGATCTCGGCGGACGCGAGGCGATCGCAGCGGCGCTGAAGGATCTCCCCGAAGGCTTCAAGGTCGCGGCCAACGACGTCAAGGCGCCACCCTATATCTTCCAGGCCTACAAGGATCCGGTCGCGGTGACGCTGACGCTCTCGGGCTATGTGCCCGACAACAATGTCCATGCCGCCATCGCGCAAGCCGCCGAGCACAAATTCTTCGGCGAGAAACTCGTCGATAATCTCAAGTCCAGCCTCGGCGCGCCGTCCGGCTTTGCCGCCGCGGTGATCCCCGCGCTCGGCGCGCTGGCGCGGCTTTCGACCGGTACGCTGGTCGTGTCCGACCGCGAGGTGAAACTCTCGGGCGATGCGCTCTATGAAGGCGCCGGTGCGGAAATCCGCGCCGGCCTCGGCAAGGACTTTCCGCAATCCTTCCAGTACAAGCCGGAAATCTCGGTCAAGCCCGCCTCGGCGCCGGTCGATCCGACCGTGTGTCAGCAGCTCTTCACCGATCTCTTGTCGAAGGGAAGAATCCGCTTCGAGCCGTCGCGCACCACGCTCGATCCGGATTCGATCGCGCTGCTCGACCGCCTGATTGAAATCGCTTTGCGCTGCCCGACCGCCAATATCGAGGTCGCCGGCCACACCGACGGCGACGGCGAGGACGGCTTCAACCAGGAGCTGTCGCAGAAGCGCGCGCAGGTCGTCGTCGATTATCTGGTCAAGGCCGGCCTGCCGGCGAGCCGCTTCACCGCGGTCGGTTATGGCTCGACGCAGCCGATCGCCGGCAACGATACCGACGAAGGCAAGGCGCAGAACCGCCGCATCGAATTTCTGGTGAGGTGAGCATGGCGTATCTCATGATGTTTCACTGGGGCTGGCTCCTCGCCTCGTTCCTGCTCGGGCTCGCGATGGGCTGGATCGCCGTGGTTCAGCACGGGGAGGGTGTCTCGAAAGTCGCCGCACGCTGGCTCGCGCTGCTACTCGCAATTGTGGTCGGGCTTGCCGCCGCGAAAATCGTGCCCGGCCGCTTCGGCTATTGGCTCGACCTCGGCCTGATCCTGTTCGCCTGCTATCTGGTCGGCTGCGCCATCGGTTCGCTGCTGCGTGCCTGGGTGGTGTCGCGCCAGCGGGCGCGGCCGGCGGCGTAGGATCATCGCCTCGCCCTCGACCGGCGTCCTGGAGCGCGCCTGGCCGTTCATTCCGGCTCACCGTCCCGCACTGCACGCTCCGGTTGGACTCCCCGGCCTGCGACCGCTCGCCGCGCATTGGGTCGGTCGGTGCAGCAAAACTGTGCATCCGACCGTCGTCGAATCCGCCTAATATATTGACAGGACGCGTCTTTATTCACATCTGGACGAATTCCATAGCGGCCCAAAACGCGCTACCACCTCAGCACCGGGAACTGCTATTCCGGTTTTGATGTTCGCTATGAAACGCTCTTGAAACCGAAGCGAGTTTCAAATTCACCGCACGAGGGCATGATCCGGATCCGGCGAGCCGCGTTAGTGCAAAGTGGCACCGGCTTTCCGAACAGATCGTGCTCAGTCAGAGTCTCACGCCTTTCGTAAGACGGGTCACCAGATGCTGGAAGCCATACGCAGAGCGATCTTGGTTCTGCGCCAGAAGCAAATCCTGCACCGGCTTGGAGTTGCGATCAGCGTCACCGTGATCGGCATCGCGTGCTATGTGCTCTATCACATGCTGCGTCACATCGACACGTTCGAGGTGATCGAGGCGATCAAGAGCACCGAGCCGCGGCAGATCGCGCTTGCCGCCCTGTTTGTCGCCGCCGGCTATTTCACGCTGACGTTCTACGACTGGTTCGCGATGCGCGCGATCGGCCACAGCGAGGTGCCTTACCGCGTCAATGCGCTTGCGGCCTTCACCTCCTATTCGATCGGCCACAATGTCGGCGCCAGCGTCTTCACCGGCGGCGCCGTGCGCTACCGCATCTATTCGGGCTATGGGCTGAATGCGATCGACGTCGCCAAGATCTGCTTTCTGGCCGGGCTCACCTTCTGGCTCGGCAATGCCGCGGTGCTCGGCCTCGGCATCACCTATCACCCCGAGGCCGCCGCCTCGATCGACCAGTTGCCGGTCTGGCTGAACCGCGTCGTCGCCATCGCCATCATCCTGGCTCTGGTCGGCTATGTGGTCTGGGTCTGGACCCGGCCGCGCCATGTCGGCCGCGGGCCGTGGACGGTGGAACTGCCGGGCGGCCCGCTCACGCTGCTGCAGATCGTCATCGGTATCTTCGACCTCGGTTTTTGCGCGCTGGCGATGTACGTGCTGGTGCCGGACGAGCCCAATCTCGGCTTTGTCGTGGTGGCCGTAATCTTCGTTTCCGCCACGCTTTTGGGCTTTGCCAGCCACTCCCCGGGAGGGCTCGGGGTGTTCGACGCGGCCATGCTGGTTGGCCTCTGGCAGATGGACCGGGAGGACCTTTTGGCCGGTATGCTGCTGTTCCGGCTCCTCTATTATATTGTGCCCTTTGTCATCTCTGTAATCTTGCTGACGTTTCGGGAGGTTATCCTCGGCGCCCGATCGAAGCGCCTGCGTCAGGCGGCGCTCGGGCTTGAGGCTGGTCCGGCGCGTGAAGCAGCTTATGTAAGAGAGCGTGGAGATACAGGCGCCTGACCGAAACGGAGAAGCCGGCCAGATGGCAATAGAAGCTCCTTCTTCCTCGTCTTCTTCGTTCTTTTCGCCGTGGCCGGACCGGCTGCGGCACTCGGCCTTTATTCTGGCGGTCGCTGCCGCAGCCCTTGCCTTCCTGGTTTTCTTCGACGAGCTGTCGCCGCTGCGCGCCGGCGTCGCGTTCATTTGCATCGCCGCGGCGTCGCTGGTGCCCTGGCGGCTGAACCACACCACCACCTCGCGTGAGGACGTGCGCGGCGTCAACCCGGTCGAGACGGCCGCTGTCAGCGCCGTGGTTGCCGGCATGCCGGATCCCGCCGTGCTGCTCGATCGCGCCGGCCGTGTCATCCATCTCAATACGGCCGCCGCCGAGCTCGCGCCGGCGCTGCGCAAGAACGAGCTTGCCCAGTTCGCGCTGCGCTCGCCCGAAATCATCACGGCGCTGCGAGAGGCGATCGCCACCTCGGAGCCGCGCCGCACTACCTATCTCGATCATGTTCCCGTCGACCGCTGGATGGAGCTGACCATCACGCCGGTGCCGGTGCCGAGCGCCTTTGGCGGCACCGATAAATGCATGCTGATGACCTTCCACGACCAGACGCCGCTGCGGCGGGTCGAGGAAATGCGCGCCGACTTCGTCGCCAATGCAAGCCACGAATTGCGCACGCCGCTGGCCGCGCTGTCGGGCTTCATCGACACGTTGCAGGGGCCGGCCAAGGAAGACGCCAAGGCGCGCGAGCGCTTCCTCTCCATCATGCATGCGCAGGCGACCCGCATGGCGCGCCTGATCGACGATCTGTTGTCGCTGTCCCGGGTCGAATTGTCGGCCCATGTCCGCCCCGACACCTCGATCGATATCGTCCCCATCATCCGCCAGGTTGCTGACGGGCTGGAGCCGCTCGCCCGCGAGCGTCAGGTCCTGGTCGAGATCGACCTGCCGGAAAAGCAGGTCTCGATCGCCGGCGACCGGGAGGAACTGCTCCGCCTGTTCGAGAACCTGATCGAGAACGCGCTCAAATATGGCGCCTCCGGCGGCAAGGTGATCGTCTCACTGAGCGCTGCTGCATCCGGCGAAGGCGCGCCGGAAATTCGGGTCATGGTGCGTGATTTTGGCCCGGGTATCGCCCCCGAACACCTGCCCCGGCTGACCGAGCGCTTCTACCGGGTGGACGTCGGCGACAGCCGGTCGCAGGGTGGAACCGGGCTCGGTTTATCGCTGGTGAAACATATTCTTAACCGCCATCGCGGCCGGCTTTTGATCGAAAGCGTGCCCAAACATGGGGCGACCTTTACGGCCTGTTTTCCCCAGCCCAAGTCAGCGGTTTCCGCCTAAACTTTAGTCGAATCAAGACTTTAGTCCCGTCATCCGACTGTCATCCAACCGTCGTAAAAGCAAAACCGACCGCTCCTAAAGGGACCGGCGTGAGCGCGATCGGGCGTATACGGCGCTTCGCTCACCAGATGGAGATCGTCATGAATTTCGTTAAGGCAATCGTGGCTGCCGGCCTGGTGGCCGTGGCTACGCCGAGCTTCGCGGCCGACATCACGGGTGCCGGCTCGACCTTTATCTTCCCCGTCCTCTCCAAGTGGGCTGACGCCTACAAGAAGGAGACGGGCAACGGCGTGAACTACCAGTCGATCGGTTCCGGCGCGGGCATCAAGCAGATTGAGGCCTCCACCGTGACCTTCGGCGCCACCGACGCTCCCTTGAAGGCCGAGCAGCTCCAGAAGGACGGCCTGTCCCAGTGGCCGATGATCATGGGTGGTATCGTCCCGGTGGTGAACATCGACGGCGTCAAGGCCGGCGACCTCGTCCTGGACGGCGCGACGCTCGGCGACATCTTCCTCGGCAAGATCACCAAGTGGGACGACGCCGCGATCAAGAAGCTCAATCCGGACGCGAAGCTTCCGTCGGAAGCGATCGCGATCGTTCACCGCGCCGATGGTTCGGGCACGACCTTCAACTTCACCGACTATCTCTCCAAGGTCAGCGCCGACTGGAAGAGCAAGGTTGGTTCGGGCACTGCCGTTGAGTGGCCGGCTGGCGTTGGCGCCAAGGGCAACGAAGGCGTTGCCGGCAATATCGCCCAGACCAAGAACTCGATCGGTTATGTCGAATACGCCTATGCCAAGCAGAACAAGCTGACCTACACCAAGCTGGTCAACAAGGCTGGCAAGACCGTCGACGCGACCAATGAAGCGTTCCAGGCGGCCGCCGCTAACGCCGACTGGACCAGCGCTCCGGGCTACTACCTGATCCTCACCGACCAGCCCGGCGACAAGTCCTGGCCCATCGTCGCGACGACCTTCGTGCTCATGCACAAGGAAGCCTCGGACAAGGCCGCGTCGCAGGAAGCACTGAAGTTCTTCAAGTTCGCCTTCGAAAAGGGTGCGAAGGCGGCTGAAGAGCTCGACTACATCCCGATGCCCGACAGCGTCACCAAGCTGATCGAAAAGACCTGGTCGTCCGACATCAAGAGCTAAGCTGCTCTCAAGGCGACAACCCTCTCCCTCCCCCTCAATACGGGGGAGGGTTTGAGGTTTCCTCAACCAGAGAAAACCTCTCAATTTGAGTTTGTGACTTTTCGGCCCTCCGCCGGCGCATCCCAAGCGGCGCCGCCGGGCTTGCCGGGTTTCCCCCTCGAACATCGGGGTGGAAAAGATCAACGGGCCCGACTCAATGGGACCCGACAGCGTAAGTTACACAGGGGATTGGCGTGGCAGAGATGGCCGTTCAAAGCGACGCGAGCAACGTGATCGAAACCGCCGGTCCTTACGATCGTGCCAAGGCGCTGAGTGCCTTCAAACTCGGCGACGTCACCTTCTACTGGATCACGCGCCTGGCCGCGATTTCGGTGCTGCTGATCCTCGGCGGCATCATCGTCTCGCTAATCATCGGCGCCTGGCCGGCGATGCGCGAATATGGCTTTGCCTTCCTCACCACGACGCGCTGGGCGCCCTCGGCCGATCCGCCGGTGCTCGGCGCGCTTGGGCCGATCTACGGCACGCTGGTCACGTCCTTTATCGCGATGCTGATTGCGATCCCGGTCGGCCTTGGGGTTGCGATCTTCCTGACCGAGCTCTGCCCGCAATGGCTGCGCCGCCCGATCGGCATCGCCATCGAGCTGCTCGCCGGCATCCCCTCGATCATCTACGGCATGTGGGGCTTCTTCGTGCTGGGCCCGTTCCTGGCCTACACCGTCCAGCCCATCGTGATCGGCCTGTTCGCCCACATCCCCGTGCTCAACGTCGTATTCGCGGGTCCGCCGTCCTATCTCAGCCTGTTCAACGCCGCGCTGATCCTCGCGATCATGGTGCTGCCCTTCATCACAGCGATCTCGGTCGACGTGTTCAAGACGGTGCCGCCGGTTCTCAAGGAAGCGGCCTATGGCGTCGGCTGCACCACCTGGGAAGTCGTCAAGAACGTGGTGATCCCCTACACCCGCGTCGGCGTCATCGGCGGCGTCATGCTGGCGCTCGGCCGCGCGCTCGGCGAGACCATGGCGGTCACCTTCATCATCGGCAACGCGTTCCGCATCACCGGCTCGATCTTCTCGCCGGGCACCACGATCTCGGCGGCGATCGCCTCAGAATTCGCCGAGAGCGACGGGCTGCATCAGTCCGGCCTGATCCTGCTCGGCCTGCTCCTGTTCGTGCTGACGTTCTTCGTGCTGGCGGCCGCGCGGCTGATGCTGCTGCGCCTGGAAATGAAGGCGGGGAAGTAACATGACCGTCAATCCGATCTACGCTCGCCGCCGCCGCACCGACATCATCATCCGCGCGCTCTGTTTCGGCGCCGCCCTGTTCGGCGTCACCTGGCTCGCGCTGATCCTGTTCACGCTGTTCTATAACGGCCTTGCCGGGCTGAGCTTCCAGGTATTTTACGCCGACACGCCGCCGCCCGGATCGACCGAAGGCGGCCTGCGCAACGCCATCATCGGCTCGGTCATCATGACCGTCATCGGTGTCGGCATCGGCGCGCCGCTCGGCCTGTTCGCCGGCACCTATCTCGCCGAATATGGCAAGCATGACCGGCTCACCTCGGTGATCCGCTTCATCAACGACATCCTGCTATCCGCGCCCTCGATCATCATCGGCCTGTTCATCTATGGCGCGGTCGTGGTGCCGATGCGCGGCTTCTCGGCGATCGCGGGCTCGCTGGCGCTGGCGGTGATCGTAATCCCGGTTGTGCTGCGCACCACCGAGGACATGCTGGGGCTGGTGCCCAATCCCTTGCGCGAGGCGGCGAGCGCGCTCGGCCTGCCGCGTTCGCTGGTGATCAGGCGTATTGCCTATCGCGCCGCGCGCTCCGGCCTCATCACCGGCGTGCTGCTGGCAACCGCCCGCGTCGCCGGCGAGACCGCGCCCCTGCTGTTCACCGCGCTGTCCAACCAGTTCTTCAGCCTCGATTTGACCAAGACGATGGCCAACCTGCCGGTGACCATCAACAACTTCGTCCAGAGCCCCTATGCCTACTGGAAAGAGCTCGCCTGGAGCGGCGCGCTCTTGATCACCCTGACCGTGCTCGCGCTGAATATCGGTGCGCGCGTGCTTGGCGCCGAGAGGAGCGCAAAATGAACGATCTGTCTGTTTCCGTAAGTAATCCCGTGCCGTCGCAGGCGCCGCGTCCCGATGCCGCCGCGAAGGTCACCGCGCGCAACCTCAACTTCTACTACGGCGAACATCATGCGCTGAAGAACATCAATCTCTCGCTTGGCACCAACCGCGTCACCGCCTTCATCGGCCCGTCCGGTTGCGGCAAGTCGACGCTCTTGCGCATCTTCAACCGCATGTACGACCTCTATCCGGGTCAGCGCGCGGTCGGCCAGCTCATGCTGGATACGACCAATATCCTGGACCCCAAGCTCGACCTCAACCTGCTGCGCGCCCGGGTCGGCATGGTGTTCCAGAAGCCGACGCCGTTCCCGATGACGATCTACGAGAACATCGCCTTCGGCATCCGCCTCTATGAGAAGATCTCCAAGTCCGAGATGGACGGCCGCGTCGAGAAGGCGCTGCGCGGCGGCGCGCTGTGGAACGAGGTCAAGGACAAGCTCAACGC
>DATHMA010000157.1:0-2719 GCA_035487555.1 Bradyrhizobium sp. | reverse complement strand
TGATTCATCAGCACAGCCGCCACGAGACTCATATCCATACGCGAACACCCCTTACGTCCTGGGGGCACCCTAGGCGATGAAGGTTAACGGGGGGTGGATTGGCGCGCGCTTACCGCGTCGGAACCGGCTTGGCGCCGCGGTAGTCGTAGAAACCGCGCTGGGCTTTGCGGCCGAGCCAGCCGGCTTCGACGTATTTCACCAGAAGCGGACAGGGCCGGTATTTCGAATCGGCCAGGCCCTCATGCAACACCTGCATGATCGACAGACAGGTATCGAGGCCGATGAAATCGGCAAGTTCCAGCGGGCCCATCGGATGGTGCGCGCCGAGCTTCATCGCGGCATCGATCGCCTCGACATTCCCGACGCCCTCATAGAGCGTGTAGATCGCCTCGTTGATCATCGGCAGCAGGATGCGGTTGACGATGAAGGCCGGGAAATCCTCGGATACCGCGACCTGCTTGCCGAGCTTGCCGACAAATTCCTTGGCCGCATCGAAGGTGGAATCGTCGGTGGCGATGCCGCGGATCAATTCGACCAGCTCCATCAGCGGCACCGGATTCATGAAGTGAATGCCGATGAAGCGCTCGGGGCGGTCGGTGGTGGATGCCAGCCGCGTGATCGAGATCGAGGAGGTGTTGGAGGCGATCAGCGCCTCCGGCTTGAGAACGGCGCAGAGATCATGGAACAGCTTGCGCTTGACCTCCTCCTTCTCGACCGCGGTCTCGATCACGAGATCGCAATCGGAAAGCCCGTCGAGCGTCTCGGTCAGCGTGATGCGCGCCAGTGCCTGGCTCTTCGCATCCTCGGTGATCACCTTCTTGGAAACCTGTCGCGTCAGATTGCCGTTGATGGTGGCCATACCGGATTTCAGCCGCTCGGCGGAGACGTCGTTCATCACCACGTCGAAACCCGCCGCTGCCGCAACGTGCGCGATGCCGTTGCCCATCTGGCCCGAGCCGATCACGCCGACCTTCTTGATCATCGCCATCTTGTCATCCACCGGAACGGCGCGCATATCGCGCCTGCCCTTCCCTTCGATATTAAGAGAACACCGACCGGAGTTCACCCCATCCGGCCGGTGTCCTAGATGTTACTTTCCAAGTTTGGCTAACGCCTCGGTCAGCTCCGGAACCGCCTGGTAGAGATCGGCCACCAGGCCATAATCGGCGACCTGGAAGATCGGCGCGTCCTCATCCTTGTTGATCGCGACGATCACCTTGGAATCCTTCATGCCGGCCAGATGCTGGATCGCACCGGAAATGCCGACGGCGACATAAAGCTCCGGCGCCACCACCTTGCCGGTCTGGCCAACCTGCCAGTCGTTCGGCGCATAGCCCGCATCGACGGCGGCGCGCGAGGCGCCGACCCCGGCGCCGAGCTTGTCGGCGAGCGGCTCGATATATTTGGCGAAGTTTTCGCGGCTCTGCATGGCGCGGCCGCCGGAAACGATGATCTTGGCCGAGGTCAGTTCCGGGCGGTCGCTTTTCGCGACCTCCTCGCCGACGAAGCTGGAGAGGCCGGGATCGGCGGCGGCGGCCGCGTTCTCGATTCCGGCCGAGGCATCGCCCGCCTGCGTCGCCTGGAAGGTCGAGGTGCGCACGGTGATGACCTTCTTGGCGTCCTTTGACTTCACGGTCTGGATCGCGTTGCCGGCATAGATCGGCCGCTCGAAGGTGTCTGATGAAACCACCTTGATGATTTCGGAGATCTGCATGACGTCGAGCAGGGCTGCGACACGCGGCATCACATTCTTGAAGCGCGAGGTCGCGGGCGCGACAAAGGCGTCATAGGATGGCGCCAGCGCCACGATCAGCGCGGCCAGCGGCTCGGCGAGGTCGTGCTCGTAGGCAGCGCCTTCGGCAACGAGCACCTTCTTCACGCCCGAGAGCTTGGCGGCGGCTTCCGCGGCCTGCTTGGTGCCCTGGCCGCCGCCGGCAACCAGCACATGCACGTCGGCGCCGAGTTCCTTGGCGGCCGTCAGCGCCTTGTTGGTGACGTCCTTCAGGGTTTCGTGGTCGTGTTCGGCAATCAACAACGTCGTCATCTTCAGAGAACCCCGGCTTCGTTCTTCAGCTTGGACACCAGTTCGCCAACGTCCTTGACCTTGACGCCGCCCTTGCGGCCCGGCGGCTCGGATGTCTTGAGTACTTCCAGGCGCGGCGCGACGTCGACGCCGGTGTCGGCAACGGTCTTCTCCGCGATCGGCTTCTTCTTCGCCTTCATGATGTTGGGCAACGAGGCGTAGCGCGGCTCGTTGAGGCGGAGGTCAGTAGTTACGATCGCCGGCCCCTTCAGTTTCACCGTCTGCAGGCCGCCGTCGACTTCGCGCGTCACCTTGAAATCGGAACCGTCAACCTCGAGCTTGGAGGCGAAGGTCGCCTGCGACCAGCCCAGCAGCGCGGCCAGCATCTGGCCGGTCTGGTTGCTATCGTCGTCGATCGCCTGCTTGCCGAGGATGATCAGGCCCGGCTTCTCCTCGTCGGCAATGGCTTTAAGGATCTTCGCGACCGCCAGCGGCTCGACATTTCCCTCGGCCTTGACCAGGATGCCGCGGTCGGCGCCCATGGCAAGCCCGGTGCGGATGGTTTCGGATGCCTGCGCCGGCCCGATCGAGACCACCACCACTTCGGTCGCCTTGCCGGCCTCCTTCAGCCGCAAGGCTTCTTCGACGGCGATTTCGTCGAAGGGATTCATCGACATCTTGACATTGGCCAGTTCA
>DATHMA010000156.1:0-8427 GCA_035487555.1 Bradyrhizobium sp. | reverse complement strand
CAAAGCGGCGTTCAACGGGAGGAACAGGATGTCCAAATCGCTTTTCGCCATTGCATCTGCCGCTGTTATCGCTGCGTTGTCGCCGCGCGATGCGTCGGCCGACACCTTTGCCTATATCGCCAACGCCGGCAGCAACGACATCAGCGTCTTCCATGTCGAGCCATCGAGCGGTGTGGTCAAGGCGGTGGAAACAGTGCCGTTCCCCGGCATCGAGAAGGCCGGCTCCTCGACGCCGCTTGCTGTCAGCCCCGATCACCAATTTCTGTTCGCCGGTGTGCGTTCCCAGCCCTACACCGTCCTCAGTTTTGCGATCGATGCGGCAGGCGGCCGTCTCACCTTTCGCGGGCGCGGCCCGCTCGCCGACAGCATGGCCAATATCGCCAGCGACCGTTCCGGCAAATTCCTGTTCAGCGCTTCCTACGGCGGCAACAAGGTCGCGATCAATCCGATCGGCGCGGATGGTGTTGTCGGCGAGCCGAAGCAGGTGATCCCGACCGGGCTGAATGCCCATGCCTTCCTGCCGTCGCCGGACAATCGCTTCGTGTTCGCGACCAATCTCGGATCGGACCAGATCCTGAGCTTCCGCTTCGAGGCTGCGACGGGCGCGCTGACGCCGAACGATCCGGCCGCGATCAAGGTTGCCGAGAAGAACGGGCCGCGCCACTTCGTGTTCCATCCGAACGGCAAGTTCGTCTATCTCGTCAATGAGCTCAGCGCAGCGCTTCTGGTGTTTTCCTACGATGCCACGCACGGCACCTGGCAACAGATCGAGCAGTCGAGCGCGCTACCGGAAGGAAGCACCGTCAAGCCTTGGGCGGCGGACATCCATCTGACGCCGGATGGGCGCTTCCTCTATGCCTCGGAGCGAAATTCGAGCACGATCAGCGCCTTCAAGGTCGATCCCGATAGCGGCCATCTCACCTCGCTCGGTGCCGTTCCCACGGAGAAGCAGCCGCGCGGCTTTGCCATCGATCCATCTGGCCATGTGCTGATTGCGGTTGGCGAAATGTCCAACGCCATGAGCGTCTATGCGATCGATCCCGCGAGCGGCGGGCTCAAGCAGCTGCAATCCATTCCCGTCGGCAAGCAGCCGAACTGGGTCGAGTTCGTGTCGTTCCGCTGAGGGGCATTGGTGGTGCGGGACGCCGGCCTGCTTGCGACGCCGGCGGCGGGCTATACATTAGCCGCGCCACTCATCCAGAATCGAGCCGTCATGCCTGATCTCTCGTCATTTCCGATCACCAAACGCTGGCCCGCCAAACATCCCGACCTCCTCCAGCTTTATTCGCTACCGACGCCGAACGGCGTGAAGGTGTCGATCATGCTGGAAGAGATCGGCTTGCCCTACGAGGTTCATCTCGTCGACTTTGGCAAGGACGACCAGAAGACGCCGGAGTTTCTCTCGCTCAATCCGAACGGCAAGATCCCGGCGATCCTCGATCCCGATGGTCCCGGTGGCAAGCCGCTGCCGCTGTTCGAGTCCGGTGCGATCCTGCAATATCTCGCGGAGAAGACCGGCAAGCTGTTGCCGACAGACCCGGCGCGGCGCTGGCTGACCATTCAATGGCTGCACTTCCAGATGGGCGGCATCGGCCCGATGTTCGGGCAGGTCGGCTTCTTCAACAAATTCGCCGGCAAGGATTATGAGGACAAGCGGCCGTTGCAGCGCTACGTCAGTGAGGCGAAGCGTCTGCTTGGCGTGATGGAAACCCATCTCGCCGGCCGGCACTGGTTCATGGATGATGAGTACACCATCGCCGACATTTCCATGCTCGGCTGGGTGCGCAACATCATCGGCTTCTACGAGGCGCGCGAGCTTGTTGCCTTCGATGAGCTGAAGCACGTGCCGTCCTGGCTCGATCGGGCCCTGGCGCGCCCCGCCGTGCAGCGTGGGCTGAATATCCCGAAGCGGCCGTAAGCCGCGGAGTTCCCACGACAAGACAAACAGAGACCGCCTTCGTCCACGGTATGGCCGATGTGGAACCCGGCGTGCGGCTGCATTACGTCACGGCGGGCGAGGGCGATCGCACCGCGGTCCTGTTCCACGGATTTCCCCAGACCTGGTACGCCTGGCATGGCTTCATTCCGCGGCTGACCGTGGCGGGCTTTCGCGTGATCGCGGTCGATTATCGCGGCGCCGGGAACTCGTCGCGTCCACTCGGCGGCTACGACAAGCGAACCATGGCGCAAGACATCCGCCGCCTGGTGCGCGACGCGCTCGGGATCGGCGGTCCGCTCGTCATGATCGGGCACGACATCGGCCTGATGGTCGCCTACGCCTATACGGCCGAATATCGCGATGAGGTATCGCACCTTGTCGTCATGGATGCGCCGCTGCCGGGCACAGTCGTGTTCGACCGGCTGCGCGCCGATCCCAGGGTGTGGCATTTTGCATTTCACGGCGTGCGCGACGTGCCGGAGATGCTGGTGGCGGGGCGCGAGCGTCAATATCTGCAGGCATTCTTCCAGCCGCGCTTCTTCGACCCTTCCGCAGTCGACGATGCCGAGCTCGACCTCTATGCGTCCGCTTATTCGGCGCCGGGCGCCATGCGCGCCGGCTTCGAGCTTTATCGCGCCTTCGATCGCGACAGCGAGGACAACCGCGCGACGCTCAAGCGAGCCGGAAAGCTCACGATCCCGGTGCTCGCGGTCGGCGGCGCCGTCAGCACGACCGGTCCGCTGATGGGCGAAATGATGTGTGAGGTGGCCGAAAACGTCACTGAGTTCCGTGTGCCGCGAACTGGGCATTGGATTGCCGAGGAGAACCCGGACGCCCTAATGAAGCGGCTGCGGCCGTTTCTTAAAATATGACCCTTCGGCTGCCGACCGTCATATCAAAGCTGGTCACCACGGCTTGATGCAGCGCGGCGAGCTTCGTCCGGGAGAAGCGGCTGATTTTGATTGTCGGCGGCGTTGCGCTATCACATGATGGCAATCCTGGCCCCTTCCTTGCCCCTTCGTCCCCGCGAGCGTCTCATGTCAACCGAATCCGCACCTCCCGCCGTCCATCATCACCAGGCCTGGTACAAGATTCTCTATATCCAGGTTCTGATCGCGATCTTTGCCGGCGTCCTGGTGGGATATTTCAAGCCCGATCTCGGCAAGGAGCTGAAGCCGCTCGGCGACGGCTTCATCGCGCTGATCAAGATGATGATCGCGCCGGTGATCTTCTGTACGGTCGTGCACGGCATCTCCTCGATGGGCGACCTGAAGCGCGTTGGCCGGGTCGGCCTGAAGACGCTGGTCTATTTCGAGGTCGTCTCCACCATCGCGCTCGCCGTCGGCCTGCTCGTCGGCGAGCTGCTCAAGCCGGGGGCGGGCTTCAACATCGATCCGTCTACCATCGATCCGAAGTCGGTCGCGACCTACGTCACCAAGGCCAAGGAAGAAGGCATCGTCGCGCATCTGATGGGGATCATTCCCGATAGCTATTTTGGCGCGCTCGCTCGCGGCGACCTGTTGCAGGTGCTGCTAGTCTCGATCCTGTCCGGCTTTGCCATCGCTCTCATGGGCAAGGCCGGCGAACCGATCGCCGCCGCCGTCGACAAGGCCGCAAAAATGTTTTTCGGCATCATTCGGATGATCGTGCGCGTGGCGCCGATCGGTGCGTTCGGCGCCATGGCGTTCACCGTCGGCGCCTATGGCCTCGGCTCGCTTGCCAATCTCGTTGCGCTGATCGGCACGTTCTATCTCACGAGCGTCCTCTTCGTCCTTCTCGTGCTGGGTTCGATCGCCCGCTTCGCCGGCTTCTCCATCATCCGCTTCATCGCTTATATCAAGGATGAGCTCCTGATCGTGCTCGGCACGTCGTCGTCGGAGACCGTGCTGCCACAGCTGATGCAGAAGATGGAGCATCTCGGCTGCTCGCGGCCGGTGGTAGGCCTCGTCGTCCCGACCGGCTACAGCTTCAACCTCGACGGCACCAACATCTACATGACGCTGGCGACGCTGTTCCTGGCGCAGGCCACCAACACCCATCTGACCATCTGGCAGGAGCTTGGCATTCTCGGCATCGCCATCATCACCTCCAAGGGCGCCTCCGGCGTGACCGGCGCCGGCTTCATCACGCTCGCCGCCACGCTTGCGATCGTGCCCGACATTCCGATCCAGTCGATCGCGATCCTGGTCGGCATCGACAAGTTCATGAGCGAATGCCGCGCGCTGACCAACCTGATCGGCAATGGTGTCGCCTGTGTCGTCATCAGCCTCTCCGAAGGCGAACTCGACCAGAAGGCGTTGCACGAGACCATGGCGCATCCGATCCAAATCGGCGAGGCGCTGGAGCCCGGCGCGGCCTGACCGGCACGGCTGACGCGTGACGTCACCGCCGGTCCGGCCTGCCGGAGGCGCCTTTGCGCTCTATCTCGTCGCGTTCTTCGGGGCCTGGACGGCCTATGTGCTGTGGCTGTATCCGCTCGTAGCTGGCCTTGGCGAAGGCAGTTTTGCCGAGGCGGCAGCCGGCATCGGCGTGCGTCTGCTGGTCTGGCTGGCGCCGGTGCTTTTGATGCTGGCGCAGAACGACCGCGTGGCGCCGCTGAGGGCGTTGGGGCTGGTCGAGCATTGGCAGCGCGGCGTGCTGCTTGGCGTTGCGCTTGCAATCCCGCTGTTCACCGCTTCATGGATGCGTTTCGGCTGGCCGACGGCGCCGTATCTCACCTGGAACAGCCTGCTCGGCACTTCCATCGGCGTCGGCTTCTTCGAAGAAATCCCGTTTCGCGGCTACGTCCTGCAGAAGCTCGCCACACGGATGAATTTCTGGTTCGCCAATCTTCTGACGTCGCTGCTCTTCGTCGGCGTGCATCTGCCCGGCTGGTTGTCCCTGCATCTCTTCGACTGGCCGCTGGCGGCGATCATCTTCGCCTTCAGCTTCGCGATGGGCGTGTTGTTCAAGATGACGCGCTCGCTATGGAGCTGCATCATCGCTCACGACGCCAATGACTTCGTCTCTTTCGTGCTGTTCCACGGACGGTAGGAGTGCTTAGCGAGTAGCGGACTTGGCACAGTGCAACTCCAAAAGCTTGCTCGAGCCGGATTCTTGCTTCGGTGCGAAATTGGTGCTTTACAACTACAGCATGTTCATGATTTGTTCTATTTCAAGATGACGTTGAGTGCAAGCAGCCAAGCCGGTCAGTTGTTTATTGCGATCCTCCCCGATGCGGAGACTTCCGCGCAGATTCACCGAATGGCGGCGGTAATGAAGACAGCCCATGCATTTCGCGGTCAATTGACCGCGCCCGATCGGCTGCACGTGACGCTGTTTTCGCTCGGTGGCCTGCCGGACCAACTGGTCGCTAAAGCGTGCGAGGCGATCGGTGAAGTGCGGGCCGAGCCCTTCGAGATTTCTTTCGACCGCTCCATGACCTTTCGCGGTCAGCCAGGAAGCCGTGCTGGCCGGCAGCGACGGCCTGAAGCGGTTGAAAGTATTCCGGCGGGCGCTCGCCGTGGCATTTGCACGAAGGAATGGCCTGCGACATCTAGGCCGCCGCGATTTCACGCCGCATATCACGCTGCTCTTTGACGACCGTACAGTGGAGGAACAGCCGTTCGGTCCGATCGGGTGGACTGTCCGAAGCGTAGTGCTCATCCACAGCATGAACGGCCATCGGCATCTTGCGCAATGGCCGTTGCATGTATGATGTTCGCCGGACGCGACCGAGAGCAGCGACATGACCATCACCATCTACGGCATCAAGAACTGCGACACCATGAAGAAGGCGCGCGCCTGGCTCGACGGCCATGGCGTGAAGTACGACTTTCACGACTACAAGAGCGAAGGCATCGGCAAGGACAAGCTGAAGGCCTGGAGCGATGAGCTCGGCTGGGAGACTCTGCTCAACCGCGCCGGCACGACCTTCCGCAAATTGCCGG
Organism: Bradyrhizobium sp.; assembly: GCA_035487555.1. Classification (GTDB taxonomy): domain Bacteria; phylum Pseudomonadota; class Alphaproteobacteria; order Rhizobiales; family Xanthobacteraceae; genus Bradyrhizobium. Next base: position 2,559 of record DATHMA010000156.1, on the reverse strand, counting down.
ACGCCGACAAGGAAGGGCTGAATGAGAAGAAAGCGCTGGCCTTGATGGCCGAGCAGCCGTCGATGATCAAGCGACCGGTGCTCGACCTCGGCAAGAAGCGGCTGGTCGGCTTCAAGCCGGATATCTACGCCAAGGAAGTGAAGCGCTAATCCACTTCGACGACATCGTCGGACGCGCGCACGCCGGCGGGACGGCGCGGCACTTCGCGGTCGATCACGGCATTGACGAGCCGCATCGGCGCTGCCGTCGGCCGCAGGCCCATGAGATTGCCCATCTGGAAGCCGCCGTCGATGCTGATCGTCTTGTAGGAGCCGACGATGTGCTCGACTGCGCCGCTACATCCGAACGGCAACAACAGCCGCTCATAGGAGACTTCCTTGCCGTCGGGATCCTTGATCGTCGTGATCGTGTAGGTCGGACGTTTGCTGGCAACGCAGGCGCGGTAGCAGTCGACGACACGGGCGTACTGGTCAGGCCTGATCGCGTCGTCGAGATAACGATTGGTGCGATGTTCGGGGGCGATGTGCTCGTTGCCGTAGGTCGTGGAAAGACGCGCGCCTTCCTGGGTGATGAAGAAGCGCACCGCTTCGCCGTCGCCCTGGACGTCGAAGCCCATCATGTCGGCGATCTCGTCGAGACCGGCCTCGGGATCGAAATCGATCAGCATCGGCAATGATGCCCCCTGGCGCAACGCGCGCAGCCAGGCGTTCAGAAGAACGCGCTGGCGGATGGATCGGACCACCGAGGGATCGGAACTTGCGTATTCCATGGATTAACTGAACTCGATGACGTCGCCCGAAGAGATGCGGCCGGGCGCACGGTGAAACAGATCGCGGTCGATCACGCAGCGAAGCCTCGGTGTCGGCAGCGTGTCGAGGCCGCGCATCAAATTCTTGATTTCGAAGCCGCCGTCTTCGCTGATGGTTTTCAGAGAGGCGATGATGTGGGTGACGCCGCTGCGATCCGAAAACGGCAGCAGCAGCCGCTCATAGGCGACGACGCGGCCGTAAATGTCGTTGATATGGGAAATGGTGTAGGCGGGCAGCTTGCGCGCGATGCATTCGTAGTAGACCGGCATCACGATCGGCGCGAGGCGTGCACCCAGATATTGATCGAGCAACTTGCCCTTGCCGGTCTGGCCATAGGCGCTCGACATCCGCGTGCCGTCGCTCTGGATGGTAAGGCGCGGCGGCATCACCGCGGTTTCCACGGTGTAGAAGACGAGGTCCGGCGTCTCGTCGCTAAGCCGCTCCGGCTCGTATTCGGCAAGGCTCGGCATCGTCTGCGCGCGGTCATAAAGCCGCAGCCACGTGTTCAGGAGATCACGCTGCTTGATCGATTTGACGATCGATGGTCTGGCGCTCTCGAATTCCAAGATGGTCGTCCCAGCTCCCCCAACCCTCAGACCTTCGACGGTAGAGGAAAATTTTCTATGAAAGTGCGCGCGCCGGCGCGGACACCGTTAACGAACGCTTTCCGCGCGGTCTGATCCGCCCCCTGAGAGGGCAGGTGAGCCCCTGTGAACAGGCCGCTGAAAAACCTTCGACTAACGGCCAATGCGCCGGCTCGCGCGAGGGGGATTGCCTAACCTTTCCGCCTTGCCTATTGGCGCGCGATGACGGCATATTCCGGCCCGGAGGCGGCGGGTTCCGGACGGCGTTGAGGGACGTCCTCGGGGACTTGCCAGTAGATAACGAAAAGCCCGTGGCGCAAGATGCGTGCGGGCAGGGGGAAATTTGTTTGGCCGATGAGTTCATTCTCGAAACCCACGGATTGACCAAGGAATTCGCGGGGTTTTTCGCCGTTCGCGATGTCGCTCTCAGGGTTCGCCGTGGTCATATTCACGCGTTGATCGGTCCGAACGGGGCCGGGAAAACCACGTGCTTCAACCTGCTGACCAAATTCCTGAAGCCTTCCGCCGGGACCATCACCTACAAGGGCCAGGACATCACCGCGATGGCGCCGGCCGATGTCGCGCGCCTCGGCCTGGTGCGCTCGTTCCAGATCTCGGCGGTGTTCCCGCACCTTACCGCGCTGGAAAATGTGCGGGTCGCGTTGCAACGCCAGCACGGCTCCTCCTTCGATTTCTGGCGCTCCAAATCGGTGCTGAACCGTTTCAACAACCGCGCGCTCGAGCTTCTGAACGATGTCGGGCTCAGCGAGTTTTCCAACACACCGGCCGTCGAGATGCCCTATGGGCGCAAGCGCGCCCTGGAAATTGCAACGACGCTCGCGCTCGATCCGGAGATGATGCTCCTGGACGAGCCGATGGCCGGCATGGGCCATGAGGACATCGACAAGATTGCCGCGCTGATCAAGCGCATCTCGGCGAAGTACACCATCCTGATGGTCGAACACAATCTGAGCGTGGTCGCCAATCTCTCCGACGTCATCACCGTGCTGACGCGCGGGCAGGTGCTGGCGCAGGGCAATTACGCCGACCTCTCCAAGGACGAGCGGGTCAAGGAAGCCTATCTGGGGGCTGGTCATGCCTGAGGTGAAAATGGCTGAGGCGCCCGCTGCCAACCCGGCCGCTGCCGAGGTTCTCAACGTCCAGAA
>DATHMA010000155.1:0-16025 GCA_035487555.1 Bradyrhizobium sp. | reverse complement strand
TTGATCAGATTGTCCTCGAACCAGTCGATCGGCTTGGACTTGGCGAACTCGTTCACCTTGGTCGGCTGGATCCGAGTGTCGATTGGCCCCGCCATCAGCGTCAGCGTCGCTGGGCGCGAGGGATGGTTGTCCTCGCACATGATGGCGGTTGCCGCGAGCGCCGACACCGAAGGCTGGCAGATCGCGACCATATGCGGGCGCGGACCGAGCTGGCCGAGAAAGTCGATCAGGTGAGCGGTGTAATCGTCGAGGCCGAAGCGGCCGGCGCTCAAGGGAATGTCGCGCGGGTTATGCCAGTCGGTGATATGGACGTCGTGGTCCTGCAGCAGCGTCTTCACGGTGCCACGGAGCAGGGTGGCGAAATGGCCGGACATCGGCGCGACCAGCAGCAGCTTTGGCTGCTCCGGCGCGTCCTCTTTCTTAAAGCGCAGCAGCGAGCCGAACGGCGTGGCGTAGACCACTTCCTCAGTCACCTTGAGTTCGCGGTTGCCGGCCTGGATCTTGTCGATGCCGTAGGCGGGACGACTGTAGGTGAGGGAGGAGCGCGAAATCAGCTCCAGGGCGGCGGAGAGCCGGCCGAACAGCTTGTCCGACACGCCCTGCGGAACCAGGTTGAGATAGCGCAGCGCCGATGCGGCTCCCGAGCGCCATGGCTCGGTCAGGTCCATATGGTTCTGGTAGGCTTGGTACAGCATTGACATCATTCACTTCCGCCCTTGCCCGGCTTCCCATGCAATATCGAAGCCAAGGCGGGGGCATTCCGCCCTCAAAATTGGCACGTCACTTGCTGCAAACCGGGCTGACATGGGTAAGGATTGGGCACAGGCCGGGTGTGCAGGGGACTTGCCGTCGAAGCGTTGAGGAAGGGCTTAAATGGCGAAAGCAACACTGACCATCTCGAGCAAGAATTATTCGTCCTGGTCGCTGCGCGGCTGGCTCATGACCAAGTTTTCCGGGCTGCCGTTCGACGAGATCGCGATGGCACCGGACGACCCGTCCGCGCGCGCCGAAATCCTCCTGATCTCGCCGACCATCCTGGTGCCGTGCCTGCGGCATGACGGCGCCACCATCTGGGATACGCTGGCGATCGGCGAATATCTCAACGAGGCCATGCCGGATGCCGGCCTGCTGCCGGCCGACCGCATCCAGCGCGCCCATTGCCGCTCGATTTGCGGCGAAATCCATTCCGGCTTCACCACCTTGCGCGCCTCACTGCCGGTTAACCTCAAGGGCCATTTCCCCGGCTTCAAGATCTGGACCCGCGCACAGGCCGATATCGACCGGGTCTGGGCCATCTGGCGCGAGTGCCTCGCGGATTCCGGCGGACCGTTCCTGTTCGGCGAGCGGACCATGGCGGATGCGATGTATGCACCGGTGGTGACGCGCTTTGCGACCTATGACGTCAAGCTCGAGCCGCGGCTGAAGAGCTATGCCGATATGATCATGAACATGCCGGAGATGGTCGAGTGGATCACGGCGGCAAAGGAGGAGCCGGCCGAAATCGAGGAGCTCGAGGTCGAATATTAGGCAAAATTAATAGGCAACGCGCGCCCGTTTCACGGGCGAGCCTTTCTTCTCGCCTCCGGCGCGTGCGAGCAATCCGGCGCGTATGCGGATGCTTTGCCGACCTCCGAGCCGCCGGCCTCGCCCGTTGGGCGAAATCGTCGCAGCAGAGCCGGCTGGCGCGATTTTCGCATAGCACCATGCAGCGCGAACGCGACGATGCGACGCCGCCGAAAATTTGGACGCCTCGCGAGCATTGCGATCGCACCTTTTGAACAGGTGGAGGCCGTCATGAATCAACACGCAGCCGTCAAAACTTTCTCCCACGTCGTTAGCCCCGCCGACTTCAAGACCGTCGACGTGCCGCTGGCGAGCGACAAGGTGCCGCCAGTGACGCCATGGAAGTGAGCACCCCATGTCGTCCCCGGAGGAATTAACCTTTGTCGTTGGACGTTGGCTGGGCCCGATCGTGTTCGTGCTGGATGTGGTGCGCCGCCTGAAGGCTGCGCCGACATCTAGCCGTGAACAGGTGAGTACGAAGCCAAACCACTGATTCGGGCGCGATTCGTTCGTACCGCGTTCCGAATCTTAAGGGCTCGGCAATTCATCGTCGCATTTTGATACAGCGCGGCCGGCGCTAGAGCGCGATGAGATCGGTTTGGATCGTCATCGCGCTTCAGTTTTTTTGATTGAGCGTGATCTCCGCGCAAACGGGTTCCGCGTTTGTCGCGAGGGAAGGCCGCCGCACACTTTGCGCTAACGCGGCCCTTCGGGTCCGGATCATGCTCTAGTGGCGTGGCGCGGCATGCGCCAACCCACCACCGTTGCTTCGACCATGCCGCCGGATTCGTGATTGTGCCATTTGCCGTCGAGGAAGTGGCAGGGGAACGGCAATTGATACGTTCCACTATGATCCTCGCACAGCACCTGGACCGGCGTGCCTGCCGGCGGCATGCCGGAGCCATCAAATTCAGCCAGTCGTCGTTCGCGCGTTGCCATTTGATATTCCCCTAATACGCGGCGCGCCCGCGCCGCAATTTTTCAAAAAGTCCCGAATCCGATTCCGTCCTATCCCGGCCAGATCACAGCGCCGGAATGAGGTAGCAATGTGATATCTCTTTGGCCTGTGCGGCCCCTCAATTTGGTGTGAGGGGCGTTGACTGCGCGAGGATGTGATGAGGCTGAGAATTTTCGTTGTGGCGCTGGCACTCCCGATCACGATACCGGCGGAACTTCGCGCACAGGACGTTCCGGGCATTGAAATATGCACGGTGGAGAAAGCGATGGACCGCCGCACGTCGTGCCTGCAGAGCAACGTCGACTTCCTGCAGAAGACGATCACGAAACTCTCGGCGGATCATCAGCAGAAGCTCGACGCCGCCAATCGCCAGATCGAAGCGTTGAAGGTCACGATCGCCGGATTGCAGAAGGTCGTCGCCGATCTGCAGGCCTCGCAAAAGCAGATGGTCGACGAGATGAAGAAGTCCGAGCCCGCGAAAGGCGCAATCGCGCCGGCGGCGAAGGAAGGGGCCAAATGATCCTTGGCGTCATTCCGGGGCGCGCGCAAGCGCAAACTATGGTGCGCAATTGCGCACCTGAGAATCTCGAAGACGTAGAATGCGATCTACGACACCCGATATTGCTGCATGACATTCGGATCCGGCTCGTAGCCTAGCCCGGGCCCTTGCGGCACGGCGACGTCGCCATTGGCGTCCGCATTGATGCGGCCGCGCCAGAGACATGCGGCGCGCTTCATGTAGAAGACCTCGATATAGCCTTCGCTCCGCACCGACATCAGCTGCAGCGTCGCGAGGAAGCCCGGACCGAAATAGGGTGAGTGCGGAATGATCTTCACGCCGTGCTCATCGCCGAGTGCTGCGACCTTCAGAAATTCGGTGACGCCGCCGACCTTGATCACCGACGGTTGGGCGTGGCTGACCGCACCGGCCTTCATCATCTCGCGGAATTGATACGACGTGCAGGCGTTCTCGCCGGCGGCGATATCGAGGCCGCCTTGCTTGCGCACGCTGGCCAGCGTCGCAAAATCCTCCGGCGGCCAGACCGGCTCCTCCAGGAACATCGGTGCTGCGTCACGGCAGGCATGGGCAAAGGCAATCGCGTCGTGGCCTGAGAGCGGGCAGTTCATATCGACCATCAACGGCACGCCAGGGCCGATCGCCTCGCGCGCGGCAGCAACCGCAGGGACGGTGGTTTCGTGCAGCTTGATCGCGGAGTAGCCCAACTGCCGCGCGGTCCTGCATTCGCCGGCGATGGCGTCCGGCTTGCCGATCCGCAGCAGGCTGGCATAGGCGGGAATCTTCGTACGCTTGGCGCCACCCATCAGCTGATGCAGCGGCACGTCCTTGATCTTTGCGGCAAGGTCCCACAGCGCAATGTCGAGGCCCGAGATCGCAAACATCGTAATCCCGTAGCGGCCGAACAGATGTAGGTTGCGCTGGATCTGCTCCATCAGGTCAGGGATTTTCTCCGGCTCAGGGACCTTCTGGCCGCGTGCCTGGGGCGCGATCATCTCCTCGATCGCGCTGCAGGTGGTGCGCGGGCAGACGTAAGCAAAGGCATCGCCCCAACCGGTCAGGCCAGTGTCGGTCGTGACCTCGACCACGACCATATCGAGCGCAGAGATCGCCGCTGCGCCCTGGCGGAAGGCGGCCGGGCCGGCGTCATAAGGAATGCGTAAGTGATGCGCGCGGACGTTGGTGATTTGCATGGTTGTTTCTCTTGTTGTTGGCGCAGTCGCGCGTGGAGAAATGTAGGGTGGGCAAAGCGAAGCGTGCCCACCATTTCCATCGAGGTCTCGACGGTGGGCACGCTGCGCTTTGCCCAACCTACGACGGCCCGATTACGAGCTCTTCTCGCCCGACATGAGCGGACCGAACCGTTCCCAGGCCTCGCCCTTGAACCGCTCCATCTGCAACTGCTCGATCGGCGCGAAGTCGGTCGGGCTGGTCTTGATCTTGGTGCCCGGCAGATAGATGCCGATCTCGAAGTTCAGGTTCGCCGCCTGCTTCATGACGTTCTCGCGGGTGAGGTCATCGCCGCATTGTTTCAAGACTTGCTCAAGCCCCTTGGCGACGCCATAGCCGAACACCGTGTTGGCATCGTCCTGGTCGCCCTCCGGGTACCATTTGGTCATGAAGGCGCGCCATTCGGTCATGGCCGCATCATTCTTCCAGTCGGGATCCTTGGGGTCCTTCAGATAAGCGGTCGACAGAATGCCCTGGTCGTTCTCGTAGCCGGCCGGCTTCATCACGCTGCCGATCGAAATCGAGACATTGGTGAGGAATTGGACGGGATGCCAATCGAGTTCGCCGATCTTCTTGATGGCTTGCGCTGCGAATTTCGGCGTCGCGATGTTCATGAAGATGTCGACATTGGCGCCCTTGATCTGCACCACCTGGGAATCCACCGTTGGCGCCGTCGTTTCGTAGGAGGCTTCGACGGCGATCAGCTTGTCGGCCTGGTCGCCGAGCCCATCGCGCAATCCGATCACGTAGTCCTTTCCGAAATCATCGTTCTGGTAAAGAATGCCGATCTTCTTGCCCGGATAATTCTGCAGGATGTATTTGGCGTAGATGCGTCCCTCGACCTGGTAGCTGGGCTGCCAGCCAATGGTCCACGGGAAATTCTTCGGGTCGTTCCACTTCGCCGCGCCCGACGAAACGAAGATCTGCGGCACCTTCTTGGCATTCATGTATTTGTGGATCGCGCTGTTGGACGGCGTACCCAGCGGATTGAAGACCAGAAGCACCTCGTCGCTTTCGACCAGCTTGCGTGCCTGCTCGACGGCTTTCGGCGGGCTATAGCCGTCGTCATAGGAGATGAAATTGATCTTGCGGCCATTGATGCCGCCTTCCGAGTTGACCTTGTCGAAATAGGCCTTCTCGGTCTTGCCGATGGTCGCGTAGGCCGACGCCGGCCCCGAATAGGGCATGATGTTGCCGATCTTGATTTCGGTGTCGGTCGCGCCCGGATCGTATTTCTTTTGCGCCTGTGCGGGTAAGGCCAGCGCCGCTGCGAATAATGCAACCAATGCGATCTTCGTTGCAGTCTTTTTGGCGTCGTTAAAGACACGGCTATGCATTTATCGTCCTCCCTGACGTGCTTGGCCGGCGGCTCTTGCCGTTTTTCTTGCCGTCATTCTTGTTGGGCAGCTTGTTGAGCCGTCGGATCGAATGCGCGAGCAGTATGCACGATTGGGAAATCGTTACCAGCGAGCACAATGTCGATATTTCCCGCGTTGCAATGCAGCCTTGCGGAGAGGTGTGATTGCTTGGCAAGCCGGCGCCACTTTGCGATAACGGCTGATAACAATGCCTGCAGCCAAGAAGAAGCCGCAAGAAAATCGGCAAGAAAATCTGGAGGATTTGCATGGCCAATATTCGCGTTCTCGCCACCGATCTCGAATTTCCGGAAGGCCCGGTGGTCATGCCGGACAGCTCGGTGGTGCTGGTCGAGATCCGCGGCCAGCGGCTGACGCGGGTTTATCCCGATGGCCGCAAGGAAGTGGTCGCGCAGATCCCCGGCGGGCCGAATGGCGCAGCGCTTGGCCCCGACGGCAAGATCTATGTCTGCAACAATGGCGGCTTCTCCTGGATCCCGACCCGCAACATGATTATGCCGGGGCCGCAGCCGGATGATTATCGCGGCGGCTCGATCCAGCGCGTCGATCTGCAGTCGGGCAAGGTCGAGACCGTCGTCGACAAATGCGGCGAGCATGGCCTGCGCGGGCCGAACGACCTCGTGTTCGACAAGCATGGTGGTCTCTGGTTCACCGACCTCGGCAAGCGGCGTCATCGCGAGATGGATGTCGGCGCGGTCTATTACCTCAAGCCCGGCATGAAGGAGATCGTCGAAGTGGTGTTCGGCGTGCTGCCGGCCAACGGCATCGGTCTGTCGCCGGACGAGAACATTTTCTATGTCGCGGAGACGCCGACTGCGCGTCTCTGGGCCTATGAAATCTCCGCGCCTGGCGCGCTCAAGCCGCGCGACGTGATCTATCGCGGCGAGCGCGGCAAGCCGATCATCGGCCTCGGCGGCTATCAGATGTTCGATTCGCTTGCGGTCGAGGCAAACGGCAATATCTGCGTCGCGACGCTGATCTCGGGCTGCATTTCCGTGATCGCGCCTGACGGCACACTGGTCGAGCAGGTGCCGACCGGTGATCGCGTCACCACCAACATCGCGTTCGGCGGAGCTGAGCTGAAGACCGCCTACATCACGCTGTCGGGCAAGGGCGAGCTGATCGCGATGGATTGGGCGCGGCCGGGCCTGCCGCTGAATTTCCTGAACAAGTGACGAATCCTGCGCCTCAAATTCTTGAAACTGGTTCTTCCGGATCGTCCGTGCTTGGTCGTAACTGGATTGCCTTGACGCAATTAGGAGACACCAATGCCCTGGCCTGACCCCGTTACCCTTCGCGGCGAGCATGCACGGCTCGAGCCGCTGTCGCACGACCATCTCGCTGGATTGGTCGAGGCCGTCAAAGACGGCGAGCTGTTCAAGCTCTGGTACACGGCCGTGCCGAAGCCGGAGGACATGACCAAGGAGATCGACCGCCGGCTCGGCCTGCGAGAGGCCGGATCGATGCTGCCGTTCACGGTATTCGATGCCGCAGGCCAGATCGCGGGTATGTCGACCTACATGAACATCGACGCGGCCAACCGCCGAGTCGAGATCGGCTCGACCTGGTATGCCAAGCGCGTGCAGCGCACACCGCTCAATACGCAGTGCAAATTGCTGCTGCTCGGGCATGCTTTCGAGGCGATCAACTGCATCGCGGTGGAGTTCCGCACCCATTTCTTCAACCACCAGAGCCGGCGTGCTATCGAGCGGCTGGGCGCCAAGCAGGATGGCATTTTGCGCAGCCACCAGATTGCGCCGAACGGCTCGCTGCGCGACACTGTGGTCTTCAGCATCATCGCCTCCGAATGGCCGGCGGTGAAGGCGCATCTCAACTTTCAACTCACCGACAAGCCGCGGGAATAGAAGCGGCCCAAGAAGAAGCGAAACAAGGTCAGATGGAAACGTTCGATTATGTGATCATCGGCTCCGGCTCCGCCGGCAGCGTGCTCACCAACCGCCTCAGCGAAGATGCCAACTCCACCGTTTGCGTGCTCGAGGCGGGACCCAGTGACTGGCATCCCTACATCCATCTGCCGGCGGGCTTCATCAAGACCTTCCACATGAAGAGCATCAACTGGGCTTACCAGCAGGAGCCCGGTCCCTACACCGGCGGCCGCAGCATCTATGCGCCGCGCGGCAAGACGCTCGGCGGCTCGTCCTCGATCAACGGCCACATCTACAACCGCGGCCAGCGGCAGGATTTCGACACCTGGGCGCAGATGGGCAATCGAGGCTGGGGCTATGCGGACGTGCTGCCCTACTTCAAGCGGCTGGAGCGTCGGGTCGGCGAGGGCGATGAGACCTTTCGCGGCCGCGACGGCAATCTCACCGTCACCACCATGGAATGGAAGGACACGCTCTGCGAAGCCTTCATGGCGGGCGCCGTCAGCCTCGGGATTCCCAAGAACCCCGATTACAACGGCGCGATCCAGGAGGGCGTGTCCTACTGCCAGCGTACGATCCAGAATGGCCTGCGCATGAGCGCGGCCAAGGCCTTCCTGCATCCCGCGAATAAGCGGCAGAACGTGCATGTGCGCACCCATGCGCATGCGACCAACATCATCTTCGAGGGCAAGTGCGCGGTCGGCGTGCGCTATCTCAAGGGCGGGCGCGGCGGCGAGCCGGTCGAAGTGCGTGCCAGCAAGGAAGTGATCCTGTGCGGCGGCACCTACAACTCGCCGCAGCTCCTGCAATTGTCCGGCGTTGGCTCGCCCGAGCTGTTGCAGTCGCATGGCATCGAGGTGCGCCACGCCCTGCCCGGCGTCGGCGAGGGATTGCAGGATCACTACGCGCCGCGCTCGGTGGCGCGGGTCAAGAACATCCGGACCATCAACGAGCTTCGCCAGGGCTGGCACCTCTGGGTCGAGGCGCTGAAATGGGCGACGACCCGGCGCGGCCTGCTGTCGCTGTCGCCGACCATGGTCTATTGCTTCTGGCATTCCGGAGAGACCACCGAGAGCTCGGACCTGCAGCTCACCTTCACGCCCGCGAGCTACAAGGAGGGCGTGCAGGGCACGCTCGAGGACCAGCCCGGCATGACGGTGACGTCGTGGCAGCAGCGCCCGGAGAGCCGCGGCTATGTGCGAATTCGTTCGAACGATCCGTTCCAGCAGCCGATCATCCAGACCAACTATCTCACCCACGAGCTCGACCGCCGCGTCATGGTCGCCGGCATGAAGCTGGCGCGCCGACTGCTCAAGTCCGAGCCGCTCTCGCCCTACTACGACTATGAGGATTTCCCCGGACCGAAGGTGCAGAGCGACGAGGAACTTCTGGCGGCTGCGACGCAGCGCGGCACCACGACCTTCCATCCCGGCTGCACCTGCCGCATGGGGCCGGCCGACAGCAACTGGGCCGTGGTCGACGATCAGCTCCGCGTGCACGGCCTGCAAGGCCTGCGCGTGGTTGACGCCTCGATCATGCCGCGGATGATCTCGGCCAACCTCAACGCCTCCACCATGATGCTCGCCGACAAGGCAAGCGATCTGATCCGCGGCAAGACCGCGCCGGAGGCGGTGAAGCTGCCGGAAGCTGCGGTGGCGTAGGACGACGGACCAGCAACGCCGTCATTGCTGTGCGAGCGAAGCGAAGCAACCCATACTGTCTCCGCAGAAACGTTATGGATTGCTTCGTCGCTTCGCTCCTCGCAATGACGAGTATGTTGAAGCAGCTGGCGCCTTACACTTCCCGCCGGCTCAGGAACGCCAGCCGCTCGAACAAATGCACGTCCTGCTCGTTCTTGAGCAGTGCGCCGTGCAGCGGCGGAATCAGCTTGCGCGGGTCGCGCTCCCTGAGCATCTCAGGCGTGATGTCCTCGTTGAGGAGCAGCTTCAGCCAGTCGAGCAGCTCGGAGGTCGACGGCTTCTTCTTCAGCCCCGGCACCTCGCGCACCTCGAAGAAGATGCGCAGCGCTTCTTCCACCAGCCGCTTCTTGATGCCGGGGAAGTGCACATCGACGATCCGGCCCATGGTGTCGGCGTCGGGGAACTTGATGTAGTGGAAGAAGCAGCGGCGCAGGAAGGCGTCCGGCAGCTCCTTCTCGTTATTGGATGTAATCATGACGATAGGCCGGAGCTTCGCCTTGATGTTCTCGCCGGTCTCGTAGACGAAGAACTCCATGCGATCGAGCTCGAGCAGGAGGTCGTTCGGGAATTCGATGTCAGCCTTGTCGATCTCGTCGATCAGCAGCACCGGGCGCTTCTCCGAAGTGAAGGCTTCCCAGAGCTTGCCGCGCTTGATGTAGTTCGAGATGTCGGACACGCGGGCATCGCCGAGCTGGCTGTCGCGCAAGCGCGAGACCGCATCATATTCGTAGAGGCCTTGCTGCGCCTTGGTGGTGGACTTGATGTGCCAGGTCATCAGCGGCGCGCCGATCGCTTTCGCCACCTCCTCGGCCAGCACCGTCTTGCCGGTTCCGGGCTCGCCCTTGATCAGCAGCGGCCGTTCGAGCACGATCGATGCGTTGACGGCGACCTTGAGGTCCTCGGTCGCGACATAATCCTTGGTACCGGTAAATTTCATCTACTTGCCTCGTTAGCGCGCTCGGGGCGCAGCGGTTCATTTCTGCCTTTAGCAGGAAAAATCGGCCGAAACAGCCTTGGTTGCGGGAATAGCGGCGATGCGTCAGGCGCGCCTGACGAGCGATAGTATGACGAGGATAATAACAGCCCCGATGGTCGCGTCGAGGATCTGGCCCAGCGTGCCGGCGGCAAGCATGACGCCGAGCTGGGGCAGGATCCAGCTTGCGACCAGCGCGCCGAGGATGCCGATGACGATGTTGCCGATCAGCCCGAAACCAGCGCCGCGCACGACGAGGCCGGCGAGCCAGCCGGCGATTGCGCCGATCACGAGAGCTGCAATGATACCCATGGAAGATGCCCCTGCCAAAAACGCGATGATGGTTTGCAATTCTAGATGAAAAAGCCTCCCGGTCTAGGCCCGTCCGGCCCTTGACCTTCACCCTGACACGGGCAATCTGTTACGCATGTTCCTGCAATTCTTCACCTCGCTCCGCGATGCCCAGGTCCCCGTGACCTTGCGCGAATATCTGACGCTGATGGAGGCGCTTGACGCCGACCTCGCGGATCAGACGGTGGAGAATTTCTATTACCTGTCGCGTGCGGCGCTGGTGAAGGACGAGCGCAATCTCGACAAGTTCGACCGCGTGTTCGGCACCGTGTTCAAGGGGCTCGAGAGCCTGCTCGACGCCATGGACAAGGCCGAGATCCCCGAGGAGTGGCTGAAGAAGCTCGCGGAAAAATATCTTACCGAGGAAGAGAAGAAGCAGATCGAGGCCATGGGCTGGGACAAGCTCATGGAGACGTTGAAGAAGCGCCTCGATGAGCAGAAGGGCCGGCACCAGGGCGGCAACAAATGGATCGGTACCGCCGGCACCTCGCCGTTCGGCGCCCATGGCTATAACCCCGAAGGCATCCGCATCGGCCAGGAGAAGAACCGCAACAACCGCGCGGTGAAGGTCTGGGACCGCCGCGAATTCAGGGATCTCGATGGCAATGTCGAGCTCGGCATCCGCAACATCAAGATCGCGCTGCGCAGGTTGCGCAAATTCGCGCGCACCGGCGCGCCCGACGAGCTCGACCTCGATACCACCATCAAGGAGACCGCCAATCACGGCTATCTCGACGTGGTCATGCGGCCCGAGCGGCGCAACGCGGTCAAGGTGCTGGTGTTCTTCGATATCGGCGGCTCGATGGATTCCCACATCGCGCAGGTCGAGGAATTGTTCTCGGCGGCGAAGAGCGAATTCAAGCACATGGAATATTTCTACTTCCACAACTGCCTCTATGAAGGCGTGTGGAAGCAGAACAAGCGGCGCTTCACCGACCGTACGCCGACCTGGGACGTGCTGCACAAATACCCGCACGACTACAAGATCGTGTTCGTCGGCGATGCCTCGATGTCGCCTTACGAGATCATGGTGCCCGGCGGCTCGGTCGAGCATGTCAATGAAGAAGCCGGCTCGGTCTGGCTCGACCGCATCATTCGCACCTACCAGCATTCGGTGTGGCTCAATCCGGTGGCACAGAAGCACTGGGACTATTCGGAATCGACGACGATCATTCGGCGGATCTTCTCGCAGCGCATGTACCCGATCACGATCGAGGGGCTGGAAAACGCGATGAAGGAATTGGTGCGGTAAGAAACGCGCCGGCGCGCGCCAGGACTTGCCAACAAGGTCGTGCCAACAAGATCAAGGGAGTAACCATGCCCCAGACCATTCACCGCGGCATCAAGGCGCTGGTCGATGAGGCCAACGCCGAGGTCGAGACCATCAGCGCGTCGGACGCGATCAAGATAGCGGCCGACGGCAGTGTCGTCATCATCGACATCCGCGATCCCAGAGAGATCGAGCGCGACGGCAAGATTCCCGGCGCCTTCTCCTGCACCCGCGGGATGCTCGAGTTCTGGATCGATCCGGCGAGCCCTTATGCCAAGCCGATCTTCCAGGAGGACAAGAAGTTCATCTTCCATTGTGCCGGCGGCCTGCGCTCCGCGCTCGCCGCGAAGACGGCGCAGGACATGGGGCTGAAGCCGGTCGCGCATATGGGCGGCGGCTTTGCCGCCTGGCGCGATGCCGGCGGTTCCGTGGAGAAATGGGAGCCGAAGAAGAAGGGTTGAGCTCGTCACACGCAGGCTTGACCCGAGTGTCCATCCTTTCAAGAAAGATGGATGGCCGGGTCTTAGGCGAGCGGAAGCGACGCCGTTCTTCGCCCGGCCATGACGATTGAGAATGTCGGAGACTTGCATGACCACCACCAACGACCCCCTCGTATCCACCGAATGGCTCGCGGCGCATCTTGGCGATGCCAATGTGAAAGTCGTCGACGCCACCTTCAAGCTGCCGGGCGTGCTGCCGCTGCCGAAGGACGATTATCTAGCGAGCCATCTTCCGGGCGCGGTGTTCTTCGACGTCGATGCGGTGTCGGACCATTCCAATCCGCTGCCGCACATGTTTCCGAGCGCCGAGCAGTTCGGCCGCGACGTCGGCGCGCTCGGCATCAGCAACGGCGATACGGTCGTGATCTACGATTCCGGCGGCTGGGTCGCCGCGCCCCGCGCCTGGTGGATGTTCCTGTCCTACGGCCACAACAATGTGCGCATCCTCAATGGCGGCCTGAAGAAGTGGAAGGCGGAAGGCCTGCCGGTCGAGAGCGGCGAGGTCAAGGCCAGGCCCGCGACCTTCAAGGCGACGTTCGATGCCAAGCGCGTCCGCAGCATGCAGGAGATGATCGATAATGTCGCAAGCCGGGCCGAGCAGGTGATCGACGCGCGTGCGTCCGAACGCTTTGAGGGCCGTGCGGCCGAGCCGCGGCCGGGCATCCGCTCCGGCCACATCCCCGGCGCCCGCAACGTGCCCTACAACATCTTGTTCGATGCCGCGACCGGCGCCATGAAGCCGCTCGACGATCTGCGCCAGGCGTTCTCCGGTGCCGGCGTGAAGCTGGACGCGCCGATCGTCACGAGCTGCGGCTCGGGCGTCTCGGCCGGCGTGCTGACGCTGGCGCTCTACCGGCTCGGCGTGACCGATACCGCGCTTTATGACGGCTCATGGTCGGAATGGGGTAGGGAAGGCGGGCCGCCGATCGCAACCGGGCCAGCCTGATCGTCTCTTACGGCGTACGCGCAGCAATAGGCTGCGGGGCGAACAGGCCCAGTTGCAGCTGCTGAGCGGCCGCCTGCTGCCGTGCCAGCAGCGCGCGCTGGGCGGCCAGACGCCGGCGTGCCCTGGCGCGCCGCTCGGCCCGCAGCCGCTCCCTGTCGATCACGCGTTCGGCCTTGTCGCTGGTGTCCTTTTTCGGAGCGGCCTGCTCGTTGACAGAGGACGCATCACCGATGCTTGCGATCCTGGTCGAGGTCGCAGTGGTGGTGTCGCCCGCCGGTGCAGCCTGGGACTCGGATATGGCAGTTTCGGACTGAGCGGGCTCAGGCTTGGTAGCTTCGCGCGTGGCGGACAGGGATTTGGCCACCTCGGTATCGGTCGCCTCCGATTTCGCCACCTCTGCGTTGGTCGTGTCCGGGCTGGCGTCCTCGGTCGTCGCAATATTGGTTTCTGCGGCTGGCGCAGGGGCTGACGGCGGCGCCGCCTCGTTCGCGGTCGTTTCAGCAGCCGGCGGGGTGTCACTCTTGGACGTTTCCGCAGGCGCTGGCGCGTCCTGCGGGGCTAGAGCCGCGACTTTCTCAGTTTCAGTCGCCAAGGAAACCACCGCTTCCGACACTGCTGGCGCCGACGAGGCGGGGATCATGGCACCGACGGGCGGCGCATCGGTCGCCGTCGGCGGCGTCGCCTCGCGCTGCGGCTGGACCTGCAGCATCGCCAGCACTGGCTGCGGCGCGTCGGTCTTCTGGGCGAGCATCGGCGGCTCGGGTGCGGTACGCCAGGATGAGTTGGAGGCAAATTCCTCATGTGCTGCCCGCAACAGGGCGGCCGCACCGAGGCCGAAGATGAGAACAGAAACAGACAACGCGATAGCGGCGAACAGGAAACGGATACCGGGGAGCATTTCTGGGTACGATTCCGCCTTCGCAAGCTTTGCTTGCGATGGCCCTGGAGCCAAAACGTGAACGCGGTGACTACTGTGGAGGTGCCTCGTTCGCCGCCGCGAATCAGGCTCGGTTCAACCATACCGCAAGCGCTGTTCAGCGTTTGTTAAAATTCGTTGCTGCAGAAGGCGTAGGAAGGGTCAATCACGTTTTCCGGGCTGAGCGCGGCTTTGCCGCCACGGCCTTGAAGGAACATCACAATTTTCGGAGATTGGGCGCATGCGGGGCGGATTTGTCTTGAATGCGCCGCGATCTTCCGTCATGTGCCTTTAACAGTCCGGTGTCGGCTTGGGGACTATAAGAACACCATGATGATCACTCGATTTCTGACGATTACGGCTGTCGTGATGGCGGGCGCGGCATTACTCCCGGCTGCCCACGCCCAGCAGGCCTATCCTCCGGCCCCAGGCACTTACGCACCGGGAACCTACGCGCAGCCCTATCCGCAGCCTTATCCCGCCGGCGGCGCGCCGAATTTCGACCAGTTGGAAGACGACGAGGCCAATCCTGCGGCTTTGCCGCCGCCCGGTCCGGCCCGTCCGCCCGGTCCGATCCTTTCGCCCGACGACCCGCGCTACGCCAATGCGGTTCCGAATCCGAATGGCCCGGTGATGTCGCCGGACGATCCGCGCTACGGCCGCCCCGCCGGTCCGCCGCCGGTGATCTATGGCGATCGCCCGCCGGGCTCGCCGCAACCTGGCTATGCCAATGGTGGTTACGGCGACCCTAACGCGCCGCGTCCGCCTGAGGGCGTCGCACCCGGCGGGAACCCGGCCGTCACCGGCTCGGTTCAGCCGCAGGGACCCGCCACGGGACCGGACGGCCGGCCGATGACGATCGCGTCGCTGCCGCCGGAAGAGCAGCCCGACGCTGCGCCAGCACAACTGGCGCCGAACCTGCGCCGGCAGGAAGTCAACTTCGTCACCAAGGAACCGGCCGGCACCATCGTGGTCGATACGCCCAACACGTATCTCTACTACGTGCTCGGGAACGGCCGCGCGATCCGCTATGGCGTGCGCGTCGGCCGCGACGGCTTCACCTGGACCGGCGTGCAGAAGATCTCGCGCAAGAAGGAATGGCCGGACTGGTACCCGCCGACCGAAATGATCGAACGCCAGCCCTATCTGCCGCGCTTCATGGCCGGCGGCCCCGGCAACCCGCTCGGCGCGCGCGCAATGTATCTCGGCTCGACCGTGTACCGCATCCACGGCACCAACCAGCCTTCGACCATCGGCAAGTTCGTCTCCTCAGGCTGCATCGGCATGCTGAACGACGACGTCTCGGATCTGTTCGAGCGCACCAAGGTCGGCACCCGCGTTGTGGTGATGCCGGGCAATCCGCCGTCGGCTACCGCGTTGGCCGCGCCGCTGCCGGGCCAGGCAAGTGCGCCGCCGGCACAAGCCTCGGCCGCTCCGGCCTATGGCCAGCAGCCGACCGTGGTGCCGCCGCTGCCCGCGCCGGTGACCGTGCGTTAATCACTCTCCTTCGTCATTGCGAGCGAAGCGAAGCAATCCAGACTGTCTCCGCGGAAGCGGTCTGGATTGCTTCGTCGCTTCGCTCCTCGCAATGACGACGGATATTACGCCAGCCTGCGCACCGGCTCGCCCTTGAGCCAGGCGTCGATGCCTTCGACCATCTGGACATAGTGGCCGCGGAAGACCTCTTCGGTGGAATAACCGAGATGCGGCGTGATCACCATGTTGTCGAGCTTGCGGAAGGGATGATCGACCGGCAGCGGCTCGACCGAGAACACGTCGATGCCGGCGCCTGCGATCTTCTTCTGCTGCAGCACTTCGAGCAGCGCCGCCTCGTCGATG
>DATHMA010000154.1:0-16335 GCA_035487555.1 Bradyrhizobium sp. | reverse complement strand
GTCTTGCCCGAGCCGGAGCCACCGACAATGGCGAGAAACTCGCCTTTCCCCACCTCAAGCGAAACATCATCCACCGCCACCACGCGCGAAGGTCCGCGCCCGGCAAAGCTCTTGCCGACACGGTCATAGGCGATCAGCGGGGTGGAGGAGGGCATGTCCTGTTTGGTCTCGTGGGCTGCGGCACCTTACCCTCCGCTGGAGGGTGAAGTGGAGCGCAGTTTCGCTTCTATCGCAAGCCGCGTTGAACTTGTCCGCGCAAGCGGCTAAGGCATCTTGCCAATTGGGAGGAGACGGGGTGGACGAGGTGACGCCAAAGGCGGTCGCGCTGGAGGAGGCAACGGTTGCTTTCCGGCTTGGCGATGGCCGCGTTTACACGGCGGTCGAGAAGGCACAGCTGTCGGTGGCCCAGGGCGAGTTCGTCGCCATTGTCGGGCCGACCGGCTGCGGCAAGTCCACGCTGCTCAATGTCGCCGCCGGGCTGTTGAAGCCCGCCGCGGGCACCGCAAAAATCTTCGGCCGGCAACTCAGCGGGCTCAACCGCGATGCCGGCTATCTCTTCCAGGCCGATGCGCTGTTTCCCTGGAAGACCGCGCTCGATAATGTCGCCATCGGCCTCGAGATAGATGGCACGCCGCGCGCCGAGGCGCTGGTGCGCGCGCATAAATGGCTGACATCGGTGGGCCTTGGCGCCTTTGCCTCACGTTATCCGCACATGTTGTCGGGCGGCCAGCGCAAGCGTGTCGGGCTTGCGCAAGTCCTGATCCGCGATCCAAAAATCCTGCTGATGGACGAGCCGTTCGGGCCGCTCGATGCCCAGACCCGGCAGATCATGGGCAACCTTCTGCTCGATCTCTGGAACGCCGACCGCAAGGCGGTGTTGTTCGTGACCCATGATCTGGAGGAGGCGATTGCGCTCGCCGACCGCGTGGTGATCATGTCGGCCGGCCCGAGCGCGCGCATCATCGGCGATTGGAGGATCGCGCTGCCGCGCCCGCGCGACATCTTCGAGGTGCGGTTAGCTCCCGAATTCCACTCACTTCACCGCGAGATATGGAGTGTTTTGAAGGAAGAGGTGTTGAAGGGATACGCGCAAGCGGGAACCGCTTAGGTTCCAGTGAAGCGTGAACGAGGGACACTCGATCAAGTTCAAACAATATCGAGTTAAACAAGAATGGGAGATATCATGTCAGGACGTGGATGGATTTTGGCGGCGGCGATGACCGCCTTCTTCGGCTCGCACCAGGCGCTTGCCGCCGGCGCCTTTACGCTGACGTCAAGCGACTTCAAGGACGGCGAGCGGTTGCCGCAGAAGTTTGCCGGCAACAACAAGGCCAACCCGAACTGCCTCGGTGAAAACGTCTCTCCCGAATTGTCCTGGAGCAATCCGCCCGAGGGCACCAAGAGCTTCGCGCTGATGATGTTCGACCCCGAGGGGCGTCCGCCCGGCGGCGTCAGCCACTTTGTAGTCTATGGTATCCCCGCTTCCGTCACCTCCTTTGCACAAGGCGAGCTTTCCAAGCCCGGCGACAAGTTCGTCGGCGGCCTCGGCACCGCGAAACTGTCGACCTATACCGGGCCATGCACGCCGGTTGGCGCGCCGCATCACTACACCTTCACCCTGATGGCGACCGATCTCGATCCGAAGGAGCTGAAGGAAGGCCTGACGCGCGACGAGGTGATCAAGGCGCTCGACGGCCACGCCAAGAGCGCGACCGGCCTGATCGGCACATTCTCGCATCCGTAATCACAAACGTCGTCATGCCCGGCCTTGTGTCGGGCATGACCACGGTGGGGGCCAAGGAATAATGTCACGCATCGGGCTGTTCACGCTGCAAATGCTCGTCGCCATTCTCGTGGTGGCGCTGTGGCAGTTCTTTGCCAGCGTGCCGGTGTTCGGCAAGGTCTGGCTGCCGCCGTTCTTCTTCTCCAACCCGGTCGACGTCTTCAGCCAGGTCATCAAATGGTTCTCCACCGGCGTGATCTGGACGCATCTGGCCATCACGCTCTGGGAATCCATCCTCGCCTTCGTGATCGGCTCGCTCGGCGGCGTCGCCGTCGGATTCTGGTTCGCGCGCCAGCCGGTCGTCGCCGCGGTGTTCGATCCCTATGTGAAGATGGCCAACGCGCTGCCGCGCGTGGTGCTGGCGCCGATCTTCACGCTGTGGCTGGGGCTCGGCATCTGGTCCAAGGTCGCACTCGGCGTGACGCTGGTGTTCTTCATCGTCTTCTTCAACGTCTATCAGGGCGTCAAGGAAGTCAGCCAAACCGTGCTCAACAACGGCCGGATGCTCGGCATGAGCGAGCGGCAATTGATGGCCCACGTCTATTGGCCGTCGGCGCTGTCCTGGATGTTCTCCTCGCTGCACACTTCCGTGGGCTTTGCCGTGGTCGGCGCGGTGGTCGGCGAATATCTGGGATCGGCCGCGGGGCTCGGCTATCTGATCCAGCAGGCGGAAGGCATCTTCGATGTCGCCGGCGTGTTCGCCGGGATGTTCGTGCTCTCGATCTTCGTGATCCTGATCGATGTCGCGGTGACGCTGGTCGAACGCCGGCTGTTGGTGTGGCGGCCCACCGCGGCGGACGGGCGGGGTTAACGGCCGGGGCTAACGGTATTGTGAGCGGCAAACGCGTGCATATGCACCATATATCGCTTCCCGAGACCAACAGGGATGCGATCAATGGCTGCCTATGTGATCTTCGATGTCGATATTCGGGATGGCGCGCAATATCGCGAGTTCATGGATGCCGTGAAGCCGGCGCTGGAAGCCGCCGGCGCTAGATACCTTGTGCGCGGCGGCGCTCACAAGGTGTATGAGGGCGATTGGGAGCCTCGCCGGATCGTGCTGCTGGAATTTCCGTCGTTCGAGGCCTGGGAAGGCTTTTACAATGGCGCGACCTATCAGGGCCTGAAAGCGATCCGGGATGCCTGCAGCTCCGCGCGTCTCGTCGGCGTGGAAGGACTGGCGTGAAGCAGCCTCGCTCTGATCGCCGCGATCGAAAGGCAATCACATTCGCGTATTCCACGCTGACGTGCGTTGCGCTGGGATAAATATGTGCATATGCATCTAATGGTCAGCCCGCGCGAATGATCCGCGAGAGCCGCTGATCGACAGGAGCCGTGCCGATGTCTTCGCAAATTGTTCGTTGGACCGCGGCGCTTGCGGCCGCCTTCGTCCTGCTATCCGCACCGACCAGTGCATCGGCGCAGAACGGCGGGCCCTTGGGGGCGGGCGACAATCAAGCGGCCAAACAAGCCGAGGCGAATTTCGGTCACTATCAATTCCGCGACGGCGAGAGCCTCGACGACTTGCACATCCACTACGCCACGATGGGCGAGCCGCACCGCAACGCCGCCGGCGACATCGACAATGCCGTGCTGGTGCTGCACTGGACCGGCGCCGACGGCCGCGCCGTGCTGACGCCGCTCTATCAGCACGCGCTCTACGATGCCGGGCGTCCGCTCGACGCGCATAAATATTTCCTGATCTTTCCCGACAGCGTCGGTCACGGCCGTTCCAGCAAGCCGAGCGATGGCCTCCGTGGAAAATTCCCGCATTACGGTTACGGCGACATCGTCGACTTGCAGCACCGCCTGGTGACGGAGACGCTGGGCATCAAGCGCCTGCATGCCATCGTCGGCATGTCCATGGGCGGCATGAACGCCTGGCAATGGGCCGAGGCCTATCCCGACGCGGTCGAGGGCATCATGCCCGTGGTCTCGCTGCCGGTGAAGGTTTCCGGGCGAAATCTGATCTGGCGCCGCATGGCGATCGGCTTCATCGAGAACGATCCGGACTGGAAGGGCGGCAACGCCACCACGCCGCCGCGCGGCTGGACCGCGGCCTATGAGCTCTTGCGCCTGATGATCGACGGCGTGCCACACATGCAGATGATCGCGCCCGATGGGGCAGGGGCCGACAGGTTCATCGCGGCAGTGGCGGCCGAGGCGTCCCATGTCGAGCCGATCGACGCGCTCTATTCGCTGAAGTCGTCCGCCGATTACGATCCGGAGCCGGATCTCAACAAGATCACAACCAAGGTGCTGGCGTTGAATTTTGGCGATGACGAGTTCAATCCGGATGTCCTGCAGATTCTGGAAACGCGGATGTCGCGCGTGAAGCAGGGCCGCACCATCGTGCAGCCGGGCGCGCCGACCGCGTTCGGCCACCTGACCATGGCCCAACCCGAGCTCTGGGCCGGCCACGTCGCCGAGTTCATGGACGAGGTGAGGGATTAGGCGTGGTTGTCGCGTAGGGTGGGCAAAGCGTAGCGTGCCCACCCTTCCGAGCACGATGTTGAAGGTGGGCACGGCGCAAGCGCGCCTTTGCCCACCCTGCGAACTGCGTTCGCGTCTCCGGCTCCGCGGTCAGTTGAGCAGCTTCACATCATCCGGCGCTTGCGGCGGGGTCTTGATCGCGATCGCCTTGATGGTGCGGGCGTCGGGCTTGGTGCCGCCATGTGGCGTGCCCTTGGGGATGATGACGAGGTCGCCCGGCTTCACCCGAACTTCCTTGTCGCCGAGCCAGATCGTGCCGGTGCCGTCGAGGATGTACTGGATCTCGTTGGCATCGTTATGCAGGTGCTTCGGCGGGCTGCCGTCCTGGATCGAGATGGTCGCGCCGTCGACCGAGACGAAGGTCTTGTTGCGCATGCCGCCGGCGTTGGCCGGCGAGATCGCGTCGCCTTCGAGTTCGCCGGTGTGGATGATCTGGGCGGTGATGGTATCGGCGGCAAGCGCCGGCCGCATGAAGTGTGTCACGCCGCAGCCGGCCGCAAAAGCGGCAGCGATGGACAGAGTGGTGGCGATACGATTCATGGAAGGCCTCCCCGTTTTACGTTTCTTGTGCCAACGATGCTAGGCCGCGAATCCCGCGCTTGCCATGCGGGTGCGACAAAAAGTTCTTGTTTTGCCAATGGAATAAAGTCGAACGCCGCAGTTATTTTGCAGCGCCGAAGTGCGGTACCAAAGCATGATCCGGAAAAGTGCGTTGCGGTTTTCCGAAAGGATCATGCTCAATCAAGAGAGTCGCCTTCTCAAGGCGGGTACGCTGCATTATGTTGCGCGCCAACCGAACGGAGGAACCCCATGAAAGACCTGATCGGCAAGCTTGCCGGCACCTTGCTCACGCTGATGTTGGCCTCGCCGGCGGCACAGGCCGCAAGCAAGATCACCGTTGCGGTCGGCGGCGGCGCCTGCCTCTGCTATCTGCCGACGGTGCTGGCCAAGCAGCTCGGCGAGTACGACAAGGCGGGCCTCGATGTCAGCCTCGTCGACCTCAAGGGCGGTTCGGACGCGCTCAAAGCCGTGCTCGGCGGCAGCGCCGACGTGGTCTCCGGCTACTTCGACCATTGCGTCAATCTCGCCGCGAGGAAGCAGGAGCTGGTCTCGTTTGTGGTCTATGACCGCTATCCCGGGCTGGTGCTGGTGGTGGCGCCTTCGCACGCCAATGAAATCAAGTCGATCAAGGATCTTGCGGGTAAAAAGGTTGGCGTCAGTGCGCCCGGTTCTTCAACCGATTTCTTCCTGAAGTTCCTGTTGAAGAAGAACGGTCTCGATCCGACCAGCGCCGCCGTGATCGGCGTCGGTCTCGGCGCCACTGCCGTTGCAGCGATGGAGCAGGGCCAGATCGATGCCGCCGTGATGCTCGATCCTTCCGTCACCGTGCTGCAAGGCAGCCATCCCGACCTGAAGATTCTCGCCGATACCCGCACGCAGAAGGATACGCTCGCGCTGTTCGGCGGCGAATATCCGGGCGGCGCGCTCTATTCGACCGCCGCCTGGGTCGCCTCGCACGACAAGGAAGTGCAGGCGCTGACCAATGCCATCGTCGCGACGCTGTCCTGGATCCATTCGCATTCGGCCGAGGACATCATGGCCAAGATGCCGGAGGAGATGGTCGGCAAGGACAAGGCGCTCTATCTCGCTGCACTGAAGAACACCATCCCGATGTATTCGGAGACCGGCAAGATGGACCCGAAGGGGGCGGATGCCGTGCTCGCGGTGTTCAGCGAGGGCTCGCCGGAAGTCGCCAAGGCCAATATCGACGTCACCAAGACCTACACCAACAAATATGTCGATGAGGTCAAGAAGACGACGGGGATGAATGACAAGTAGCGCGGTCATTCACCGCGTCACGGCGCTCGATCTCAAGGTGGAGGCTTGGCCGTGGCCCTGGGCCGCGGCCGAGCGCGCGCGGATCGATGCGCATTTCGACGAGAGGCAGCGCGAGCGGCCGAAGCTGTGGAACGGCCGCGTGCTGCTCGCCCGTGACGCCAATTTTTCCGCCGGCACGCTGTCGTCGGTCTATTTCGAGACCGATTTCGCGAGCCTGCTGGCCTGGCGCGACTGGGGCTTTCCCGACAGCGGCGTGTTCAACGGCTTTGGCATGGGCGCGCTACGCTCCGCCGACGGCGCTTTCGTGCTGGGCGAGATGGCCGGCGATACGTCGAATGCCGGGCGCATCTATTTTCCGGCCGGCACCCCTGATCTCGATGACGTCACCGACGGCAGGCTCGATCTTGCAAACAATGTGGCGCGGGAAATCGAGGAGGAGACGGGGCTTGCACCTACCGACTATCGCCCCGCGCCACATTGGGACTGCGTCGTGCTCGGCGCCTCCGTCGCGATCATGCGGGTGCTCGATGTCGACATGCCGGGCGAGGCGCTGAAGGCGCGCATCGAAGCCAACCTGGCGCGGCAGGAACATCCGGAACTGTCGCGCATTCACCTCGTGCGCACGAGGGCCGATTTCCGCCCCACCATGCCGCTGTTTGTGACGGCGTTTCTGGAGAGGCAATTTGATGCGTGATGTTGCCAGCCGTCGTCATTGCGAGGAGCGAAGCGACGAAGCAATCCAGACTTTCTTCGCGGATACATTTCAGGATTGCTTCGCTTGGCTCGCAATGACGACGTAGAGAGTGCCGCAAGTGGAAAGCACGCCATGACCAAAAAACCAACCTCCCTCGCCGCCGAGCTCACTCCCTTCATCACGCCGTTCCGCATCGACGGCTCGCGCAAATTCCACCTCGCTTCGCAAAAGACCGGCGAGAAGGGCGGGCTCGACAAGGCCGAAGGCGAGAAGATCATCGAGGCCAATCGCAAGCGCCTCAACGATTTCCAGGAAAAGCTGTACGCCCAGGACCGCTGGTCGCTGCTCATCATCTTCCAGGGCATGGACGCGGCGGGCAAGGACTCCGCCATCAAGGCCGTGTTCGACGGCGTCAATCCGCAGGGCTGCGAGGTCACTTCCTTCAAGCAGCCGACAAGCCACGAGCTCGATCATGATTTCATGTGGCGCAGCACCATCGCGCTGCCCGAGCGCGGCCGCATCGGCATCTTCAACCGCTCGTATTATGAAGAGTGCCTGATCACGCGGGTGCATCCCGCCGTTCTCGCCACGCAGAAGATTCCGTCAAAGCTGGTTACCAAGAACATCTGGCGCGAGCGCTTCGAGGACATCGCGGCTTTCGAGCGTTATCTGTCGCGGCAGGGCACGGTGATCCTGAAATTCTTTCTCAATGTCTCCAGGAAGGAGCAGCGCGAGCGCTTCCTCGACCGGCTGGAGCAGCCGGCGAAGAACTGGAAGTTCTCGATGAACGACATCTCCGAGCGCGGCTATTGGGCGCGCTATCAGGCGGTGTATCAGGACATCGTCCGTCACACCTCGGCGCCGCATGCGCCGTGGTTCGTGGTGCCGGCCGACCACAAATGGTTCGCGCGGGTGGTGATCGGCTCGGTGATCGTCTCGGCTCTCGACACCCTGAACCTGCGTTTCCCCCGCGTCGACAAGGCCTCGCAGGAGGAATTTGCGAAGGTGCGCGAGGCGCTGGAGCAGGAAGGCAGTCGCGGCCCGCGCAAGGCGGCCACGGGCAAGCAAGCCAAAGACAAGCTGGCCCAAGACAAGCAGGCCCAAGACAAGCAAGCCAAAGGCGAGCAGGTCAAAGACAAGCAAGCCAAAGGCGGGCCCGCCGAAGGCAAGCAAATAGAGAGCGCCGCGAAGTAGGCGCGTTTCCCCGCATTTCAGCGATAATCCGGGTATGCCGGCCGTCCCTGTTACGGCTGTAACCCGAAAAATCCGCGACGAAATCATTTCGTATCGCGCGGCCGATTATTTCCGCCTCGCTCTGCCGATCCGGAAGAGCAGGCCGCCGCGGTCTATTGCGGCCGGCCTTGCACATTTCACAAGCCGCATCCGCCCGCCACGGGCAAAACAAATTCTGGATATGTCCCATGTTCGATCTGCTCTATCCCGCGACCTCTATTCTCACGACCATTTTGCTCTCCTGGTCAGGCTTTCGTGCCTGGCAGGCCAAAAACCCTTTCCTGAAATGGGGTGGCGCGGGCCTGTCGGCCCTGCTGTCCACCGCGACCACGTTGATCAGCATTGTGCTGATCGTGGGCTCGCTCAAGGCTCACGGCCGCAGTGCGCCGACTCCGATCATGCATGTCGAAGGCACGCCGGCACAGGTCCGTCGCGGACAGGCCATCTCCGACAGCTTTTGCGCCGCATGCCACTCCAAGACAGGCACGCTCACGGGCGGCGTCGACATCGGCGAGCATTTTCCCGTCGACGTCGGATCGCTCGTCTCCGCCAATCTCACGCCCGCGGGAGATCTCAGGCATTGGTCGGACGGCGACATCTTCCGCGCCATCCGCAATGCCGTCGATCCCCAGGGGCATTGGCTGTTCGTCATGAGCATCACCAATGCCAGCCGGCTCAGCGACGAGGATACGCGCGCGCTGATCGCTTATCTGCGCAGCGTGCCCGCAGCCGGACAGCCCACGCCGAATCCGCCCGACCGGATCAGCGGGCTCGGGCTGTTCTTGCTAGGCGCCGGCGTGCTGCCAACCGGAAAGCCGGTAACGAACGCACAGGTCACCGCGCCGCCGCTGGAACCCACCGCGCATTATGGCGAATACATCCTGTCGTATCAGGATTGCCGCGAGTGCCACGGCAAGGATCTGTCGGGCGGTGTGCCCGGCCAATTGCCGCCGCTCGGTCCCGATTTGCACGTCGTCAAAGACTGGACGTTCGAGCAATTCCGGACGGCGCTCCGCACCGGCGTCGATCCCTATGGCCATGAGCTCGGCAAGCAGATGCCGTGGCAGCCGATCGGAAAGATGAGCGACGACGAGTTGCGCGCGATCTTCGAATATCTGGCGCAGCTGCCCAAAACTTGAATCTGCATGAGCTCAGTGGAGGCACACGTTTGATTAACCAAACTGTGTCTCCACAATTCGGGTGGCTGTGGTGTTCGCGCCACACCAAATTAACGCCCTGTTGCATTGTCGGTGAGAGGTTCGCGCTCGCAAAGTTCGCCTTGGGACGGATCGTTTCATTTAACGGGGAGTAGTCATCATGAAGAAGTTGGTTATCGCTGCATCGCTTGTTGTGTTTGGTACCACCGCTGCTTCGGCCGCTGATCTCGCGCCGAGCTATTACAAGGCGCCGCCGCCGATGCTTTCGCCGCTGTATAACTGGAGCGGCTTCTACGCCGGTATCAACGGCGGCTGGGGCACGAGCCACAATTGCTGGACCCGCACGGCGACCGCCGGCGCTGCCATCCTTCCGGTCTCGGAAGGTTGCCATAACGCCTCGGGCGGCACGGTCGGTGGCCAGATCGGTTACCGCTGGCAGGCTGGTCCTTGGGTGTTCGGCCTGGAAGCCCAGGGCAACTGGGCTGACTTCTCGGGCTCCAACCCCAGCCTGCTGTTCGGCGGCCTCGCCACCAACCGCACCAAGATCGACGCCTTTGGCCTGTTCACGGGCCAGGTCGGCTACGCCTGGAACAACGTGCTGGCCTATGTGAAGGGCGGCGCTGCCGTCACCGACAACCGTTACGACGGGCTTTCGACGATCGGCGGCTTCGTGACCGACACCGCCGGCAGCAACACCAAATGGGGCGGCACGGTCGGCGCCGGCATCGAATATGGCTTTGCTCCGAACTGGTCGGCCGCGGTCGAATACGACCACCTGTTCATGGGCAGCGACAATTATGCCTTCAACACCGCGGGCCTCGCGACCCGCAACGAGAGCATCAAGCAGGATGCCGATCTCGTCACGGTGCGCGTCAACTACCGCTTCGGCGGCCCGATCGTCGCCCGCTACTGAGATTTGCTCTCTTCGAAATGACGAAAGCCCCGCTCACGCGGGGCTTTCTTTTTTAGCTCCTTCCTTCTCCCTCTCCCCGCTCTCTTGTCCGCCGAAGCTTCAGCGAAGGCGGATAGCGGGGAGAGGGTTGGGGTGAGGGGCTGCTTCCGTGCAAACGGTTAACCGATCGGCATCGCCACGAAGTGGGTGTTGTCGGCGCTCTTCACCCGGATCAGCACGTCGTGCTTGCCGCCGGACTTGGCGTCCGACAGGGCGCCGCGCAATTCGCCGGCCGAGCTGACGCTCTTGCCGCCGACGTCGAGGATGACGTCGCCGGACTTGAGGCCGTGCTCGGCTGCGGGGCCTTCCGGATCGACCGCGGTGATCACCACGCCCTTGCTGCCGGCGCCCGCGACGTCGCTCGCCGGGGCCACCGAAATGCCGAGATGCGGCGCCGAGCCATTGTCCATGTCGCCGGCCTTGGCCTGCTTCTCGGGCTGGTTCGGCATCTTGGCAAGCGTCACCTCGATGCTCTTCTGCTCACCCTTGCGCAGGATGTCGAGCTTGGCGGTCGAGCCCGGCGCCATCACCGAGATCTCGCGTGCCAGTGTGCGCGAATCCTTGATCGGATTGCCGTTCACCGCGGTGATGACGTCGCCGGCCTGCACGCCGGCCTTGGCCGCGGGCGTGTCCGGCTGGGCCTCGTCGACGAGTGCGCCCGACGCATTCTTCATGCCGAGGCTTTCGGCGATGCCTGACGTGACCGGCTGCACCTGCACGCCGATATAGGCGCGCGTCACCGAACCCTTATCCTTGAGCTGGGCCACGACCATCTTCACGGTGGCAGCGGGGATGTCGAAGCCGATGCCGACAGAGCCGCCGCTCGGCGAATAGATCGCGGTGTTGACGCCGATCACATTGCCTTTGGTGTCGAAGGTCGGTCCGCCCGAATTGCCCTTATTGATGGGCGCATCGATCTGGATGTAGTCGTCATAGGGGCCGGAGCCGATATCGCGGCCTTCCGCCGAGATGATGCCGGCGGTGACGGTGCCGCCGAGGCCGTAGGGGTTGCCGACCGCGACCACCCAGTCGCCGATCCGCGGCGTCTCGGTCTCGAAGTCGACATAGGCGAAGTCGCTCTTGCCTTCGACCTTGATCAGCGCGAGGTCGGTCTTGGCATCGGTGCCGATCACCTTGGCGGTGTAGGTCTTGCCGTCATCGGTGGTGATGTCGACGGACTTGGCGTGGTCGACGACGTGGTTGTTGGTCACGGCATAGCCGTCGGCGGAGATGAAGAAGCCGGAGCCGACGCCGGTGACCATCTCATGATGCGGCATGCGGCGGCCCGGGCCGTTCTCGGAACCGTATTGGTGGAAGAATTTCTCGAAAGGCGTGCCCTCGAAGGGCGACATGTCCTGACCCTGACCCTGGTCCTTCATCTGCGGCGCGTCGGAATCCGCATCCGCGCTCTGGTCGATCTTGACCCGCACCGAGATCACGGCGGGTTTCACCTTGCTGATGAGGTCGGCGAAGCCGACGGGGCCGGATTGGACCTGCGTCGGCGCAGCGAAGGCCGGCTGACCGAGCTGGCCGGATACCAGTCCGCCGCCGAGCACCAGCGCGGAGCCGATGATGGCGACCGAGCCGAGCAGGGCGAAGCGCCGCGCGGGCAGAATCCGGCGACGCGTCTCGTTTGTTGCTGTCATGAATTTCTCTCCAAGGGGGTTAAGCCGTTGTGGCTTGCTGGAGAGCTAACGCACGGCGCATTACGAGGCGCTGTCGGGAAAATTAAGATGTCCTGTCGTGCGCGTTAATTCGACGTAACGCGCGCGCGTTTGTCGCACCTGACATTTCGACTTTGGTCTGATGAAGGCCGCGCGGCACGCGGCCTTTTCGCTCATGCCTCTTCCGGCCGCGACCAGGGCGTTTTCGTCTTGCTGAATTCCGACCAGGCACCGCGCAAACGCTGCTCCGAGCCGACCATCGCGTGCGCCTGCCAGCCTGCAATGGCGGCGCGCGCATTGGCGCCTTCGAGGCACTCGCCGCCAATCCCCGAAAGCAGCGAGGCCGTCGTCGCCATGTCGTTGAAGGAACCGAGCTCTTCCTGCAGCTCGGCGAGCTTCTGCGAATAACGCCGCGCCGGCTTGCCGAGGTCGTATAGCGGCAGCAGGAACTCGACGACATAGCGCAGCTTCTTCACGGCAAGCCGCAGGTGATGCCGCTCTGGGGCGGTCTGCGATTTGAAATGCTTGCCGCGCTTGAGCACCTTGCCGTGCTGTGCCGAAAGCATGCGATGCGCGAAATTGGTGGTGGGCTCGGCGAGCTGCCCGAGATTTTCGGGC
Source organism: Bradyrhizobium sp. (assembly GCA_035487555.1). Classification (GTDB taxonomy): domain Bacteria; phylum Pseudomonadota; class Alphaproteobacteria; order Rhizobiales; family Xanthobacteraceae; genus Bradyrhizobium. The sequence goes on along the minus strand of DATHMA010000154.1, from coordinate 3,902 downwards.
GGGACGTCGCTGCGCCAACCGCGCGCTTCGATCCAGCCGCCGAGGCCGATGATGAACGCGGCGCAGCGGCGGTCGTTGAGCACCATGCGCACCTTGTTGTAGGCGGCCGAGCGGCGCTTCTCGGCGATATCGCCGAGCGCTTCGAAGCCTGCAATCGTCGGACAGCCCTTGGCGATGGTCGGCAGCGTCTCGGTTTCGAAAATGTCCCACTCGCGCGCGGCGGAGAGATTGTGCGCGAACCAGCGCGCGTCCGTGCGCAGCTGCTCGAGCCGGCTCAGCGAGCCTACCGAGCGCATCAGGTCGAGTGCTGCGCGCAACCGGCGCAGCGAGACGCGAAGCTGATGGATACCATCAGGGTCGCGGCCGTCCTCGGCGGCGGGGATGGCTTCGAGCAGATGCTTGAGGCAGGAGCGCAGGATCGTGGCAAAGGCGTCATCGAGCGCAACGGTCGGATCAAGGCGCAGCTTCGCCGGCCGTTTCGCCGACGGCGGCGTGTCGGCTGCGAGGTCGAAGCCGCGCGCGGACTTGGTCCGGATCGAAGGCCGCACCTCGCCGTGTTCGCATAGTCGCAGTGCGAGCTCGTGGATGGCGGAAGCGCTGCCGCTTTTCAGTTCCAGCTCGATCTCACTGACCGGCATCGAGCGATCGCCCGCTTTGATCACGCCATGGTCGAACGCGATTTCGACTGTGCCCGACGGCAGCTCCAGCATACGTTGATGCCGGCGGATGTCGGCGGTGAACACCGGTTCGATGCGCGAGCTCTCGATCTCGGTGCGAAGCTTCTCCGGAATGAAAGGCATCGCCAGCGCGAGATCCGGCGCCATCGACGCGACGCTGGCCTCCCACTCGCCGCGGCGAAGCGGATCGTCGCGGAACTCGGCCTTCACGGTTTGCACGAAGCGCGCGCCGTTCTGCCGGACGCGCAAGGTCAGTCCGTTGCGCCACAGCGTCCGCTCGGGCGTATCGTAGTAGACCGATTTGAGATGCTTGCGCGCGCCCTTGTTGCGCGCGTTCGCGGTGACGACCGGCGCGTCGTTGAAATCGGCGAGGCTGTCGGCATCGACCAGAAGCTTGAGCTCGATCTCGACGCCGGCGGGTTCGGCTTGTGCCGGCGCTGCGGGCGCGGCCGCGGCCTCGCCTTGCTGGGCGTCAGGCGCCGGAATTTCGCCGGGATTGGCTGGCTCTTGAGTGAGGAGCGTGGCTGGAACTTGAACGTTTGCAGCCGCGGAAGTTTCAGTGCCCTTCTTGACTTGAAGGGTGAGGTCGCTGGTGGGACCAGCGACAGCGCGAACACCGGCCGTCGCCAGTGTGGTCGCAGTGGAATCGGACATTATTGTTCTGTAACAGTTTGATGACAGTTGGGTAACATATAACCGACTCTATCGGAAAACGGAAGGAACGAGAGCGAGAATGCAACTTCGTTCGGAATCACATGTGCGCAACTCCAATTCATGAAGTAATTCAATCCTGTTCGAGTCGGGTGGCGTGGCTAACCGAAGCCAATATGCTCTAAACGAAACTGGAACTGCGCACCGGTACAGCGGTATTGCGATGCGAGGGGTGAATGATTTGCTGAAATTCGCGCGAGCCGCGCTCTCTTTGATCGCGATGTCCTTGCTGCTTGTACATGCGGCGCCGGCCGCTGCGGAGCAGCCCGCTGAACTGATCTCGAGTTTCCGCCTCAAGCACGGAGAAGTGCGCGTTGTCCGCGACGCGACGCTCGATGGCATCGCGCTGGCGCAAGCGCGCGCGATGGCGGAGAAGGATGAGCTCAGCCACGAAGTGCTGGGCTCGTTCTCCTCACGCATATCGCCTTCGCGCGCGGGCCGCGCCGCCGAGAACATCGCCTACGGCTACGACACCTTCGACAAGACGCTCGATCAGTGGATCGCTTCCAGTGAGCATCGCAAAAACCTGTTGCTGTCCAAGGCCACGCGCGTCGGCATCGCGAGCGCAAAGGACAAGAGCGGCAAGCGCACCTATTGGGCGATGGAAATCGCGGGCGACTACGAGCCGAAATCTCCGAAGGGCGGCAGGGCGATCGCCGACGCCTCGAAACAGGGACCGCTGGTGAAGCGCGAAGTCACGACAACGACCCGCCGCAAATCCAGCGATTGTCACATCAAGCTGCTCAGCCTCTGCATCTAGCGTGCCGTCGGCGAGCCATCAAACCGGGAGCTCAATTGGCCAACTGGATCGAGCACGCCATTCTCTGGCACATCTATCCGCTCGGCTTTGTCGGCGCCGAGCGCGAGGCGGCGGCGTGTCCGCAAGTTCAGCATCGACTTGGCCAAATCACGAACTGGCTCGACTACGCCGTCGACCTCGGTGCCTCCGGGCTGCTGCTCGCGCCGATCTTTGCCTCTTCCACGCATGGCTACGACACGGTGGATCATTTCGAGATCGACCGTCGGCTCGGCGACAGTGCGGATTTCGATGCGCTGGTGAAGGAGATGCGCCGCCGCGGCCTGCGCCTGGTCCTCGATGGCGTATTCAATCACGTCGGACGCGAGCACCCCACGTTCCAGCGCGCGATCGCCGGCGGGGCGCAATCGAAGGAAGCGAAATGGTTTCGCATCACCTGGCCGCAGGCGGGGAAGGGCGGCGAGCCTGATTACGCGACCTTCGAAGGCCACGAGCAGCTCGTTGCGCTCAATCATGCCGAGCCTGAAGTCGCCGACTACGTCGCGCGGGTGATGAACGACTGGCTCGACCGCGGCGCCGATGGCTGGCGGCTCGATGCCGCCTACGCCGTGCCGCGCGAGTTCTGGCGCAATGTGCTGCCGCAGGTGCGCGCGCATCATCCCGACACTTATATCTTCGGCGAGGTGATCCATGGCGACTACACCGCCTTCGTGCACGAGAGCGGTGTCGACGCGGTCACGCAATATGAATTGTGGAAGGCGATCTGGAGCTCGCTCAACAGCGGCAATTTCTTCGAGCTCGCCTGGTCGCTGAAGCGCCACAACACCTTCCTCGAAGCCTTCGTGCCGCAGACTTTCATTGGCAATCACGACGTCACCCGCATCGCAAGCCAGCTCACCGACGAGCGGCATCTGGCGCATGCGCTGGTCATTCTGATGACCTCAGGCGGCACGCCCTCGATCTATTCCGGCGACGAGCAGGCATTCCGCGGTATCAAGGAAAGCCGCGCCGGCGGCGACGACGCCATACGCCCCGCCTTTCCCGCGACACCCGCCGCGCTCGCGCCGTATGGCTGGCCGGTCTATCGCCTGCATCAGGAGGTGATCGGGATAAGGCGGAAACATCCCTGGCTCCATCGCGCGCAAAGCTGCGTGATCGAAATCCGCAACACCGATCTCTTGTATGAGGCGTTCGCGGACGACAAGCGGCTCTGGGTCGCGCTGAACATTGCGGATACGCCGGTGACGCGTACGATCGACGGTGCGGCCGAAAAGCTCGCTGGCAATGTCTCCGCGAGTCAGAACAACGGCAAAACCGAGCTGACGCTTCCGCCGCACGGTTGGGGTATCTTGGGTTAGGGCTTGGTGAAATGAAGTGAACTGAGTCCGCAATGTCGGTGCACCTCTCCCCTTGTGGGAGAGGTCGGATTGCATCGTCAGATGCAATCCGGGTGAGGGGTCTCTATCCACAAACTCGCTTTCGCATCCGCGGATAGAAACCCCTCATCCGGCGGTTCGCGCCACCTTCTCCCACAAGGGGAGAAGGGAAGAGCTTGCGGCATCGATCTATTTGCTCTCGCCCGCGACGAACAGCAGGAACGAGCGCCCCGGCACCTTGTACACGCTGTCGAAGTCGAACGTCGCGCCGGACGCATCCTCCGGATTATTCGTATCCAGCAGCAATCCCCATCTCGGCCCGGCGCTGGTATGCGGCAGCTTGAAATCCACCTCGCCTTCATAGCTGTTCATGATGATCAG
>DATHMA010000153.1:0-11597 GCA_035487555.1 Bradyrhizobium sp. | reverse complement strand
AGTCCGACCGTCACGACCAATGCCGCCACCACGACGCCCGCGGCGCTGCTGGCCTGCCAAACAAAGCTCAGGGTCATCAGCCGTGTCACGATGAGGTAGGCCGCGATGGAACCCGCGATGACGCCGAACACCGCGGTGGCGAAACCGATGAGAAGATATTCCAGCACGTAAGCGCCGAGCAGCCGCGCGCGCGTGGCGCCGAGCGTCTTGAGGATGACGGCATCATAGACCCGGTGGCGATGGCCGGCGGCGAGCGCGCCACCGAGCACCAGGATGGCCGAGATCAAGGTCACGGCGCTGGCGCCGCGGATCGCCAGCGCGAGATTGGTGACGACCGAGCCGATCGTCTCCATCACCTCGCGCACCCGCACGCTCGTCACCATCGGGAACGCGTCGGCGACCTGCTTGATGATGCGGGCGTCGTCCTGGCTGCTGGGATGCGGTTCGCTGAGGGTTGCGATATGGCTGTGCGGCGCGCCCTTGAAGGCATTGGGCGAATAGACCAGCACGAAATTGATGCCGAGCCCCTGCCAGTCGACATTGCGCATATTGCTGATCTTGGCAGGAATGTCGCGGCCGAGCACGTTGACGACGATCTCGTCGCCGAGCTTCAGCTTCAGGCCATCGGCGATCTTCTTCTCGATCGAGACCAGCGGCGGGCCGTTATAATCGGCGCCCCACCATTCGCCCTCGACGACCTTGGAGCCTTTCGGGATCTCGCCGGTATAGGTCAGGCCGCGGTCGCTGTGCAGCACCCATTCGGCGTCGCTCGATGGATTGAGCTCTTCCGCGCGCACGCCGCGCGCGGAGACGATGCGCCCGCGCAGCATCGGTACGTCCTCGACCATGGCGTCGGGCTCGGTCTTGCGCAGGAAGTCATTGAAGCTGGCCGCGTCGGAGGAGGGGATGTCGATGAAGTAGAACGACGGCGCATGCTCGGGCAGCGCCGCCAGGAATTGCCGGCGCAGATTGCCGTCGATCTGGGTGATGGTGACGAGCACGGCGAGCCCGAGGCCGAGCGAGAGCACGACCGAGGGCGTCAGCGCGCCGGGCCGGTAGATGTTGGTGATGGCTAGCCGCAGCATGGTGAAGCGCGAACGCGGCACCCGCCGTGCGATCGCCATCACCGCTTCCGCAACGGCGCGCAACACCGCGAATACGATTATGGCGGCGACGACAAACACCGCTGCGACGCGCTTGTCATAGGCAAGCCCGATCACGACGGCGATGAGCAGCGCGACCACGATCAGCATCAGCGCCAGATAGCGCCAGCGCGGCCGCTGCCGCTCGGCGCTGACGGTATCACGGAACAATGCGGCCACCGGCACATCATGGATGCGACCGAGCGGCCATAGGCCGAAGGCAAGCGCGGTGAGCAGGCCATAGACCAGCGACAGCGCGAGCTCGGTCGGATGGATTGCCGGCACCACCGGCAGCGGCAACAGCTTGCCGAACAGGCCGACGATGACAAACGGCAATGCCGCGCCCGCAGCTAGCCCAATCACCGAGCCGAGCGCCGCAAGCACGATCACCTGGGTCAGATAGATCGCGAACACGTCGCGGCCGGTAGCGCCGAGCGCCTTGAACGCCGCGATCACGTCGAGGCGGCGATCGATATGGCTCTTCACGGCGTTGGCGACACCGACGCCACCGACCAGCAGTGCGGCAAGCCCGACCAGGGTGAGGAACTGCGTGAAGCGATCGATATTGCGCTCGAGCTGCGGCGAAGCGTTGGAGCGGCTGCGGATTTCCCAGCCGGCTTGCGGCAATGCGGCGCGGGCGTCGTCCATCAATGTACTGACGGCGCGATCGCTTGCGGCGTCGTCGGGCAGTTTGACGCGGTAATTCCAGCGCACCAGGCTGCCGGGCTGGATCAAGCCGGTGGCATGCAGGGCATCGTCGCTGACGAGAAAGCGTGGACCGAAGCCGATGCCGACGCCGAGCTTGTCGGGCTCGGACTCGACCGCGCTCCTGATCTGGAAGCGCGCATCGCCGATCGTGACGATGTCGCCGACCTTGAGATCAAGCCGCGCCAGCAAGGTTGGATCGGCAGCCGCGCCGAACACGCCGTCGCGCCGGCTGAGGAGTTCATTGAGGGGCAGCGCCGGATTGAGTGTGAGTTCGCCGATCGACGGATAGCTATTGTCGACGCCCTTCATCTCGACCAGCGCGAGCTTACCGTCCGCCGCACGCGCCATGCCGCGCATGGTGCCGACGACCGAAACCTCTCCGCGCGAGCGCAGGAAGGCAAGCTCGTCCGGCGTGGCTTCGCGCTGGAACAAAAGGAACGCGACGTCGCCGCCGAGCAGCGCGCGGCCTTCACGCGCCATGCCCTCGCCGAGGCTTGCGGCGACCGAGCCGACGCCGGCAATCGCCATCACGCCGAGCGCGATGCAGGCGATGAAGACGTAGAAGCCGCGCAGGCCGCCGCGCAATTCGCGTGAAGCGTAGCGCAGGCTGAGCCAGACCGCGCGACGCTTCGGCGCGGGCTCTTCCACAAGGCGCCCAAGAAGGCGCTCGGGGCTGTCGGAGACGATGCTCATGAGGCGGCGACGCGATTGTCGGTCGTCGTATCGATGCGGCCCGAGCGGAGCCGCACCACGCGATCGCAGCGTTGGGCGAGCGAAGTGTCGTGCGTCACCAGCACCAAGGTCATGCCGCGCTCGGCATGTTTGGCGAACAGGAGATCGACGATCTGCTTTCCCGTCGCTTCGTCGAGATTGCCGGTCGGCTCGTCGGCGACGAGGATGGCGGGATCAGGCGCGAGCGCGCGCGCCAGCGCGACGCGCTGCTGCTCGCCGCCGGAAAGTTGCGAGGGATAATGATGCAGCCGGTCGCCGAGACCGACCGACGTCAACTCCTGTGCAGCACGTTTTGCAGCATCGGGATTGCCGGCGAGTTCGAGCGGCACCGCGACATTCTCCAACGCCGTCATGGTCGGGATCAGATGAAACGACTGGAAGACGATGCCGACCTGGCGGCCGCGGAAGCGCGCCAGCGCGTCCTCGTCGAGGGCATTGAAAGGCGTGCCGCTCACCACCACCTCTCCGCTGTCAGGACGTTCGAGACCCGCCATTACCATCAGCAATGTGGATTTTCCCGAACCCGAGGGGCCGATCAGGCCGATGGCTTCGCCGGAGCCGACGCGCAAGCTGATGTCTTTCAGGATATGAACGCGCGCGGCACCGCTGCCGAGCGATAGGTTGACGTTGGAGATGGCAATGGTGTCCGGCGTTGCGCCGGAGAGCGAAGGAGATTCGATGAGGCTGTCCATGGCTCGGTCATATGGCACTTTCGCTTCCCTGGTCGAGAGGCGGCGAAGCGCGTTCGCGCACATCCTTGTGTTGACGATGGCCTTGACGGTCGCGGGATCGGCTCTAGCCGAAGGTCCCGCCGGCAATGAGGCCAAGAACGAGGTGAAGCCGGTCAAGATGGTGGTGCTCGGCGATTCCCTGTCGGCGGGGCTTGGCCTTTCGGCCAATGATGCGTTTCCGGCCAAGTTGCAAAAAGCATTGAAGGACAAGGGGATAAATGTCGAGATGACCAATGCCGGGGTGTCCGGCGATACCGCCTCCGGCGGCCGCGACCGGCTCGACTGGTCGGTGCCCGAGGGAACCCAGGCGGTCATTGTCGAGCTCGGTGCCAACGACGCGTTGCGCGGCACCGATCCTGCCGTGACGCGCGCGGCGCTGTCAGACATTTTGACGCGGCTGAAAGCGCGTAACATTGCCGTCATGTTGTGCGGCATGCTGGCGCCACCGAATTACGGCCGCGACTATGCGGAGCGCTTCAACACCATCTATTCGGATTTGGCGAAATCACTCGGCGTCCCGCTCTATCCGTTTTTCCTTGACGGCGTTGCTGCCGATGCCAAGCTCAACCAGGCCGATGGCATTCACCCGACGCCGCAAGGCGTCGACATCATCGTGGCGAAGATGATGCCCACGGTGGAGGCATTTCTCGGCCCGCTAACAGGGCACCAGCCCTGAAAAACAGGCATCGATAACCTTACCCGTCAGGGTTTACTTGAGGAGGTTTCCGACCCGTTAACGGCACATGCTTCGCAGAGTCACATAACTCGGGTAGAAATTAGCCATCGGTGATTCGTCACCGGGAATTGTTTAGGGGTTTGCGCTATGATTCGTAGCGTCAGACCCAAGCATCGGGAGTCCCAACGATGCCGCGTTTGTTTACCGGACTGGAAATCCCGGCCGATATCGGCCAGACGCTTTCCAATTTGCGGGGTGGCCTTCCTGGCGCCCGCTGGATCGATCCCGAAAATTATCACGTCACCTTGCGCTTCATCGGCGACATCGATGGCATCTCCGCCAACGAGATCGCATCGATGCTGTTTCGGGTGAACCGCAAACCGTTCGAGGTGAAGCTGCGAGGCCTCACCAGCTTCGGTGGCAAGAAGCCGCGCGCGGTGGTCGCCGACATCGAACCGAGCAGGCCGCTGATCGAGCTGCAGGCCGAGCTCGAGCGGTTGATGCAGCGGATCGGGCTTGATCCCGAGGGCCGCAAATTCACGCCGCATGTGACGCTGGCCCGGCTCCATGATGCGTCGAGCCGGGACGTCGCCGATTACCTTTCGGTGCGCGGCTACTTCCCAAGCCGCGTCTTCACCGCCGACCGCTTCGTGCTGTTCTCCTCGCGCGCGTCGACTGGCGGCGGACCATATGTGGTTGAGGATTCCTACGAGCTGAGTGCGTAGGGTCTCTTCACCTCGCCCCGCCTGCGGGGAGAGGTCGGATCGCATCGTGAGATGCGATCCGGGTGAGGGGGCTCTCCGCGAGTCCGACTTTCTCCGTTTCCGCGGAGGCAGCCCCTCACCCCAACCCTCTCCCCGTAAAGAACGGGGAGAGGGAGAAGACGCATACCCGCCGCAACCAATTCACCGCTTGCAATTTCCGGCCGTTTCAGGCGGTAAGGTGGACATGCTGTCCGCCCCCCACACCTCGTTCCACAGCCATTATCAGGCCCTGATTTCCTCCGGCGCGATCGAGCCCGATCCGGCGCAGGCGGAAGTCGCTGACGCCTTTGCCGATCTGGAACGGCGGCTCGCCGACTATAAACCGGCGCGCAAAAACGGCCTGCTGAGCCGGTTGTTCGCTGACAAGAATGGCGGTCCGCCGCGCGGCCTCTATGTCCACGGCGACGTCGGCCGCGGCAAGACCATGCTGATGGACCTGTTCTTCCAGGCAAGCCCGGTCGAGCACAAGCGCCGCGCGCATTTCCACGAGTTCATGGCCGACGTGCATGAGCGCATCTACACCTACCGGCAGGAAGCCTCCCGCGGCAAGCACACCAATGGTGACGTGATCGCGCTGACGGCGAGCGCGATCTTCGACGAAGCCTGGCTGCTCTGCTTCGACGAATTCCATGTCACCGACATCGCCGACGCGATGATCCTCGGCCGCCTGTTCGCAAAACTGTTCGAGCTCGGCACGGTGGTGGTCGCGACCTCGAACGTCGCGCCGGAGGATCTCTACAAGGGTGGGCTGAACCGCGCGCTGTTCCTGCCCTTCATCGATCAAATCTCCGCGCACATGGACGTGACGCGGCTCGACGCCCGCACCGATTTCCGGCTGGAGAAACTCGCCGGCGTGAAGATGTGGCTGGTGCCGGCCGATGACGCGGCGTCAAGCGCGCTCGACAAGGCCTGGGCCAAGCTGACCGGCAAGGCGCCCTGCAAGCCGCGTGATATTTCGATCAAGGGCCGCACGCTGCACGTGCCGTGCTCGTCGCATGGCGTGGCGCGGTTTTCCTTCGCCGATCTCTGCGAGAAGCCGCTCGCGGCGTCCGACTATCTGCGCCTAGCGCGAGACTATCACACCATCCTGGTCGACCAGGTGCCAGTGATGGATTATGCCGAGCGCAACGCCGCCAAGCGCTTCATCACCTTGATCGATACGCTCTATGACAATGCCGTGAAGCTGATGGCCTCGGCCGCGGCCGATCCGCTGTCGCTGTATCTGGCCACCGAAGGCAATGAGGCCAATGAGTTCAAGCGGACCTCGTCGCGCCTGATCGAGATGAGCTCGGAATCCTACCTCGCGCTACCCCACGGACATAAGGATTCCGCCGCCAGCGGGTCGACGACCGGGTTGGTGGAGACCTGATTCCCACCGTCATTCCGGGGCGCGCGAAGCGCGAGCCCGGAATCCATACTCCCGATGGTGGTTATGGATTCTGGGCCTGCGCCTTACGGCGCATCCCGGAATGACGACGGCTGGATTGTGTCCTGACTGAAATCAAGGCAGGGCCGCCATTTGGGCATGCCCCGACTTGAACGGGCGGGTCTAAAGGGATAACCAGCCAGTCGGCTTTTCCCACACCTCCCCGTTCGGGTTCAAAGGACAGATTTCCCATGGCGCGCGACAAGATTGCTCTGATTGGCTCCGGTCAAATCGGCGGAACGCTGGCTCATCTCATCGGCTTGAAGGAGCTGGGTGACGTCGTGATGTTCGACATCGCGGAAGGCATCCCGCAGGGCAAGTCGCTCGATATCGCGCAGTCCTCGCCGGTCGACGGCTTTGACGCGCATCTCACCGGCGCCAATTCCTACGAGGCGCTCGACAACGCCCAGGTCTGCATCGTGACCGCCGGCGTGCCGCGCAAGCCCGGCATGAGCCGCGATGATCTGCTCTCGATCAACCTGAAGGTCATGGAACAGGTCGGCGCCGGTATCAAAAAGTACGCGCCCGACGCCTTCGTCATCTGCATCACCAACCCGCTCGACGCCATGGTCTGGGCGCTGCAGAAGGCCTCCGGCCTGCCACACAAGAAGGTGGTGGGCATGGCCGGCGTGCTGGATTCCTCGCGCTTCCGCTATTTCCTCGCCGACGAGTTCAACGTCTCGGTCGAAGACGTGACCGCCTTCGTGCTGGGCGGCCATGGCGACACCATGGTGCCGCTGGTCAAGTATTCCACCGTCGCCGGCATTCCGCTGCCGGACCTCGTCAAGATGGGCTGGACCTCGCAGGCCCGCATCGACGAGATCGTCGATCGCACCCGCAATGGCGGCGCCGAGATCGTCAACCTCCTCAAGACCGGCTCGGCCTTCTACGCGCCGGCGGCGTCCGCGATCGCGATGGCCGAGAGCTACCTGAAGGACAAGAAGCGCGTGATGCCCTGCGCCGCCTATCTCAACGGCGAATACAGCGTGAAGGACATGTATGTTGGCGTGCCGGTCGTGATCGGCAGCAAGGGCGTCGAGCGCATTGTCGAGATCGAGCTTGCCGGCAAGGATCGCGAGGCCTTCGACAAGTCGGTCGCCTCCGTCCAGGGTCTGGTCGACGCATGCAAGAAGATCGCGCCGGACCTGCTCGGCCGCTAAGCTAATGGGGGCCGAGGATTGCCCCCAGGCGCTCCTCGGCTCCCTTGCATTATTCTTGGTATATGGTATGCCAGATGAAAATTGGCATGAATTCAGGGAATTCATCGCCGCAAGGGTTTGGGGAGCGTCGTAGATGAATATCCATGAATATCAGGCCAAAGCGGTGCTCTCCGAGTTCGGGGTGCCAATCTCCAAGGGCGTCCCCGTCCTGAACGCGGCCGACGCCGAAGGCGCGGCCAAGCAGCTGCCGGGCCCGATCTATGTGGTGAAGAGCCAGATCCATGCCGGCGGCCGCGGCAAGGGCAAGTTCAAGGAAGCTTCCGCCGGCGACAAGGGCGGCGTCCGCATCGCCAAATCGACCGCCGAAGTTGCCGAATATGCCAAGCAGATGCTGGGCGCGACCCTGGTGACGGTGCAGACCGGCCCCCACGGCAAACAGGTCAACCGCCTCTACATCGAGGACGGTTCCGACATCGACAAGGAGTTCTACCTCTCGCTGCTGGTCAACCGCGAAACCTCCGAGGTTTCCTTCGTCGTGTCGACCGAAGGCGGCGTCAACATCGAGGACGTCGCGCACAACACGCCCGAGAAAATCGTCTCTTTTTCCGTCGATCCCGCGACCGGCATCATGAGCCATCACGGCCGCGCGGTCGCCAAGGCGCTGAACCTCTCCGGCGATCTCGCCAAGCAGGCCGAGAAGCTGACGAGCCAGCTCTATAGCGCCTTCGTCGCCAAGGACATGGCGATGCTGGAAATCAATCCGCTGGTCGTCACCAAGCAGGGCCAGCTCCGCGTGCTCGACGCCAAAGTGTCGTTCGACGACAACGCGATGTTCCGCCATCCCGACGTAGCCGCGCTGCGCGACGAGACCGAAGAGGACGCCAAGGAAATCGAGGCCTCCAAATACGACCTCAACTATGTCGCGCTCGAGGGCGCTATCGGCTGCATGGTCAACGGCGCAGGCCTTGCCATGGCGACCATGGACATCATCAAGCTCTACGGCATGGAGCCGGCGAACTTCCTCGATGTCGGCGGTAGCGCCAGCAAGGAGAAGGTGGCGGCTGCGTTCAAGATCATCACCGCCGATCCCAATGTGAAGGGTATCCTGGTCAACATCTTCGGCGGCATCATGAAGTGCGACGTGATCGCCGAAGGCGTCACCGCCGCCGTGCGCGAGGTCGGCCTCAGCGTGCCGCTGGTGGTGCGGCTCGAAGGCACCAATGTCGAGCAGGGCAAGAAGATCATCCGCGAGTCCGGATTGAACGTCGTGCCGGCCGACAATCTCGACGACGCGGCACAGAAGATCGTGAAGGCCGTCAAAGGGAGCTAACGCCATGGCCGAGGACCATCTCGCCGCGCCGTCGCCGCTACCGGAGCACAACAAGCTGTCGGTGTTCGCAGGCGAATGGAGCGGCGAAGAGATGGTCTATCCGTCGCGCTGGACCGCGGGCGGTCCGGCCACCTCCCGCGTGTCAGCGCACATTGCCCTCAATGGCTTCTATCTGATCCAGGACACGGTGCAGATGCGCGACGGCAAGCAATCCTTCGCGACCCACGGCCTCTTCACCTATGACCGCGAAGACCGGACCTACAAATTGTTCTGGCACGACTCGCTTGGCTATTACCCGCCGTCACCCGCCTCCGGCGGCTGGGCGGCCAAGTCGCTGGTGCTGGTGCGCGGCTCGCTGCGCGGCAACGCCCGTCACGTCTACGAGGTCATCGACGACAACACCTACAACATGAAGATCCAGTTCTCGCCCGATGCGGAAGGCTGGAACGATGTACTCACCGGCGTCTATCGGCGCGTCAGCTAACCTTCACCCTTCAGCGTTCGCGAAAGTATTCGAAAGCATGTCTATCCTGATCGACAAGAATACCAAGGTCATCTGCCAGGGTTTCACTGGCAAGAACGGCACCTTTCACTCCGAGGCCGCGATCGCCTACGGCACCAAGATGGTCGGCGGCACCTCGCCGGGCAAAGGCGGCGCGACGCATCTCGGCTTGCCGGTGTTCGACACCGTGCAGGAAGCCAGGGATAAGACCGGCGCCGACGCCAGCGTGATCTATGTGCCGCCGCCGGGTGCGGCGGACGCGATCTGCGAGGCGATCGATGCGGAAATCCCGCTGATCGTCTGCATCACCGAGGGCATTCCGGTGCTCGACATGGTCCGCGTGAAGCGCTCGCTGTCCGGCTCGAAGTCGCGCCTGATCGGGCCGAACTGCCCCGGCGTCATGACCGCCGGCGAATGCAAGATCGGCATCATGCCGGCGAACATCTTCAAGCCTGGCTCGGTCGGCATCGTCTCCCGTTCGGGCACGCTGACCTATGAAGCGGTGTTCCAGACCACCCAGGAAGGCCTCGGCCAGACCACGGCGGTCGGCATCGGCGGCGACCCGGTCAAGGGCACCGAGTTCATCGCCGTGCTGGAAATGTTCCTCGCCGACGAGCAGACCAAGTCGATCGTGATGATCGGCGAGATCGGCGGCACCGCCGAAGAGGACGCCGCGCAGTTCCTCAAGGACGAAGCCAAGCGCGGCCGCAAGAAGCCGATGGTCGGCTTCATCGCGGGCGTCACCGCTCCTCCCGGCCGCCGCATGGGCCATGCCGGTGCGATCATCTCCGGCGGCAAGGGCGATGCCGGATCGAAGGCGGAAGCGATGAAATCGGCCGGAATCACCGTCTCGCCGTCCCCGGCGCGGCTCGGACATACGCTTGCCGAAAAATTGAAATCCTAATTCAGCGCTTGGTTCTTTTACGCGCGCAGTTTCGTCCTAGATAAGGTATGGGTTTTCCCATGCGGCTGGTCCTGCCGGGGACCGGCCTTTGCGCCGTCTGTTACGCGCGAAGTTAAAATCACCAGGACGCCATCATGTCTCGTCAGGACGCGAACGCCGCCTTTGCCCTCTCATCGTTTCTACAGGGCACCAACGCCACCTATATCGACGAAATCTACGCCCGCTACGAGAAGGACCCGGCTTCGGTCGACGCGGAGTGGCAGGAGTTTTTCAAAAGCCTGAAGGACTCCCCGGACGACGTCCGCAAGAATGCCGAGGGCCCGTCCTGGGGCCGCGACAACTGGCCACTGACCCCGCAAGACGACCTCACCTCCGCGCTCGATGGCAATTGGGCCAGTGTCGAAAAGGCTGTTGGCGCCAAGATCGCCGCCAAGGCCGAGGCCCAGGGCAAAGCCAAAGGCGCCGAGATCACCCCCGCCGAGGTGCACCAGGCCACCCGCGACTCCGTCCGCGCGCTGATGCTGATCCGCGCCTACCGCATGCGCGGCCATTTCCATGCCAATCTGGATCCTCTGGGCATTGAAGCTCCACGCAACCGCGAAGAGCTCGACCCGCGTTCCTATGGCTTCTCGGAGGCTGATTTCGACCGCAAGATCTTCCTCGATCACGTGCTCGGGCTCGAATACGGCACGCTGCGCGAGATTGTCACGATCTGCGAGCGCACCTACTGCCAGACGCTTGGCGTCGAGTTCATGCATATCTCCAATGCCGCGCAAAAGGCCTGGATTCAGGAGCGCATCGAGGGGCCGGACAAGGAGATCAGTTTTACCCGTGAAGGCCGTCGCGCCATCCTGAACAAGCTGATCGAATCCGAAGGCTTTGAGAAGTTCTGCGACGTCAAGTTCACCGGCACCAAGCGCTTCGGTCTCGACGGCGCTGAATCGCTGATCCCCGCGCTGGAGCAGATCATCAAGCGCGGCGGCAATCTCGGCGTGAAGGAAGTCGTGGTCGGTATGCCGCATCGCGGCCGCCTCAACGTGCTGACCCAGGTCATGGGCAAGCCGCACCGCGCATTGTTCCACGAATTCAAGGGCGGCTCGGCCAATCCCGACGCGGTCGAAGGTTCGGGCGACGTCAAATACCACCTCGGCGCCTCGTCCGATCGCGAGTTCGACGGCAACCGCATCCACCTGTCGCTGACGGCGAACCCGTCGCATCTCGAAATCGTCGATCCCGTGGTGCTCGGCAAGGTACGCGCCAAGCAGGACCAGCATGGCGATCCGCCGGACCAGCGCATTTCGGTGCTGCCGCTCCTGATGCATGGCGACGCCGCGTTCGCCGGCCAGGGCGTGGTCGCGGAATGCTTCGGCCTCTCGGACCTGAAGGGCTACCGCACCGGCGGTTCGGTGCACTTCATCGTCAACAACCAGATCGGCTTCACCACCTATCCGCGCTATTCGCGCTCCTCGCCCTATCCGTCCGATGTGGCGAAGATGATCGATGCGCCGATCTTCCATGTGAA
>DATHMA010000152.1:0-2162 GCA_035487555.1 Bradyrhizobium sp. | reverse complement strand
CAGGGCGGCGTTGGCGACGTCCCAGGCAGTCCCCATGCGCCCGCGCAGCGGTACCCTGGCGTCGCGTTCGGCGGCGACCTCGGCGCGACTGCGGTTGCTGGCGCGGGCGCGCGTATCGACCGCCATCGGCGTGTCCATCAGCCCGGGCAGGATGCAGTTGGCGCGGATGCCGTAGGGCGCGTTGTGCAGCGCCAGCTGCTCGGTGAATGCCACCATCGCCGCCTTGGTCGCCTTGTAGGCAACAAGCGGGTAGGAATTCTCGCGCGCCGCGACCGAGGAGATGTTGATGATGACGCCCGAGCGCTGCCGGCGCATGATTGGCACCACATGTTTGCACGCCATAATCGTGCCGCGCAGGTTGATCGCACAGATGCGGTCGAAAGCCCCTTCGGTAATCTCGTCGAGCGGTTTGTCGCCGCCGGCGATGCTGACCCCGACATTGTTATGCAGGATGTCGATCCGTCCCCAGCGCGCCTCCGCGGCGGCTATCGCCGCGGCAAGAGTGTCTTCCTTGGTGACGTCGGCAGCGAAGGGCACGCACTCGCCGCCCTCTTTCGCGGCCATCGCGGCCGTCTCCTCGGCGGAGTCGATAAGCCGGTCGGCCGCCAGGATCCTGGCGCCTTCTTGCGCGAAGCGCAGCGTGGTTGCACGACCATTACCGATGCCCTCGCCGGGGCTTTGCCCGGCCCCGACGATCACAGCGACCTTGCCTTCGAGCCGCATGGCTACTTCCTTTCGACAGCGTGTCGAAGGATGCCTCCGGGCTGCCGCTTCGGCAAGACAGCCTAGGGTGGAGATCACAAGTCTGCGGAAGTTCCGGTACTGGCGCTGATGACAATCGCCGGCGTGCAGCCGCGAAATTGACTCGCAGAGAGGACTCTCCGAGGGAGCAAAAGGAGATTCGAACTGTCGGTCGCTCTCGCGAGAAACTCGCTGATTTTCGCAGAGGAGAAGGGCCTACAGGTCAATCAGAGTGGTCAAAACAGGCCTCCGTATTCACGGGTGACCGGCGGTTCGAATCCCCTTTGCTCCGGCGGGGAGTCTAGTGCGAACCTGGTTTTCGGAAACGAATCCCATCGATGACTCTCGGGAGCACTCACTTGGCAGCAGCACGGGGTAAGTATCGCCTCCTGCACCGACGATGCCGACGCGCAGTTTAGCACCGAGGTCCGCGTGACCTTGAACGACGGCCGCGTCCTCTCGCCGCGTCGACGACATGGCCGGCCGCGGCGGCGACCACCCGATCTCGGGCGAAGAGCTGTGGGAGAAATTCGACGATTGCGCCCGCCGCGCCCTGCCCAAGCAGGACATCATGCCGCTGTTCGAACGCCTCGAGAGGCTGGAGAAGGTCGCCGACATCCGCGCCTGTTGGTGAAGCGGCCCCTGCCCGGTACGATGACACAAGCCGCGAAGCCGGCGGCTGCGCCAGCCAAAGGGAATGCGCTGCCGGAAACGAGCTAGGTTCCTTAAGCCGAGCCGCACGCCAAGGTCGGCTATTGGGCAGGAAGGGCCGTTCCTGCAGCCTCTTTTTATTTTCAGATGTCGCGGATGCGCGGCAGCACCTTCTTGCCGAACATTTCGAGCGCTTCCATCAGCTCGTGGGGATCTTCCGAGCCCGGGGTCTGGAACGACAGATCGACGATGCCACAGCCGATCTGCTCGTGGGCTTGCTTCAATTGCGCAACGATTTCGTCCGGACCGCCGCAGAAGTTGATCGGCAGCACCCGGTTGACATTGGCCGGCCGCCGCCCTTCGCCGGCGACGTTGCGCTGATCGAGTTCGAGCAGCGCGGCGCGGACACCCGGTTTCAGCGGGAACACCGCCTCCCGTGGATATTGCGCCAGCGCCTGCTGCGCCTTCTCGTCGGTTTCGGCGATCAGGATGTTAGCACGGTAGACGATCTGGTGCGGCTCCGGCTGCCAGCCCCAGCGCGCGCACTGGTCCTTAAAGTAGCCGGTCACCTTGCCCATCACATCGAACGGCCCGAAAGACACGCCGAGGCCGATATGGTTGCGGGCGGCGAAGTCGCTGGCCTCGCTGCTGGTGCCGAGCGCATACATCGGCGGCAGCGGCTGCTGCAGCGGCCGCGGCCATACCGACACCGTGCGGTAGTGGAAATGCCTTCCCTGCCAGCCGAAAGGCTGCGGCTCCTTCCAGGCACG
>DATHMA010000151.1:0-5278 GCA_035487555.1 Bradyrhizobium sp. | reverse complement strand
TCTCGCGCGGATTCGGTCTCGCTTTGGCTTTGGCGCTGCTTTGTATGGGCCCGCAGACGGCCCACGCCCAGGCCGGGCCGTTGAGCTATTGGGCGCCAAGTTTGCCCATCGGATTTGGCGCCGGCTTGACCGACGGGCAGGTGGCCAACACCTACGGCAACTTTCCGAGTTTTGACGGACGCGACGGGGACGGCGGCTTCCATTACAAATTTTCGAACGGCTTCTTCGTCAATGGCGGCAGCAGCCAGGCCTTCAGCCTGAACGGCCTCGGCCAGGCCGGCGCGTTCGGCAATTTCTCGACCAACAGCGTGCAGTTCGGCTACAACTTCCAGAACTCGCCGCTCAAGGTTTTCGGCGGCTTCGACACGCTGAAATACGATACCGGCTTTGGCCCCGGCAGCCCGTTTGCCGCCTTCGACTCCAACTCCAGCCAGACCGCCGGTTTTGGCGGCTATGCGGGCGTCGAATTCAAGCCCGCGTCGAATGTCAGCCTGTCGCTAGGGGTTGGCTACCAGCAGTCCGGTGACACCAATTCGTATGTGCTGCCCGGCGCCTCTCCATTCGCGCCTCGCCGCTGAGGCCTCGCGCTGCGGCCATCATGCGCGTTGCAGCCGGCCGAGTGCCCACGAGGACAGCCAGATCAGCACGAACAGCGCGATGACGGCATAGCCGAGCGTGCCGAGATTCTCGCTGGCCGCCGTGAAGACGCGCCAGAAGCCGCCTGGAAGATTGAGCTTGTCGCGGATCAGGCTGAGAGCCTCGATGCTGCCAACGAACAGCGCGATCAGCACGGAAACCAGCGTCACGGCGAAATTGTAGGTGAGCCGGCGGATCGGCTGCTCCAGCGCCCATCCATAAGCACCGATCATCAGAAATCCGTCCGCGGTGTCGATCAGGCTCATGCTTGCGGTGAAGAGTGCGGGGAATAACAGGATCGACCACAGCGGCAGGCCTTGCGAGCTCTGCGATGCGGCGATGCCGAGCAGCGCGATTTCGGTTGCGGTGTCGAAACCGAGCCCGAACAGGAAGCCAAGCGGGTACATCTGCCAGCTCTGTGTGATGAGCCGGAAGCGCGATCCGAACAGTCGCGTGACCAATCCGCCGTTCGCGGCCTCCAACTCGGCCAGATCCTCCCTATCGGGAGATTGGCGCAGTCGCCGCCAGATGGAAGCGAGGACGATGAGATTGGCAAAACCAATGATCAGCAGAAAGGCCGCCGAGACCGCGGTTCCGATCACGCCGCCGATTTCCCTGAACGCATCAAGACGCCATTGCATCGCGCCGACGGACACCGCGATCGCAGCTGAAGCCGCGAACACCACGGTGGAATGGCCGAGCGAGAAGAACAGTCCGACCGCAAGTGGCCGTTTTCCCGCCTGCATCATGCGGCGCGTGACATTGTCGATGGCGGCGATGTGGTCGGCGTCGACCGCATGCCGCAGGCCAAGCGTATAGGCCAGCACCGCCGTGCCGATGAGCAGGGGATGTTCGCGGAACTCCAGCCAGGCCAGCATCCAGCAAACGAGATTGGCCGCGATCAGCGCGGACAGGATGCCGATCCCTCGCGTCCAGAGAGCGCAGGAGCTGATCGCAGAAATGTTGGAGGCCGGCTCAGACACGAAAAACCACAAACGGCAGGCCGCGGACGCGATGAAAGCGGGCAGTTGGTCCTAACCCGACCAGCAAAGCCTAACGGGACTCGTATGCGGTTTCAACAGGAACGTCATACGCAGTGCCTCACGCCGCAGCCGGCATCTTCGGCGCGCTCTTGCGGGGGTCGCGGGGGAGCGAGACGCGGACGACGGTGCCGGCGCCGAGCCTCGAGCGCAGCCGCATCGAGCCGCCGTGGAGCTGGGTGAGCGAGCGCGCGATCGCAAGGCCCAGTCCCGAGCCGTGATAGGTCTTGGTGAGCTGGCTTTCCACCTGCTCGAAGGGACGGCCGAGCCGCTCCAGCGATTGCGCGGGGATGCCGATCCCGCTGTCGGCGATCAGCAGCACGATGCGGTCGGGGAGGAGATGGCTGCGTATCGCGATCTTGCCGCCCTCGGGCGTGAACTTCACGGCGTTGGACAGCAGGTTGACCAGGATCTGCTTGGCGGCGCGGCGGTCGGCCACCACGGAGACGGCCTCCTCGATGTCGGCATCGAGCACCAGGTGCTTGTCCTCGGCGCGACCCGATACCACGCGCAGCGATTCCGCGAGCGTCTTGGAAAGGTCGAGCGGCTCCATGTCGAGCTTCATGCGGCCGGCCTCGATCTTCGACATGTCGAGGATGTCGTTGATCACTTCCAGCAGGTAGTGACCGCTGGTGAGAATGTCGTGGCAGTATTCCTGGTACTTCTCCGAGCCGAGCGAGCCGAACATGCCGCTCTCCATGATCTCGGAGAAGCCGATGATGGCATTGAGCGGCGTGCGCAGCTCGTGGCTCATATTGGCGAGGAAGCGCGACTTGGTCTGGTTGGCTTCCTCGGCGCGGGTCTTCTCGCGCTGGTATTTCTCGGCGAGATCGGCGAGCTCGACCGCTTGCCGTTCCAGCACCGCGCGCGAGCGCTGCAGGTCGATGACGGTGGCGCGCAGGCGCAGATCGTTGTCGACCAGCTTCTGCTCATGCTCCTTGATGCGGGTGATGTCGGTACCAACAGACACGTAGCCGCCGTCCTTGGTGCGGCGTTCGCTGATGTGCAGCCAGCTGCCGTCATCGAGCTGGGCCTCGAAGGTGCGTCCGCCCGGGACGGTGACGCCGGCCTCGTGCAGGCGGGTGCGCACTTCCGGCATGCTGCCGACCTCGATCACCGTTTCATATGACGTGCCGGGGATCACGGCGGTGTCGGGCAGCTTGTGCAGCCGCTGGAAGTGGGAATTGCAGAGTACCAGGCGATTGCTCGCGTCCCACAGCACGAAGGCTTCGGGGATGGTCTCGATGGCATCGCGCAGCCGCAGATCGGCCTCGATGGTGCGTTCCGCGAGGCTCTTCTGCTCGGTGATGTCGACGGCGATGCCGATCAGGTGCAGGCCATTTTCGCTCTCGTCCCGGCTCAATTCGCAGCGCACGCGCAGCCAGATCCAGTGGCCGCCGGTATGCTGCATGCGGAAGGTCTGGTCGATATGGTCGATCTCGCCGGCGATCAGGCGGTCGGCAATGGCGAACAGGTCGATGTCGTCGGACTTCACCAGCGCGTTGACCTCGCCGAAGGTGAGGAGGTCGCTGCGGCTGTCGAGCCCGAGCATGGTGAACATCGACTGCGACCAGAAGATGCGGCCGCGCGACAGGTCCCAGTCCCACAAGCCGCAGCGGCCGCGGTTGAGCGCGGTGTCGATGCGGCCGCGCACGGCGTCGTTGATGAGATCGCCTTCGCGGGCGCGGGTCGATTGCCAGTGGAAGGCGAAGCCGAGGATCAGCACGACAAAGCCGGTCGTCGCCGACAGTGTCACCGACAACGCCGAATCCGAGCCCCAGATCGGCTCCAGCCGCTCCTGAATGACGATGACGCGGCCGGCGAGCGCCTTGATGAGCTGCGAGGTCGCCATGGCGCGATTGCCGTCGGGCAGGACCATGTCGACGACCTTGCCCTGCAGGCTGGGCGATGCGATCAACTGCGCCGAGCTGATCGCGTCCAGCAGGCCGTCGGTCTCATCGAGCGTGGACTTGACCGGGATGCGGGCGATGATGCGGCGGTCGGGACCGACGACGATGATGTGGCGGCCATTGATCATGCCCCAGGGCGGGATCATGTCCGGCAGCAGGAACTGCATGCGCTCGATGTTGCCGAGGCGGTCGGCGCGGCCCGAGGTGGCGCGATCGATGCGTTCGGCGAGATAATCGGAGAGGGCGGTGAGATCGCGCTCGGCGGCGGCGCGCTTCTGCCGGCTTTGGTCGAGCACCTGCACGAAGGCGCCGAGGCAGATCGTGATCAGGAACGCGATGATCAATGTAGGGACGGCGCGGCGCAGCGTCGGCTCCGCCGTCAGCAGCCTGGTGTAGGCCGGCTTTGCGATCGATTGCGCCAATCCTTTAATCGAATCGGATTGGGCGCACGCGTTCGCTGCATGCGCACGCGCCATGCCGTAGACCCCCACCGCAAATTACTTTTTGCACCAAAATCGGAAGCGCCCCACGTGCTTCCGAATCATTGTGATTTGAATCCAGTTTTTGCGGACTGTCGAGAGTCAACGATTCCTTAAGGCGAATAAATCTTGTCCCAAGGAGATTCGGTTGCGTGGAAGTACGGATTAATTGAGTCCGAAACAGGAACGCAGCGTGTCGCGTTAACACTTAACCGTGCGGTGGCTCGGCGTGACTGATGACTCGCTTCACGCTCGGGTACGCGCGGCGCAGCGCGCGCTCGATCTCGTCGACGTTCTCGTGCACCTTGATCACGCTCATCGACGGCTCGGCGCGGCAATGGAAGTTGACGATCTCGCCTGCATCGGTGTCGCGCACCCGCACATTATGGATGTCACGGATCGCCGTGGTGGCGGCGAAGCGTGACAGCGCGTCCTTGATGGTCGCGATGCGGTCGGGGGCGGCGTCGGTGCCGAACGGCAGCTCGGGTTCGAGCGGCTCGATATGGGTGTCGACCTCGACATCGGCGCCGAACTCGTCGCGGATGCTGCGCTCGAGGTGATGGGCGATGTCATGCGCGGCGTTGAGCGCCATGTCGGCATCGACCTCGAGGTCGATGCTGACGGTGAGCTTGCCGCCGAGATCGTGCACGGTGACGTGATGGATGGCAAGGCCGGAATTGCGTGCAATCACCATGATACGCTCGCGCACACTCTCATTGTCGAGCGCGACCGGCACCGAGGTGAAGGTGACGTCGGCGTCGCCGTCCACCACGTCACCGTGCACGATCTCGGCGGCAAGCTCACCGTCAGCATTGATCTCGAGGTCGACGGCGAGATGGAACTCACGGCCGCCCACGACATCGCCCACGAGCTGGAACGGAACATCCGCGACGAATTCGGTGAGGACGTCGAAGTCGACACCCATATCGAGCCGCTGGAACCCGAATTGCCGCTCGGCGCCGATGCCGCGCCCGACCGCGTCGAGACCATCAAGACCGCGCTGTCGCGCTTCGCCGCCAAGGGCGCGATCCATGACATCCACAGCGTACGGGTGCGCGATACGGATGCCGGCGAAATCGTGAACTTCCATTGCCGCGCCGCGCCCTCGATGAGCGTGATCAAGGTTCACGAGAATGTCGATGAGATCGAGCGTGCATTGCGCCGCGCATTCCCGACCGTGAAGCGCGTCATCAGTCACGCCGAGCCGCCGGAC
>DATHMA010000150.1:0-23520 GCA_035487555.1 Bradyrhizobium sp. | reverse complement strand
GATCATCTCGAAATCGTCGTCCACCACCTTGAACTTCTTGCGCAGCCGCTTGATGTGGCTGTCGATGGTGCGGTCGTCGACATAGACCTGGTCGTCATAGGCCGCGTCCATCAGCGCGTTGCGGCTCTTCACCACGCCGGGCCGGGTCGCGAGCGCCTGCAGGATCAGGAACTCGGTGACGGTCAGGGTCACCGGCTCGTTCTTCCAGGTGCAGGTGTGGCGCTCGGGGTCCATCCGGAGCAGGCCGCGGTCGAGCGCCTTGGCGTCGTTCTCCTTTGGAGCTGCGGTCGGATCCTTGGGCTGCGAACGGCGCAGCACGGCTTTGACCCGCTCCACCAGCAGCCGCTGCGAGAACGGCTTGCGGATGAAATCGTCGGCGCCCATCTTGAGGCCGAACAATTCGTCGATCTCCTCATCCTTGGAGGTCAGGAAGATCACCGGCAGGTCGGACTTTTGCCGGAGCCGCCGCAGCGTCTCCATGCCGTCCATGCGCGGCATCTTGATGTCGAGGATGGCGAGATCGGGCTGGCTGGTGCGGAAGCCGTCGAGCGCGGAGGCACCATCCGTATAGGTCATGATGCGGTAGCCTTCGGCTTCCAGCGCGATCGAAACGGAGGTGAGAATGTTGCGGTCGTCGTCGACCAGGGCGATTGTGGGCATGAGCCTGCTTTCAGTTGCATCAGTGGCTGAAACGGCGAGCATTCCGGTGATGCGCCGCATAATTGGGCTTCGGAAGCGGTCACCGAGCAATGCAAGCTGGGCTGAAGTGTGACCGAGTTCCGATAGAATGCCTCATTCTTGGCGAAGCATTCGACCCGTCCAAGCGCCGGTTTAGCCGAAAAAAGGCCTGCTTAGCAATAGGATGGCAAGGGAATATCGATGCAAACGACAGCGGATTTTAACCCTTCCAGGCTGGCAAAATCGTTAACTCGGAGGAACCGGCAGGGGGCTATGGCGACCCTGATGGCCGGAACGGGCGATCCCTATTGTTCACTGGTGAACATGGCGAGCCATCCGGACGGCTCGCCGATTCTGCTGATCTCGCGGCTCGCTATACACACCAAAAACCTGCTGGCGGATGATCGCGTCTCGCTGATGCTGGACGAGCGGGCGCCCGGTGACCCACTTGAGGGAGCGCGGATCATGATGGCGGGCAGGGCAGTGGAAGCTGATGACGACGACCGCGCTCTTCTGCGCCGGCGCTATCTGGCCGCACATCCATCTGCCGAGGCCTTCGTCGATTTCAAGGATTTCTCCTTCTTCCGTATCCACCCCACGGCTGCGCATCTCGTCGCCGGCTTCGGCCGCATCATCGACCTCAAGCCCGAGCAGTTTCTGACCGATGTCAGCGACGCCGCATCGCTGCTGGAGGCCGAGCCGGGCGCGGTCGAGCATATGAATGAAGATCATCGCGAGGCCATGAACCTCTATGCGACGAAATTACTCGGGGCCGAGAGCGCCGACTGGCGCTGTATCGGTTGCGATCCGGAGGGGCTTGATATGCAGGCCGGCACAGCAGTGCTGCGGCTGGAATTTCCGGCGCGGGTCACGACTGCGGGCGATTTGCGCAAGATGCTGGTGAGATTGGCGGAAGAGGCGCGGGCGAAGGCATGAGCCGCCGGTTGCGTTGAACGGATTGGCGTGCTGCGGCGACCTACGGCTGGTCCTTCGCGCATGAGAGCTTTGATGACATCCCGCAATCGCCTGGTGTTGATGCTGTGTCTGGCGCTCGCCGGCGCAGCCTTTGTCGGGACGCCCTCCTTTGCGCAAGGCCTGTCCGCGCAGAGCGGCAAGATCATCCAGCTCACCCGGGCCGGAAAATATGCCGAGGCGCTGCCGCTGGCGCAGGCCATGGTGGCGCAACTGGAGAAGGGCCCGCCCAACCGCGACCTCGCCGGCGCCATCAACAATCTGGCGCAGGTCTATGGCGACATGGGCCGCGATGCCGAGGCCGAGCCTCTCTACAAGAGGGCGCTCGCCATCATGGAGAAGTCGGCCGGTCTCGATTCCGCCGATATCGCGCCCGAGCTGAACAATCTTGCTGCACTCTACCAGCGACAGTTACGCTATGCCGAGGCCGAACCGCTGTTCAAGCGGGCACTCGCGATTCGCGAGAAGGCACTGGGTGCCGCTCATCCCGACGTCGGACAGTCTCTCAACAATCTCGCCACCAACTATGAAAAGCAGGAACGCCATTCGGAGTCCGAAGCGCTGACCAGGCGTGCGCTTGCGATCTACCAGAAGATTCCGGGCGCGGAGCCGGCGGTGGCGACGCTCCTGAACAATTTGGGGCAGATATTCAAGGCCGAAGGGCGATACGCCGATGCCGAGCCCGCGATCAAGCAATCGCTGGCGATCCGCGAGAAGGTGCTCGGGCGCGACCACGTCGATGTCGCGCGCTCCCTGAACAATCTCGCCGATCTCTATCAGCGGCAGGCTCGGTACGCTGATGCCGAGCCGATCTACAAGCGCGCGCTCAATATCCGCGAGCGCACCGTCGGCCCTGATCACCCGGACACGGCGGCTTCCGTGAACAACCTGGCCTCGCTCTATCAGGCCGAAGGCCGCACCGCCGATGCACTGCCGCTGGTGGAGCGGATGATGGCGGCCGGCCGCGCGCAGCTCCGCGTGGCGCTGCCGGTGCTGCTCGATGCGCAAAAGAAGCAGCTAATGCCTTCAGAGAAGGCCTTCGACGAGGCGCTCGATGTGATCCAGCGCGGCGCGCAATCTTCCGCGGCGTCCGCTGTCAACAAGCTCGCGGTCCGGCTCGCCGCCGGCAGCGACCATCTCGCCGAACTGGTGCGGCAGGATCAGGACCTGGCGAGCGAAGCCGACCGGCTCGACAAGGCGATCATTGCATCGCTGTCCAAACAGGGCTCGCCGCGCGACGCGGCCGCCGGCCGCGATCGCCTCGCCGCGATCGCCATCCAGCGCGCCGGGCTGCAAAAGACGTTGGGAGCCGAATTTCCCGACTATGCCGCGCTGTCGAACCCGCTGCCGCTGAAGGCAAAGGAAATCCAGGCGCTGCTCTCGAGCGACGAAATCATGGTGCTGTTCGCGCTCGCCGACCAGGAATCATACGTGCTGGCGCTGACGCGCGACAGGTTCGACTGGCAGCGGATTCTGCTTGGGGCGGACGCGGTGTCGCAGAAGGTCGCCGCATTTCGCGGCGGCCTCGATGTCGGCAAAGCCAGTGACGCTTCCGGCAAGACCGGCCTGTTCGATCTGGCGCTCGCCAACGAGCTCTATGTGTCCTTGCTTGGTCCGGTCGAGGGGCTGGTGAAGGACAAGCGCAGCCTCCTGGTCGCGCCATCGGGAGCGTTGACCGCGCTGCCGTTTCATCTGCTTGTGATCGAAAAGCCCCAAGCAGCGATCCCCGACAAGATCGAAGGCTATCGCGATGCGGCCTGGCTGCTGAAGCGGCAGGCGGTGTCGATTCTGCCTTCGGTGTCGAGCCTGAAGGCGCTGCGCGGCTTCACGCGCAAGGATCAGGCGATCAAGCCGATGACCGGCTTTGGCGACCCCGTCTTCAATCCGGCGGAGGCAGGCAGTGAAAAGCGCACCGCCGCGCGCAGCGTGACCAACGCGGCCTACTCCGACTTCTGGCAAGGCGCCGGCGTCGATCGCGGCAAGCTGGCACTGGCCTTGCCGCAGCTTCCCGACACTGCTGACGAGTTGAATGCGGTGGCAAAAGACCTGGGCGCTGCCGCCGCCGACATTCATCTCGGGGCGGACGCCAGCGAGATCACGGTGAAGCGTGCGTCGCTCGCCGATTATCGTATCGTCTATTTCGCGACCCATGGCCTCGTCGCCGGCGACATCAAGGGCGTGGCCGAGCCCTCGCTCGCGCTGAGCCTGCCGAAAGTGCCGTCGGCGCTCGATGATGGCCTGTTGACCTCGAGCGAGGTGGCCGAGCTCAAGCTCAATGCCGATTTCGTGGTGCTGTCCGCCTGCAACACCATTGCCGGCGACAAGCCCGGCGCCGAGGCACTCTCCGGATTGGCGCGCTCGTTCTTCTATGCCGGCGCGCGGTCTTTGCTGGTGACGCATTGGGCGGTCGATTCGGCCGCGGCCACGCGACTCACCACTTCGACTTTCGATTTACTCAAAACCGAACCTGGAATCGGCCGTGCCGAGGCGCTGCGGCGGGCGATGTTGGCCTATCTCGACGATGCCTCCTCGCCGCGAAACGCCTATCCCGCGATCTGGGGGCCGTTTGCCCTGATCGGCGAGGGCGCGTCGCGGTAATGTTGCGACGCAGCATCGGCATGGATGGATTTCGCGGCGCATTGTCGCGGTAAAACGGCTCGGGGCAAGGCTGCATCGCAGCAAGCCGTTGATCCACGTCAACTGCCATTTCCGAATAAACCAAATCCTGCTGGATCGGCTTGGCAAGGTGGGCGTTCATCAGTAATAGGTCGTCGGACCTAGGCTTCTGAGGCTATAATTACGGTTCACCGCGAGAGAGTGCTGGACGGCGATCTCTGCGCTTTCAGGATACGCGGGTTCGAGGAGGGTTCTTCGTGCAAGAGACGGGCGTGCATAACGGTGCCTTTGGCGCCGACAAATTCGGCTTAAAAAAGCTCAAGGGCGTGAACTGGAATTTCGGTGCACCCCAGCTTTATGAGCACTCGCTTCGCGCCGGCGAAGCGGTGGTCTCGGCCGATGGCGCGTTATGCGCGGATACCGGTGTGTTCACCGGCCGCAGCCCGAAGGACAAGTTCACGGTCCGCGATGCGCTCACCGACAAGTCCATGTGGTGGGCGGGCAACCAGTCGATCACGTCAGAGCAGTTCGAAGCGCTCTACCAGGACTTCATCAAGCATGCCGAAGGCATGACGCTGTTCGCGCAGGACCTCTACGGCGGCGCTGATCCGACCTTCCGCATCAAGACGCGCGTCTTCACCGAGCTTGCCTGGCACTCGCTCTTCATCCGTACGCTCCTGATCCGCCCCGAGACGTCGGAGCTTGCGAGCTTCGTGCCGGAGCTCACCATCATCGACCTGCCGAGCTTCCGCGCTGATCCCAAACGTCATGGCGTGCGCTCGGAGAACGTCGTGGCCATCGATTTTGGCCGCAAGATCGTCCTGATCGGCGGGTCTTATTATGCCGGCGAGATGAAGAAGAGCGTGTTCACCACGCTGAACTATTATCTGCCGGAAAAGGGCGTGATGCCCATGCACTGCTCGGCCAATGTCGGCCCGAACGGCGATTCGGCGATCTTCTTCGGCCTGTCCGGCACCGGCAAGACCACGCTCTCGGCCGATCCGAAGCGTACGCTGATCGGCGACGACGAGCATGGCTGGGGCGCGGACGGCATCTTCAATTTCGAAGGTGGCTGCTACGCCAAGTGCATCAAGCTCTCGCAGGAAGCCGAGCCCGAGATCTTTGCCGCGAGCAAGCGCTTCGGCGCGGTGCTGGAAAACGTCGTGCTCGACGAGCGC
Source organism: Bradyrhizobium sp. (assembly GCA_035487555.1). Taxonomy (GTDB): domain Bacteria; phylum Pseudomonadota; class Alphaproteobacteria; order Rhizobiales; family Xanthobacteraceae; genus Bradyrhizobium. The sequence goes on along the minus strand of DATHMA010000150.1, from coordinate 18,076 downwards.
ACCCGTGAGCCGGACTTCGACGACGGCTCCAAGACCGAGAACACCCGCTCGGCCTATCCGCTCGATTTCATCCCCAACGCCTCGCGCACCGGCCGCGCGCCGCATCCGAAGAATCTCGTGATGCTCGCCGCCGACGCCTTCGGCGTGATGCCGCCGATCGCCAAGCTGACCCCGGCGCAGGCGATGTATCACTTCCTTTCCGGCTACACCGCCAAGGTCGCGGGCACCGAGCGCGGTCTCGGCAATGAGCCGCAGCCGGAATTCTCGACCTGCTTCGGCTCGCCGTTCCTGCCGCGTGATCCCAGCGTTTACGGCAACTTGCTGCGCGAGCTGATCGCCAAGCACAATGTCGATTGCTGGCTGGTCAACACCGGCTGGACCGGCGGTAAATACGGCACCGGCCGCCGCATGCCGATCAAGGTCACGCGGGCGCTGCTCACGGCCGCGCTCGACGGCTCGCTCCGCAACGCCGATTTCCGCACCGACCGTTACTTCGGCTTCGCGGTGCCGACCTCGCTCCCCGGCGTCGAGCCGCACATCCTCGATCCGATCAAGACCTGGAAGGACAAGGCCGAGTTCGACAAGACGGCACGCGCACTGGTCGGCATGTTCCAGAAGAACTTTGCCAAGTTCGAGAGCGTGGTCGACGCCGACGTCCGCGCCGCCGCGCCCGAAGTGAAGATGGCGGCGGAGTAACGCGTCAGCGTCATTCCGGGACCGAATCAAAAGGGCGGCTCGATGAGCCGCCCTTTTTTATTTCCACTCGTTTCGCCCCCGCCGATTTGGCGAGGCGTTTAACCTGCCATTAACTACCGCTGTCCTGTAGTGGCTGCGACAATCCATCGCAGGAGCCCTTCGGCATGTCCGACCTCATGAGCGTCATTGCGAACGCCTACGCGACCGCGCCGCTCACGCCGAGCACCACCAAATACACCAATGTCGATCCCAAATCGTACGAAGGGACCTGGCAGGGGACATATTCGAACAACCAGTCGTTCAAGATCACGATTTCCGACGTCAGCGGCTTCCGCGCCCAGGTCAAATATCAGAGCGGCGGGACCACGCAGTACCAGCAGGTGCTGATCGGCAATTCGTCGTTCCGCGTCGGCAACTCGAAATTCGTGCTGTCGGGAACCGGCAAGGCCGTGGTCTACAATGCCGTCACCAGTCCGACCACGGGCGACACCAGCCTGGTGCAGGGCAACGCCACGCTCGACTCGTAAGCCAAGTGCCGGCGCGAGCCCGCAAGGCTTACGCCTTGAAGTAACCCATCTGCGTCGTGGTCGCGATCAGCTTGCCGGACGGCGACCACAGCTCGCCGTTCTGGTCCTGATAGCTGCGATTGAAAATCTTCGCATCGGCGCAGGCCATGACATGGGTGATGTCCTCGGCGGCGAGATCTTCCGAACTGACATGGAAATAGGTCGTCAGCGTAACCGTGCCGAACGGCACCAGCTCGCGTCGCGCGTGAAACACGCGGGCAAAAAACGCATCCGACATCGACACCAGCGACAGCATGTCGATCTTTCGCGGCACGCGATCGCCGATCCATAATTTTGAGTACGCGCTGGCCGGGCCTTGCTTGCCCGATCCAAAGTCCGGATCGCCCTCGATGAAACGAAAATCATATTGCTTGACCCAGGGTGCGGCGACCCTGGTGTAGGGCGGGATCGCCCCGAACGGCTTTGCTTCCGGCATCTCTGCCGATTGGTGCGACCAGGACGGCCGGCGCTCGGCGAATACGGCGGTCGCAAGGGTCGCGACGTCGCCGCCGCCCTGGCTCAGCTCCACGCACCAATGCTGCGAGGAACGATTCGCCTTGACCAGGCGCACGTCGAGATCGAATTCGCCTTCCGCGATCGGCGCGCAGTAATTCACCGTCAGCGCCAGCGGATCGCCGGATCGTTGCGGGTGCTCGATCAGCGCGCGCAGGATGGTCGCGGCCGTGCAGCCGCCGAACGGTCCGACAAAGGCAAAATAGTCCGGGCTGGTTCCTCCTTGCCAGCGGCTGTCGCCGGCGACCACGCGCGTGGCGTCGTCGAAGAGATGTTGGGGTTTGGTGAGCATGCGCTTCCGTGGTCTCCGTCATTGCGAGCGAAGCGAAGCAATCCAGTTCTTCGGGCTTGGAGAGATGGATTGCTTCGTCGCTCCGCTCCTCGCAATGACGGTGGCGATGGCGCCTTAGTATGACCACCATCAGCCCAATTTCAATGACGCCTGAGGTAATGGCTTTCGGCTTACGCCCGCGCGCCGCGAATACCTTGTCCCTGGGTCGCAACCGGCGACGGGTGCACCGGCACGTTCCAGATCTCCTCGGCATATTCGCGGATGGTGCGGTCGGAGGAGAACCAGGCCATCCGCGCTACATTGAGGATGCTGGCTCGCGTCCAGGCCGGCATCACCTGCCAGCGCGCGTCGATGCCGCGCTGCGCCTCGTAATAGGAATCGAAATCGGCGCTCACCATGTAATGGTCGAGATAGCGCAGCGCATGCGCGATGGATTCGAACCGGCCCGGCTCGTCCGGCGAAAACACGCCCGAGCCGATCGCGTCGATGGCGCGCGCGAGCTGCGGCGATTTGCGGATCACGTCGCTTGCATCGAGCCCCTGCTTGCGGCGGATCATCACGTCGCCGGCCTCCATGCCGAAGATCGCGATGTTCTCCGCGCCGACATGGTCGCGGATTTCGATATTGGCGCCGTCGAGCGTGCCGATCGTCACCGCGCCGTTGAGCGCGAGCTTCATGTTGCCGGTGCCGGAAGCCTCCATGCCGGCGGTGGAAATCTGCTCGGACAGGTCGGCGGCGGGGATGATCACCTCGGCGAGGCTCACATTGTAGTCGGGCAGGAAGGCGACCTTCAGCCGCCCGCCGAGCGAGGCGTCATTGTTGACGACCTCGGCGACGTCATTGATCAGCTTGATGATCAGCTTGGCGTAGCGATAGCTCGCCGCCGCCTTGCCGGCAAAGATTTTGACCCGTGGCGCCCAGTCCTTCTGCGGGTCGTCCTTCATCGCCTGGTACAGTGCCACCGTCTCCAGGATATTGAGAAGCTGGCGCTTGTATTCATGGATGCGCTTGATCTGCACGTCGAACAGCGCCGACGCGTCGACCTTGACATTGATGCGCTCGCCGATCAGGCGAGCCAGCGCGATCTTGTTATGATGCTTGACCTTGCGGAATTCCTGCTGGAAGGCGTTGTCGCTGGCGCGCGCTTCGAGCCGCTCCAGCAGCGAGAAATCGTCCAGCACGCCGTCGCCGCAGACTTCGCGCAATAGTCCGGTCAGCTTCGGGTTGGCCAGCATCAGCCAGCGGCGGAAGGTGATGCCGTTGGTCTTGTTGGTGATGCGGCCGGGATAGAGGTGGTTGAGGTCGTGGAACACGGTGTCCCGCATCAGGTCGGAATGCATCGCCGAGACGCCGTTGATCCGGTGCGAGCCGACAAAAGCGAGCTGACCCATGCGCACGCGGCGCCCGCTCTTCTCGTCGATCAGCGACACCGAGGCACGGAAGTCGATATCGCCGGGCGCGCGATGTTCGGCGAGCGCAAGATGCGCCGCGTTGATGCGGTAGATGATCTCGAGATTGCGCGGCAACAGCCGCTCGAACAGCTCGACCGGCCAGGTCTCGAGCGCTTCAGGCAGCAGCGTATGGTTGGTGTAGGACAGCGTCTCGACGGTGATCTTCCAGGCCTCGTCCCAGCGGAAATTGTGCAGGTCGACCAGAATGCGCATCAGCTCGGTGACTGCGAGCGACGGATGCGTGTCGTTGAGCTGCACCGCGACTTTCTGCGACAGGTTGCGAAGCTGGCCGTCCGAGCCGAGATGACGCTTGATCAGGTCCTGCAGCGAGGCCGAGACGAAGAAATATTCCTGGCGCAGCCGCAGCTCGCGCCCCGCCGGGCTCTCGTCATTCGGATAGAGGAATTTGCAGATCGCTTCCGCACGGTTTTCCTCGGCGCTGGCGCCGACATAGTCGCCGGTGTTGAACACATCGAGCTTCAACGGATCGGGCGAGCGCGCCGACCACAGCCGGAGCGCGTTGACGTGCTGGCCGCGCCAGCCGACGATCGGGGTGTCATAGGCGACCGCCTGTACGGTCTCGGCCGGTTTCCAGATCGCCCGGTCGCGGCCTTCTTGTTCGACACGCTCGACGCTGCCGCCGAAATGGACGTGATAGGAGACTTCCGGCCGCTGGAATTCCCAGGGGTTGCCGAAAGAGAGCCAGACGTCGGGATATTCCTGCTGCCAGCCATTGTTGATGATCTGCCGGAACAGGCCGAAATCGTAACGGATGCCGTAGCCGATCGCGGGGATCGCCAAGGTCGCCATGCTCTCCATGAAGCAGGCCGCGAGCCGTCCGAGGCCGCCATTGCCGAGTGCCGCATCCGGCTCGCATTGGCGCAGTTCGCTAAGGCCGGGGCCGATATCGCCGAGCGCGGTCTCGAACACCTTCAACAGGCCCATATTGTTGAGCGCGTCGGTGAACAGGCGGCCGATCAGGAATTCGAGCGAGAGGTAATAGACCCGCTTGCGGCCGGCGTCGTAGCTCTCCTTTTCGGCCGTCAGCCAGCGGTGCACAATCCGGTCGCGCAGTGCCAGCGCCGCCGCCTTGTACCAGTCATAGCGCGTCGCCATGCTGGCCTCCTTGCCGATCGCAAGGCGCAGCTTGGTCAGGATGGCGCTCTTGATTTCAGCCACCGCGAGCTCGTCGACGGGCTGGCCGGGCACTTGTGGGTAAAACGTCGGATCTTGCACGCGTAAACCTGTGAGCTTTGTGTCCCCGCCAAAATGATACGCTGGCTAGGATAGGATAAAAACCCGCCTCCCAAGCGTTCACTGCCCAGGATTTATGCAAAGATTGGGCCGATTCGGACAGGATCAGGCTGGCCGTTTCGATGTTATAGTCCACTTAATTCGCAATCGTTCCCGGGGAGGAACCGCGTCATGACGTTGACGATCGAGCGATTGGTGATCGAGATCATCGCCGCGCTGCTGCTCGTGATTTGCGTCACCGCGACCAGCGCCGCGTTCGCCTCAGGCAAGATCGGCCGCACCGCCGACGGGCTGGGCTGCAACATCTCAATCCCGCAAAACGCCTCGCCAACCGCACGCTGCGCCGCGATCCGGCGGCAGTGCGGCGGAACGTTCTACGCCAATTACTGCGGCGAGAAGATGCTGTCGGCGGTGAACTGAGGGCGGCTGAATTTGTAGGACGGGCATAGGCGCGCTGACGCCGTATCCCCGCTGTCGTCCTGGCTTTCGCCAGGACGACAGAGTAATTTGGCCCACTGGAACAAATTAAGAACACTTTAGCAAGTCTTTGATATACAATGGTGATTCTCGACATCGCCGACACAATATCTATGGTCTGACAGCCTTAGCGAGGACTACATGTCCACCATCGCCTTCGATCAGTTCGCTCTCACCCGCATTGCCGATTTCGCGCGCACGCTGTCGCGCCTGCATAAGGCCTCGCGCAGGCGCCGTGTCGATGACGACCAGTTCGACCGCGAGTTCAACACCGTTTGCCAGTCGGTCTGGGGCTACACCACCGACGACATTTCCGATGATCTGTTCTCGGATGCCGACCACGCCTTCCTAGATACGCTCGATGAGGCGCAGGCGCGCATCTTTGCGGCCGAGGCCGGCTACGACCTCGTCGACGACAACGGCATGCTCACGGACTGGTGGGGCTTTTGCTGGATGATCCTGGCCGAGAAGCGCGGCCTGCTCACGCCGGAAAACCGCGCCGCCGCGCGCGCTGCGATCGAGGAGAAATATCTGACCGCGCCGAATGTGATCGGCGTAATCGTGGGACGCTAATAAACCGCCGCGCGCTTGTCCCGCGACACAGCCGGCTTGGGCGCCGGCGTTGCGGCCGGCGTAATCGAGGAAGTAACCACCGAAGCATCGGCCGCGGAGACATCGTCGCGCACGGGCGCGACTTTCATCTCGCCGAGCCGGGCGCGGACCTCCGGCGTGAGGCCGGGATAAGACGACACCGGCGTGAACTCGGCCGTCTGGTCGTTGCCGACGCGCACGCCGGAATAGGCGACGAGGCCGTCGGTGGTCGCGATCACATCGCCCGGACGCAGCGAGCTATCCATGGTGAGATCGACCGGCGCGAGGCCGGCAGGGTCGCGGCCGTTGCAGGTGCAGTCGACGCGCAGCGCCTTGCGATAGGCATAGGCATTCTCGCTGTCCGCGTAGCGCTCGCCGCTCGCCGTCGTGGCGCCGTCGATGTTGGAGCCGAAATAGACCTTGGTGGCACTGGCTGGACAGAACGACTGGCACATCTGCACCGGCGAGGCGGCGGCGCGCATCAGCGGAAAATATCGGCCGTCACAAGTCCGCACGCAGAAGGAGGGACCGGAGTTCGCCACCGCGGCGCGTGGCTGTGGCGCCTGGGCCGGGTTATTGTTGAAGGGATCGGCGAAGAAGTTCGCCTGTGGCGGGGCGGACTGATGCTGCTGCTTCGGCGCGCCACCGAAGAAAAAATCGAACAGGCCTTCGGCGCAGACGGGATTGGGGGCAAAGGCGATCGGGCTCGCGATCGCAATGGCAGCGACAAGCGCGGCGTGGCGCCGCAGGCGCGGAAACGACGAACTGTTACGCAACGCTTACTCCACCCAACACTACCAACCGGGCCCAAGAAGAGTGACCCAGGCCAAGGCGTCCCGCCTTAGCTCCTGATTCACCTTAAGGCGCGATGGTAAACGAGCGGTGAGCGGGGCCGGATATTTGCGGAAAGAAATGCGGCTCTCGTGCTGCGCCGCGTCCGGGACAGGGGACTATCAGGAGTTCAAGAACTCCGCCGCCCTGTACAGCGAACGGAACGCGAGCCCGGCCTGCGCAAACGTTTCGGTGGCGCCTTCCTCGCGGTCGACCATGGTCAGCACCAGCGCGACTTCGGCGCCCTCTTCGCGCACGGCTTCGACCGCTTTCATCGCCGATCCGCCGGTCGTGGTGACATCCTCGACCACGACCACGCGCTTGCCCCTCAGGCTTTCGCCCTTGGTGAGGCCCTCGATCGCAAGCCGCGCGCCATGCTCCTTCGGCTTCTTGCGCACGAAGAAGGCCGCGATCGGATGGCCCTTGATCCAGGACAGCTGCGCGATGGCGCCCGCCAGCGGCACCGCGCCCATCTCCAGCCCACCGATGAAATCGAGCTTGTCGTCCTTCAACGCCTCATAGGTCAGCTCGGCGAGCAGCGTCGCGCCCTCGGGGTCGAGCATGGTCGGCTTGAGGTTGAAGTAGAAATCGCTCTTGCGGCCCGACGCCAGCGTGATCTCGCCGCGTCCGAAGGAGCGCTTGCGGATGATCTCGAGGAGGCGGGCGCGGTTGGCAGATTTGGACAAGGTCGTTTCCGGTCTGTTTTCAGGGAGCGGCAATTTATCGGGGCTTTCCGGCACATTCCAGCGCCGATGCCAAGCCGTCAACAGCGCTGGGCAGCCATCCCGAGAGGCCATTTGGCCGTTTTGCCGCAGGATAGGCAGGATGCTAGAGACTTGCGCCTGAACAAGAGATGAAGGGGTTTTGATGACCATCGAACTTCACACCTGGAACACGCCGAACGGCCGCAAGATCTCGGTCGCGCTGGAGGAAATGGGACTGACCTACAAGGTGATCCCGGTGAATATCAGCAAGGGCGAGCAGATGGCGCCGTCGTTCCTGGCGATCAGCCCGAACAACAAGATACCGGCGATCGTCGATCCGGAGGGCCCCGAGGGCAAGCGCGTCAGCATTTTCGAATCCGGCGCGATCCTGCTCTATCTCGGCGAGAAGACGGGTAAGTTCCTGCCCAAACCGCTGGCCGAGCGCATCCCGGTCTATGAGTGGCTGATGTGGCAGATGGGCGGCTTCGGGCCGATGCCGGGCCAGGTGCATCATTTCATCGCGCTGGAGAACGAGCAGGACCGCGCCTACGGGTTGAACCGCTACATGAAAGAAACGCGGCGGCTCTACGACGTGCTCAACAAGCGGCTGGCGAACCACGAGTTCGCCGCAGGTCCCTTGTCGGTCGCGGACTTTGCCATCCTCGGCTGGGCCTGGCGCCACCCGCGCCACAAAGTCGATCTCGACGATTTCCCGAACGTGAAACGCTGGTACGAGCAACTGATGGCGCGCCCGGGAGTGAAGCGCGGGATGGAAGCGAAGCTGGATTGAAGTTGCGCGTCGCGCCGCTTCTCCCTCTCCCCGCTCTTGCGGGGAGAGGGTTGGGGTGAGGGGCTGTCTCAACGCGAATGGTGAGAATTGGACTCGCGGAGAGCCCCCTCACCCGGATTGCTTCGCAATCCGACCTCTCCCCGCAGGCGGGGCGAGGTGAAGAAAATCAGGCCTTCCGCGCCTCGAACGCCATCCGCACGGCGAGGCCCGTGAGCACGGTGCCCATCAGATAGCGCTGCACCAGCATCCAGGTCGGTCGCTCTGCGAGGAATAGCGCAGTCGATCCGGCGCCGAGCGCGATCATCGCATTCACGCTGACGCTGATGACGATCTGGATCGAGCCCAGCACAACCGACTGAAACAGCACGCTCCCGGCCGCGGGATCGATGAACTGCGGCAGCAGCGCCAGATACAGCATCGCAATCTTCGGGTTCAGGAGGTTGGTGACGAAGCCCATCGCGAACAGCTTGCGCGGGCTATCGACCGCGAGCTTCTTCACCTGGAACGGCGAGCGCCCGCCGGGCTTGACCGCCTGCCACGCCATCCAGAGCAGATAGGCCGCACCGGCAAAGCGCAGCGCGTCGTACGCATAAGGCACGGCGAACAACAGCGCCGTGATGCCGAACGCCGCGCACAGCATGTAGAACACAAAGCCCAGCGCCACGCCGCCAAGCGAAACGATACCGGCCGCGGCGCCTTGCGTGATCGAGCGCGAGATCAGATAGATCATGTTCGGCCCTGGTGTCAGCACCAGGCCAAGCGAAATCAGGGCGAAACCGAGCAGGGAGGATGTGGCGGGCATGTTGGGACTCGCGGGGGGATGGAAGTCATTGTAGCGCGCGAGGTGCCGCGAAACCATTCCGAAGATCGCATGGGAGATGGCCAAATATTTCAGGATGAGCCGGCGCGCCCGGTGGACAGGGCAAACCAGAAGGCGATGCCGACCAGCATCAGCGCGAAGCTGCGCCGGACGATCCGGCGGTTATTGGCGGTGACGAGGACGGATTGCAGTGAGCCCGCAAGTGCCACGATGGTCGCGTGGATCAGCGTCGCGATCGCGACGTAGATGATGCTGAGCAGCAGCGTTTGCCGCATCACGGAGCCGTTATCGGATCGGATAAATTCCGGCAGCACGGCGATGTAGAACACGGCGGCTTTTGGATTGAGGAGATTGGTGATCAGGCCGCGTCGAAACGCCGGCCATGGCCGCTCGTTGACCTCATCCGAAGAGGCCGCATTTCTGCCGATGGACCATGTGTCCCAGGCGAGCCATAGCAGATAGAGCACGCCGCCCCAGCGCAGCAGGCCGTACAGCAGGGGCGATTTATCGATAATCGTCGTCAGGCCGAATGTCGCGATGAGGCCATAGGTCATAAGTCCCAGGGCAATGCCGGCGACTGCCGCAAAGCCCGTGCGGGCGCCGCTCGATAGCGACAGCGCGGCGAGATAGGTCATGTTCGGGCCTGGCGTGATCTCAATGACCAGCGCCGTCACGACAAAGGCGAGCAGTGGACCGATCTCGTTCACGCTCGCTCCTCCGGGGAGCTCAGTGCGCCTCGTCCCAATTGTTCGCCGCACGTGCGTCGACTTGCAGCGGCAGCGAGAGCATGACGGCGGGGAAAGGCGCGTCCTGCATCACACGCTGCACCACCGGCAGCGTGGCGGCGACCTCGCCGTCCGGCACCTCGAAGATCAATTCGTCATGCACCTGGAGCAGCATCTGCGCCGAGAGCTTTTTCTCGGCGAGCGTATCTTCGATGCGGATCATGGCACGGCGGATGATGTCGGCGGCACTGCCCTGTAGTCGCGCGTTGATCGCGGCGCGCTCGTTGAAGGAGCGGATCGAGGCGTTGGAGGCCTTGATGTCGGGGTAATAGCACTTCCGGCCGAACAGCGTGCTGACATAGCCGTATCTGCGACAAAACTCTCTGGTCTCGTCCATATAGGCGCGGATGCCGGGGAAGCGCTCGAAATATTTCTTGATGTAGGCGGAGGCTTCCTCGCGCGCGATGCCAAGCTGGTTGGCGAGGCCAAACGCGGAGATGCCGTAGATGATGCCGAAATTGATCGCCTTGGCACGGCGCCGCACTTCACTCGGCATGTCCTTGATCGGCACGCCGAACATTTCGGACGCCGTCATGGCGTGAATGTCGAGACCGTCGCGGAACGCCTGGCGTAGCGACGGCACGTCGGCGATTTCAGCAAGTAGCCGCAGCTCGATCTGCGAATAGTCCGCCGACACCAGTTTGTGGCCTGGTGTCGCGATGAAGGCGCGACGGATTTTTCGGCCGTCCTCGGTGCGAACCGGGATGTTCTGCAGGTTCGGTTCGTTCGACGACAGCCGGCCCGTGGTGGTCGCTGCCAGCGCGTAGGTCGTATGCACGCGATGCGTCTGCGGATTGACGTAGGTCGGCAGCGCATCGGTATAGGTCGATTTCAGCTTCGAGACCTGCCGCCACTCCAGGATTTTCTTCGGGAAGTCGTGGCCCTGCTCGGCGAGATCGTCGAGCACCTGCGCGGTGGTTGACCACGCACCGGTCTTGGTCTTGGTGCCGCCCGGCAATGCCATCTTGCCGAAGATGATGTCGCCAATCTGTTTGGGGCTGCCGACATTGACCGGCTCGCCCGCGATCTCCTGGATCTCGGCCTCGACCCGCGCGGCCGTCTGGGCGAAATCTCCCGAGAGACGCGACAACACCTGGCGGTCGATCGAGATGCCGCGCCGCTCCATCCGCGCCAGCACGGAGACCAGCGGCCGCTCCAGCGTCTCGTACACAGTCGTCATGCGGTCGGCGACAAGGCGCGGCTTCAACACGCGCCAGAGGCGCATGATCACGTCGGCGCTTTCGGCGGAAAATTCCGTCGCCTTGTCGATCGCGACCTGGTCGAAGGTGAGCTTGCCCTTGCCGCTGCCGATCAGGTCGCCATGCGCAATCGTCGAATGGCCGAGCCACAGATCAGAGAGCGTGTCGAGGGAGTGCGCGTTGCGGCCAGCATCGAGCGAATAGCTCATCAGCTGCGCGTCGTCATAGTTGCGCAGCGTGATGCCGGCCTGCGCAAACATCACCGCGTTGAATTTGATATTGAAGCCGATCTTGAGAATGCCCGCGGATTCCAGCAGCGGCTTCAGCGCTTGCAGCGCCTCGTCTTCCCCAATCTGGTCGGGCGCGAGACCGGCGTCGAACAGGCCGGCACCGCCGCCCGCCTGCTTGTGCGCCAGGGGCACGTAAGCCGCGTCGTTCGGCGCCAGCGAAAGCGCGATGCCGCAGATGTCTGCTTGCATCGGGTCGATCGAGCTTGCCTTGGCATCGATCACGAAGCGGCCGGCGCCGCGCGCGCGGGCGATCCAGGCGTGCAACTGATCCAGCTTGTGAATGGTCTGATATTTCGTGCGATCGAACGGCAGTTTTCGCGCGGCCTCTTTGCGAGCCTCCGCGAGCGAGATCGGCGTGCCCTTGAGGCTGGACGCCTTGTCTTCCTTGCCGCCGGTACCGGTCTTCGCAGCCGCGGGCGAGGCGGCCGCGAAAAGATCGCCGGAACTGACCGCCGGCTTTGCTGGTGCAGGCGCCGCCGCGCCACCGTTCTTGCTACCGATGTCGGCCGTGACGTCAGACGGATCGATCTCGGAAAATTCCGCGACGCGCTTGGTCAGCGTCGAAAACTCCATCGCCTTGAGGAACGCGACCAGCTTGCGCGCGTCGGGCTCCTGCACCGTGAGGTCATCAAGGGGCACTTCGAGATCGACCTTGTCGTCGAGCAGCACGAGCTTGCGCGAAATCCGCGCCTTCTCGGCATTCTCGATCAGGGCCTCGCGTCGTTTCGGCTGCTTGATCTCGGTGGCGCGGAACAGAAGCTGCTCCAGGTCGCCATATTCCACAATGAGCTGCGCGGCGGTCTTGATGCCGATGCCGGGCACGCCGGGCACGTTATCGGTGGAGTCGCCGGCCAGCGCCTGCACTTCGACCACCTTCTCCGGCGGCACGCCGAATTTCTCGATCACCTCTGGGATACCGATGCGGCGATCCTTCATGGTGTCGAACATCACGACCTTGTCGGTCACGAGCTGCATCAAGTCCTTGTCGGAAGACACAATGGTCGTGCTGGCGCCGCGCTCGGTCGCGAGCCGCGCATAGGTCGCGATCAGATCGTCGGCTTCGAAACCGTTCTGCTCCAGGCAAGGCAGGTCGAAGGCGCGCACCGCGTCGCGGATCAAGCCGAATTGCGGGATCAGATCATCCGGCGCCGGCGGCCGGTGCGCCTTGTAGTCGGGATAGAGCTTGTTGCGGAAGGTGATTTCCGACTTGTCGAAGATGATGGCCAGATGCGTCGGCCGGTTGTCCTCGGGCATGTCGCGGAGCAGCTTCCACAGCATGTTGCAGAAGCCGAGCACGGCATTGACCTGCAGCCCGTCGGATTTGCGGTTGAGCGGCGGCAGCGCGTGATAGGCGCGGAAAATATAGGACGAGCCGTCGACCAGGAAGACGTGGTCGCCCTTGGCGGAAGCTTTCTCTTGGGCTTTCGCGGGCGCTGTGGCGGGAACCGGCTTGGCGGCGGGTTTTGGAGCGGCTGCTTTTTGCGGGGATTTCGGCATGGCGGCAATGTAGGGATTTTTGCCGCCATTGACACCCGTCTCTGCCGCGTCGCGCACCGGATTTTTAGCTTGTCATCGTGGTTTGAGGCAGTTCACGAGGAATTCCATCACCGCGCGCACGGCAGGGACCTGGCGTAGGTCGCGATGCACCACAAGCCAGACGTCACGGTTGATCGGCTTCTGCGTCACGACATGGCGTTGCAGGCGAGGATCGCCGTCGCCGAGATAGTGCGGCAACGCGGCGATGCCGAGGCCGGAGCGAGCGGCAGCGACCTGTGTTTCCAGATCATTGGTGCGCAGCACGACTTCGCGTTCGCCGATGATCGTGCTGAGCCAGACCTCCTGCGGCGACTCGGCCATGGAGGCGTCATAGCCGATGAATGCGAAGGCGTGGGGCGGCGTTTTTTCCAGATAGGCCGGTGCGCCATAAAGGCTGAAGCCGAAACTGCCGATCCTGCGCACGAACAGGCCGGCCTCGGCGGGACGCATCAGCCGCAGCGCCACGTCCGCCTCTCGGCGACTGAGCGATGCGCGGCGCTTCTCGCCGATCAGCTTGAGACGGATACCAGGGTGCAGGTGTCGCAACCGGACCAGTTGCGGGGCGATCACCGAGCTTGCGAAGTTTGGTGGTGCGCTGATCGAAACCTCGCCATCAATGCCGGGTTTTGCAGCTTGCGCCGCGCGGCCGAGCGCGAAGGCGGCCTCTTCCATCGGGGCAGCGACGGTGGCGATGCGTTTTCCGTCCTCGGTCAGCGTCGTGGTTCGTGCGCGGCGGTCGACCAGCTTGAGCCCGGTGGATGTTTCCAGCGCCGCCACCCGCCGCGCCACGGTGGCGTGGTCGACGCCGAGCGTGCGGGCCGCCGCGGAGAGCGTGCCTTCGCGCGCCAGTGCCACGAAGTGGCGAATATCCTCCCAATCTGACATTGTGCAAAATCTCACAACTAGAATGAAGATTTGGGCAGTTTCGCATATCCCCTGCGGTCGCCATAGTCCTGGCCGCATAGATAGAAAGGGAAATTTCATGGCCACGACCAAGGTCGTTCGCGTCAGGACACCTGGCGGCGTCGAGCAGTTCGAGATCGCAGATGTGGAATTGCCGCCGCCTGCCGACGGTGAGATACGCCTCCGCCAGACCGCGATTGGCGTGAACTATGTCGACGTCTACCAACGATCCGGGCTCTATCCGATGCCACCGGCCAATATTCCAGGTGTCGAAGGTGTCGGGGTGGTTGCCGGCGTCGGCCCCCACGTCACGTCGATTTCGGTCGGCGACCGCGTCGCCTATGCGGGTGCGCCGGTGGGCGCTTACGCGTCGGAACGCAACTTGCCCGCCTGGCGCGCCATCCAGTTGCCATCAGCGCTTTCGGACGTGCAAGTCGCCTCCGTGTTCGTCAAGGGGATCACGGCGCACATGTTGCTGCACCGGGTCTATCCGGTCGGTTCCGGCACGACGATATTGGCGCACAGCGCGGCCGGTGGGCTCGGTCAGCTTCTGACCCGCTGGGCCGTGCATCTCGGCGCAACCGTGATCGGCACCGTTGGTTCAGAAGCCAAGGCCGAGATCGCGCGTCAGGCCGGCGCGCGGCATGTCATTGTCGGGCGCGACGCCGATTTTGCGGCTCGGGTGGCCGAATTGACCAATGGGCGTGGTGTCGATGTCGCCTATGACGGCGTGGGCGGTGCGACGCTGGCCAAAACGCTCGCCTGCGTTCGGCCATTCGGAGTGGTGGCGAGCATCGGCCAGTCGGGCGGTCCGATTCCGCCGCTCGACGTGCTCGATCTCGGGCCGCGTCGAAGCCTGATGCTCGCCCGCCCGAGTGTGATGGCCTACATGAACGACACGGCTGCCTATGCCGTCGCCGCGGAGGCCGTGCTCACCGCAATCGCCGGCGATGTATTGAGGGTAACCGGCAAGGCCTATCGCTTGAGCGAAGCGGGACAGGCGCACGCCGAGCTCGAAAGTGGCCGCACCAGCGGTGCGCTGTACCTGGAAGTCTGACCGTTCGACTATTCCGCCGCTTGCAGCTTGGGCGCGGCCTTTTTCGGCGCGATCCAGAACGCGTCGGGGCGTTCGAACAGGAAGTTCGCACGCGCCCACAGCGCGGCACGCCAGATCAACAGCGAGCCGGCAACGCCGACCACCGTGACGATCACCGAGACCAGGCCGATGTCGTGGACGATCCCGGTCTTGAGCAGCAGCGTTCGCGTCGAGGCCATCGGCAGGAAGAAGGCGAGATAGATCACGATCGAATGCTCGCCGCAGAAGCGCAGGAAGTTGAGCCAGTGCATGAGCGCGAGCAAGGTGCCGATGATGATGATCGCGCAGGCCCCACTCAATCCTAGCGCCAGCGAGATGATCGGCTCTTCGCTGACGCCGATCGCCGCAAGCGAACCATTGACGAACGCCCACAGTGCGAGGCCGCCGAGCGCCATCACCGGATACGCCCGCGCCCGGCTCGATAGCGCGAAGACGTAATCGGCAAAGAGATAGCCGGAATAGATGTAGACGAATCGCGCGCAGAATTCGTCGATCGCGGTCCAGCCGGTCGCGACATGCGCGCTCTCGAGCAATGCGGCCGCACCCCAGACCAGAATCGCTGGCACATTGCGTGTCAGTTTTATGACAACGAAGAAAATCGGCAGCAGGTAGATGAACCAGAGTGTTCCGAACGGCTCGATGAAGGATTCCAGATATTCGACGCCGACATGGGGCCAGCCTTGTTCCGCGGCAAAGGCGGGCGCCTTGAAGCCGAACTGGATCGTCACCCACAGCACGTAGAAATAGGCGAAGTGCACGACCTTGCGGTCGAGATAAAGCCGCCAGTCCCGATCGATCACGAAGGCTAAGAAAAGCCCGGAAATCAGGAAGAAGTCGGGCATGCGGAACGGTTTGGCGAACATCACGACCGCATGCATGAAGCCGGTTTCGCCGGCGGCCAGTTCGACCCCCAGCACCGAATGCATCATCACCACCATGACGATGCAGATGCCCTTGGCGTAGTCGACCCAGTCGACGCGGGCCTCGGCCTTTGTGCCGTTTGCAGTCATCCCTGTCTCTCTTCGGCGCGTTAACGCGTCATCATGGGGCGAAGCGGTTTCTGTCCCCTTTATTCATTCAAGGGATATGCCGTTTTTGCCCTTCCCCCTATGCGGGCAAATGTTTTAAGAGGCGGTCGCATTAACCATTAGGGACGGGTTATTCCATGCGGATTGCCATGATTGGCACGGGCTATGTGGGGCTGGTCTCCGGCGCCTGCTTTGCGGATTTCGGCCACCAGGTTACCTGCGTGGACAAGGACTCGAGCAAGATCGAAGCCCTGCACCGGGGCGAGATTCCGATCTTCGAGCCCGGACTCGACATGCTGGTGGCGTCGAACGTCAAGGCCAAGCGGATCGATTTCACCACCGACCTCAAGGGACCGGTGGCGGAGGCCGATGCCGTGTTCATCGCGGTCGGCACGCCGTCGCGCCGCGGCGATGGTCATGCGGACCTCTCTTACGTCTACGCCGCCGCGCGCGAGATCGCGGCAGCGCTGAGCGGGTTCACGGTGGTGGTGACCAAATCGACCGTGCCCGTCGGCACCGGCGACGAGGTGGAGCGGATCATCCGCGAAACCAATCCGTCCGCTGATGTCGTGGTCGCGTCCAATCCGGAGTTCCTGCGCGAGGGCGCTGCGATCCGCGATTTCAAATTCCCCGATCGCATCGTGGTCGGCACCGAGGACGAGCGCGGCCGCAAGGTGCTCAGCGATGTCTACCGGCCGCTGTCGTTGAACCAGGCGCCGTTGATGTTCACCAAGCGTCGCACCGCGGAACTGATCAAATACGCGGCGAACGCGTTCCTCGCGACCAAGATCACCTTCATCAACGAGATGGCCGATCTTGCGGAGAAGGTCGGCGCGGATGTGCAGGAGGTGGCGCGCGGCATCGGGCTCGACAACCGCATCGGCAGCAAGTTCCTGCATGCAGGTCCCGGCTTCGGCGGCTCGTGCTTCCCGAAAGACACCCGCGCCCTGGTCAAGATCGCGCAGGATTATGACGTGCAGCTTCGCATTGTCGAAGCGGTGCTGAGCGTCAACGACAACCGCAAGCGCGCGATGGCGCGCAAGGTGTCGAACGCCGTAGGCAGCTCGCTGCGCGGCAAGACGGTGGCCGTGCTCGGCCTCACCTTCAAGCCCGACACCGACGATATGCGCGAGTCGCCGTCGATCCCGCTGGTCACGGGCCTCCTCGACATGGGCGCCAGGGTCCGAGCGCATGATCCGGTCGGCATGGAACAGGCGCGCAAGGAACTGCCCAACATCGAATATGTCGACGACCCCTATGACTGCGTCAAAGGCGCGGATGCGATGGTGGTGGTCACCGAGTGGGTGCAGTACCGTACGCTCGATCTGGAGCGGCTGAAGCAGGAGATGGCGCAGCCGGTCGTGATCGATTTGCGCAACATCTACCGGCCTGAAGACATGGAAGCCAACGGCTTCACGTACGAGAGCGTCGGCCGTCCGCCGCTGGAGCGGAAAACGTAATGCGCCTTTCTTCCCTTCTCCCCTTGTGGGAGAAGGTGGCGTAGGCGGCCTTCGGCCGCCGTTCTTAGAGCTAGAACGCCGATGCTTTGCATCGGCTACGGCGCCGGATGAGGGGTCTGCATCCGCGGAGACATACCCCTCACCCGTCTTCGCTTCGCGAAGCCACCCTCTCCCACAAGGGGAGAGGGGAAGAGGAGCCTTGATTGCCCCGAAGCTTCGACACGCCCCTTCCGATCGACGCGGTGCTCGACGATCTCGCGCGCACGCTCGAACGGAACAACGCCGCCGTGCTGGTGGCGCCGCCCGGCGCCGGCAAAACGACGCGGGTGCCGCTGGCGCTGCTCGATGCGGCCTGGGCCAAAGGAAAGAAGATCATCGTGCTGGAGCCGCGGCGGATCGCGGCGCGCGCCAGTGCCGAGCGGATGGCGAAGACGCTGGGCGAACGCGCGGGCGAGACCGTCGGCTATCGCGTCCGCTTCGGCTCTAAGATATCGCGTGCGACGCGGATCGAGGTCGTCACCGAAGGCATTTTCTCGCGCCAGATCCTCGACGACCCCGAGCTCGATGGTGTTGCCGCCGTGCTGTTCGACGAGTTTCACGAGCGCTCGCTCGATGCCGATCTGGGCCTCGCTCTGGCGCGCGATGCGCAAACCGGCTTGCGCGAGGATTTGCGGCTGCTGGTGATGTCGGCTACGCTCGACGGCGCGCGGGTCGCTGAGCTGCTCGGTGATGCGCCGGTGGTCGAAAGCGAGGGCCGCGCCTTTCCGGTCGAGACGCGCTATCTCTCGCGCAAG
>DATHMA010000149.1:0-2681 GCA_035487555.1 Bradyrhizobium sp. | reverse complement strand
ACGCCAGCTTTCGTAACCACGGCGCTAAGCGGCTATGAGTTGCTGGCCGATCCCCAGCTCAACAAGGGCACGGCCTTCTCCGAGAGCGAGCGCGAGGCGTTCGACCTTCACGGCCTGCTGCCGCCCAATGTCGCGACCTTGGACGAGCAGGTGTCGCGCCGCCTGCAGGCGCTGCGCGGCTATGAAACCGATATCGAGCGCTATGCCGTGCTTCGGGAGCTGCAGGACACCAACGAGACGCTGTTCTACGCGCTGCTGGTCTCCAATCTGGAAGAGCTGCTGCCGATCGTCTATACGCCGACCGTCGGCGCCGGCTGCCAGCAGTTCAGCCGCCTGTTCCGCAAGCCGCGCGGGCTGTTTCTCTCGATCCCGCACAAGGACCGGATCGATCAAATCTTTGCGCAGCCGCGCTTCGACAAGGTCGAGGCCATCGTCGTCACTGACGGCGAGCGCATTCTCGGCCTCGGCGACCAGGGCGCCGGCGGCATGGGCATCCCGATCGGCAAGCTCGCGCTCTATACCGGCTGCGGCGGCCTGCATCCCGCAACCACGCTGCCGATCCTGCTCGATGTCGGCACCGACAATCCCGACTGCCTGGCCGATCCGCTCTATGTCGGCTGGCGCCATGAGCGCGTGCGCGGCCAGGAGTACGATGATTTCGTCGAGGCTTTCGTCACGGCCGTGGTGAAGCGCTGGCCGCGCGTGTTGCTGCAATGGGAGGACTTCGCCAAGAACAACGCGACGCGCCTGCTCGAGCGTTATCGCGACCGGCTCTGCACCTTCAATGACGACGTTCAGGGCACCGCCGCGGTCGCAACCGGAACCTTGCTCGCCGCCATCAATGTCACCGGCGTGCCGCTCACGGAGCAGCGCGTGGCCGTGCTCGGCGCCGGCTCCGCAGGCTGCGGCATCGCCGGCCTGATCCGCGCCGCCATGCGCGATGCGGGTGTTTCTGACAGCGAGGCGGCGACGCGCTTCTTCATGGTCGACCGCGACGGGCTGCTGGTCGAAGGCATGACGGGGCTGGCGCCGTTCCAGCTGCCCTTCCTCCAGAAGAAGAACGCAATTGCGGACTGGAAGCTCAGCCATCCCGACAAGGTCGGACTGCTCGACGTCGTGCGCAACGCGAAGCCCACGGTGTTGATCGGTGTCTCGGGCCAGGCCGGCGCCTTCTCCGAGCCGATCGTCCGCGCGATGGCCGAGTGCAACAAGCGGCCGGTGATCTTCCCGCTCTCCAATCCGACTTCGCGCGAGGAAGCGACTCCCGTCGACATCGAGGCCTGGACCGAAGGCCGCGCCCTGATCGGCGTCGGCAGCCCGTTCCCGCCGATCCCGCGCGACGGCGCCCGTTTCAAGATCGACCAGACCAACAACTCCTACATCTTCCCGGGCGTCGGCCTCGGCGCGCTCGCCGTCGGCGCCGGACGCGTCAGCGACGGGATGTTCATGGCCGCGGCCAAGGCGCTCGCCAGCTCTTCGCCGGCCCGCGACAACCCGAAACACAACCTGCTGCCCCCGGTCAGCGCGCTGCGCGAGACCGCGGTGACGGTCGCCCTCGCCGTGGCGCTGCAGGCGCACAAGGAAGGGCTCGCCGGCGACGTTCCGATCGACCAGATCGAGCAACGCATCCGTGCCAAGGTCTGGATACCCCGCTACGCGCCGTATCGGCGCGCGTGAGCACCGTCCAGGGGTCATGCCGGAATCGGCCCCTCGATCCGATGAACTTCACGTACAGCGTCACGATTGGCGATCCCGGCGTGATGCGCGATCAGGTTCGGGTAGGCGCGAATGTCAAAGCCGACACGAGGCGTCCAGCCCGTTATCGCATACAGGCCGACGTCGGCAATTGAGTACTCCTTGCCCAACAGATACTCGCGCGTAGCGAGGTGCTGGTCGACAAAGGCGAAGCGCGCCCTCAACCGCTCGCGGAAAACATCCTTCGCTCGCTCGTCCAGCGCCGTGTAGAACAGCGGGCCAAGACCTCCCTTGTGCATTTCGCTGGAGAGAAAGTTCAGCCATGCCTGAAGTCTAGCCCGCTCGATGGTTCCGTGCGGTGGAGCGAGCCTTCCCGTCGAATCGCGGTCCGCGATGTACTGGGCGATCGCGGCGGCCTCAAGCAGTACGCGGCCATCATCGAGCACCAGGGCTGGCAGATAGCCCAACGGGTTTATGGCGTTGTAGTCCCCGCCATCCGCAATCTTCTTGCTGGCTTCATCAACCCTTACGGCGACAAAGGAAAGACCGCTCTCGAGCAAGGCGACATGGGGCATCAGCGATATCGTGCCCGGCGCGTAGTATAGCTTCATGTCGGCATCTTCCTGCACCTTCCGGCCAACCGACGTTCAGGCGGCCAGCCTTCTTGGCGGACGTTAATGCGCGCAGGTGGAGATGCCAATCCGATTGCAGGCGCGTGCAACATCTGGCTTTTCGAGCCACACGTCGCTGGACGGTTCTGGTTCGCAGCTGGCGCGTCCAGACGCGGCCCGGTCACTGAAGAAAGAAAGGTGAATTGACCTGGAACAGCAAGAACTGCCATTGACCGGCCGGAGACTGAATGAGGCGCGCCGTGATACGTCCTTCCCCATTCTCGAATTTCGCGGTGGCAACGTAAGAAGCAGTTGTGACCTTGCCGTTTTGAGTCGTGTAGTTGACGTTCGAAGCGCCTTTCACCTCACCGAAGT
>DATHMA010000148.1:0-21294 GCA_035487555.1 Bradyrhizobium sp. | reverse complement strand
GTTCCCATGCCAGTAGGCGAGCGCGGCATCGTCGGCAGAAAGCTCCACATGCAGCACCCGGCCGATGATGATCGCATGCGAGTGCCGCTCGATGATGTCCTCCGCCTCGCATTCGATCGCCGCCAGCGCGCCGGAAAGCAGCCGCGCGCCCGACGCACGCTCGATCCAATCGGCGCCGGCAAAACGTTCGGCGCCCTTCAGCCCGTCCTTACCGCTAAACCGCTCGGCGATATCGGCCTGATCGGCATTGAGGATGTTGACCCCAAAATGGCGATGTTGCCTGAGCAGCGGCCATGAGGACGACGCGCGATTGACGCTGACGATCAGCGAGGGCGGATCGGCCGACAGCGACGACACGGAGGTCACCGTCATGCCCGAGATGTCGTTTCCGGCTCCCGCCGTAATCACGCTGACACCGCCGACGAGGCGGCGCATCGCGGCACGAAAATAGGCGGGCGAAGCCTCGCGGTCGCGTTCGGCAAGACGGATAATCTCGTTCACGGCGTTCTCACTCACGATGATGCATCCTCTCCGCCGCGCAACAGCTCGCGCAGGATCGTTCCCTCCAGCGCGGCCAGATCGCTCGCGCCCCGCTCGCGCGGCCGGGTGATGGCGACATCGAGGTCATGGGCGATGCGGCCCTCCTCGATGATCAGCACACGATCGGCCAGGGCGACGGCCTCGGCGACGTCGTGCGTCACCAGGATCGCGGTAAAGCCCTGGTCGCGCCACACCCGCTCCAGCAGCTGCTGCATCGAAATCCGCGTCAGCGCATCGAGCGCGCCCAGAGGCTCGTCGAAGGCGAGCACGCGCGGCTGGCTCACCAGCGCCCGGGCCAGCGCCACGCGCTGCTTCTGCCCGCCGGAAAGCTCCGCGGGCCATTGCCCGCGCTTGCTGTCGAGACCGACTTCAACCAGCGCCTGCGCCGCGCGGGCCTTGGCGTCAGCCAGGCTGCGGTCTGTGCCGAGACCGACCTCGACATTGCCGAGCACCCGCGACCACGGTAGCAGCCGCGGCTCCTGGAACATCACGCGGATGTCCTCGCGGCGCGCCTCCTCGCCGAAGGCGATGGTTCCCTCATCCGGCTTTTCGAGCCCGGCGATCAGCCGAAGCAGCGTGCTCTTGCCGCAACCGCTGCGGCCGACGATCGCGACGAACTGGCCCGACGGGATATGCAGATCGATGCCGCGCAGCACGGCGTTGTCGCCGTAGGATTTGCGCAAGCCCCTGATGGTCAGGGAAAGCCCGCGCCGGGCGCCTTTCGCGGGATGCCGTGCGGTGCGCGCCTGTTCAAGGAAGTCCTCCCGCGCCACGGCTTCGGCGGCGATGGGATCAAATCGCAGTGCTTCCTGCATCTTCAACTCTCAGGCTTTGCGGAATGCGGGATGCCAGGCGAGCGTCAGCCGTTCCAGCGCGCGCGAGGCGCTGTCGGCGAGCTTGCCCAGCAGGGCGTAGATCAGGATGGAGAGCACCACGACATCGGTCTGCATGAACTCCCGGGCCTGCATCGCCATGTAGCCGAGGCCCGAATTGGCGGCGATGGTTTCGGCCACGATCAAGGTCAGCCACATGATGCCGAGCGCGAAACGCAAGCCCACGAAAATCGACGGCAAGGCGCCCGGAAAGATCACGCGGCGAAACAGCTCGCCATCGCCCATGCCGTAGATGCGGCCCATCTCGATCAGTTGC
Organism: Bradyrhizobium sp.; assembly: GCA_035487555.1. GTDB lineage: Bacteria > Pseudomonadota > Alphaproteobacteria > Rhizobiales > Xanthobacteraceae > Bradyrhizobium. The sequence continues at coordinate 19,605 of DATHMA010000148.1, read as the reverse complement.
GGATCGACGGTGCGGATGCCGTGCAGGGTGTTGAGATAGATCGGGAAGAACACCCCGAGCGCCACCAGGAACAGCTTTGCGGCCTCGTCGATGCCGAACCAGAGGATCACAAGCGGGATCAGCGCAAGGTGCGGCACGTTACGCACCATCTGCAAGGTGGTGTCGGTGAGCTTGCCAGAAAGCTCCGACAGGCCGTTGGCAAGCCCGAAGGCGAAGCCGATGCTGCCGCCGATCACGAAGCCAATCCCAGCGCGCCAGAAGCTGACCCAGATATTGTTTTCGAGCTCGCCGGACAGAAGCAGTTTCCAGCCAGCACGCACCACATCGCTCGGCGCCGGCAGCACCCGGTCCGACACAAAACCTGTCGCGCAGGAGATTTGCCAGATCACGACGATGGCGAGCGGCAATATCCATGGGATCAGGCCGTCGGCGCGCGGCGAGCGCAGTGCGCGGACGCGCGGAAGACTTTCGATCAGGCTCATGATTGCGAGGCTCTCTGCTGCGGACGATGCTCGCCCGCGATGGTCTCACCGAACGGCCCGGTGTTGGCGCGCAGCGGCGTCACGTTGCCGGTGCGTTCGAGCTTGAGCAGCGGGAACACCAGCTCGGCGAAGCGATAGGCTTCCTCCAGATGCGGGTAACCGGACAGGATGAAGGTATCGATGCCGATGTCCTGATACTCCTTGATCCGCGCCGCGACGGTTTCGGGATCGCCGACCAGCGCCGTGCCCGCGCCGCCGCGCACGAGACCAACGCCGGCCCAGAGGTTCGGGCTGATCTCGAGCTTGTCGCGCCGGCCGCCATGGAGTTGCCCCATGCGCTGCTGTCCCACGGAGTCCATACGGGCGAAGATCTTCTGCGCCGAAGCGATGGTGTCGTCGGTGACGTGCTTGATCAGATCATCGGCCGCGGCCCAGGCTTCCGCATTGGTCTCGCGCACGATCACATGCAAGCGGATGCCGAACGAAAGCGGCCGCCCGCGCCCGGCCGCCGCAGCCTTCACGCGCGCGACCTTTTCGGTGACCTGCGCCGGCGGCTCGCCCCAGGTGAGATATTTCTCGACATGATCGACCGCGACATCGATGCCGGCATCCGACGATCCGCCGAAATAAAGCGGCGGACGCGGCGATTGCACCGGCTCGAACAAGAGCCGTCCGTCCTCGATGCGGATGTGCTCGCCATTAAAATCGACGGTCTTGCCGGCGAGGAGATCGCTGTAGACGCCGAGGAACTCACGCGTCACGGCGTAGCGCGCGTCATGATCGAGGAAGATGCCGTCGCCCTTGTTCTCGACGGGATCGCCGCCGGTGACGACGTTGATCAGCAGGCGGCCATTGGTAATGCGGTCGAGCGTCGCCGTCATGCGCGCGGCGACGGTCGGCGATTGCAAGCCCGGCCGAACCGCGACGAGGTAGCGCAGCCGCTCGGTAAACGGCGCGACGCTGGAGGCGACGATCCAGGAATCCTCGCAACTACGTCCCGTGGGCAGCAGCACGCCGAAATAGCCGAGCTGATCGGCCGCCTGTGCCACCTGGCGCAGGTAGTTGAAATTGACGTCACGGCCGCCGATCGAAGTACCGAGATGGCGGCCATCGCCATGAGTCGGCAGGAACCAGAGGATGTTGGCCTTCGGGGCTTTTTGCGCGGCCATGATCAGGATCCGGGTTTGCGTTGAAGGTCCGACACGGTGATGGCCTTTGGCACCAGGCCGAGCGCATAGAACGTGTCGGCGATGCGCTGTTGGCTTGCGATCACCTCGTTGCTGATCGGCAGGATCCCATAGGACTCGCGCTTGAGCGACGCGGCAAGCACCGCAGCCGGCAGCCCCACCGACGGGCTCAACTGTTCGGCGACCGCGTCGATATTGTTCTTCGCCCAGTCATCAGCCTCGTTGAGAGCTTCCAGCACGATATCCGTGGCCTTCGGATTCTCGGTCAGGAATTTCCGGGACGAGAAATAGAATTGGTAATTGGAGACGAGTCCGGTGCCGTCCGTGAGGATGCGCGCGCCGGTGGAGGCTTCGGCCGCCGCCTCATAGGGGTCCCAGATCACCCAGGCATCGATCGAGCCGCGCGTGAAGGCGGCGAGCGCGTCCGCCGGCGCCAAAAACACTGGCTGGATGTCGGTATATTTCAGCCCGGCCTGCTCCAGGGCCCGCACCAGCAGGTAATGGACGTTCGAGCCCTTGTTCAGCGCGACCTTCTTGCCGCGAAGATCAGCGACCGATTTGAGCGGGCTGTCCTTCGGCACCAGGATCGCTTCGCCACGTGGAGCCGGCGGATCGTAGGCGAGATAGACCAGCGGCGCGCCGGCGGCTTGCGCAAAGATCGGTGGCGTCTCGCCCGTGATGCCGAAATCGATGGCGCCGACATTGAGGGCTTCGAGCAGCGGGGGCCCGGAGGGAAATTCAGTCCAGGCCACGCTATAGCCAAGCGGCTTGAGCTTGCCCTCGAGCGTGCCCCTGCCCTTCAACAAGACCAGCTTGCCATATTTCTGGTAGCCGATGCGGACGACCTTGTCCTGGCCGTAGCTCGCGCCGACCGTTGCCGCGACCGCGCTGAGCGACAGCACCGCTGCCGCGACCGTTCGTTGAAACCAACGCATGAACTCTCTCCGATTGTCGATTACCCTTACGAGCCTGGCGTCCATTTCCAGACGATATCGGCGACCCTGACCGGCTTGGGGATCAGGCCGAGGCGCGCGAAGCGATCGGCGACCGCCTGCTGGCTGCGGATCACCTCGTCATCGACGGGGATAACCTTGTAGTTCGAACGATCGACGAAGCGCCTGATCGCCTCGATATCGACGCCGGTGGCCGCGGCCTGCGCCTGCGCAACATCCTCATGATGAGCCTTGGCCCACACGCCTTCAGCAGCAAACACCGTGTCAAGACGCGCGACAAGCGAGGGATATTTTTCGACGAAATCAGCGCCAACGATGTAGAAGGCATAGGGATCGTGAACGTCCTTGTCGAAGACGATCACGCGTGCATTTTCCTTCAACTCCGCCAGCGCCAGATAGGGATCCCAGATCGACCAAGCGTCAATCGAGCCCTTTATGAAGGCTGCGGTCGCATCTGACGGCGCAAGCGGGGTCGGGACGATGTCGCTCCACGCGATTCCGGCTTTCTCCAGTGCTGCGACAAGCAGGTTGTGCGCGCTTGATCCCTTGCCGTAGGCGATGCGCTTGCCCTTGAGGTCGGCAAGCGTCTTGATGGGGGAATCCTTCGGGACGATGATGGCCTGCGTATTTCCGTCCTGCTTTACCGCCGCAGCGTAGCGGACCCTCGCATTCGCCGCCTGTGCGAAGATCGGCGGCGCGTCGCCGACATAGCCGAAATCGACACTGCCGACATTGATGGCCTCCAACAGTGGCGGCCCGAACTGGAAATCTACCCATTGCACGTCGATGCCGAGCGGCTTGAACGTATCTTCCAGCGTATGACGCTCCCGAACAGCCGGGAAGAAGCCGCCCTTCTGGGTGCCGATGCGGATCGCCTTTGGCAACTCTTCGGCGCGCAACGGCGACGACAGCGCAAAGCCGGCTGTGCCTGCCAGCGACAGCTTCAGAAATTCCCGACGCTTCATTCCGATCTCCAACCGCGAAAACGCGATGGAGAAATGATGGTGCGACGCCATGAAACTGTCGAGAGCCCTGCAAAAATAGCAATGCGCGCGCTGTCGAAGATGCGTACGACGCAATGTTTGTTGCTAGAGCGTCGGTTTGCGCGGCGAAAATCTTCTGGGCGACTTTCGTCGTAAATCATTAATCATGAAATGAGCAGCGGGAACTGATCACGCCATCCATCCGAACAAAAGCGGCCGGCGTCTCCGCCGGCCTCTTTGACACATGTGCTCGAAGCACTACAGCTTGATCGGCACGAAATGATTGATCGCGATCAGCACAATCAGGAACGCGATGCCGAGCCCGAGACTCCAGCCGATCAGCTTCTTCTCGATCGGGAGCAGCGGCTCGACGGGTGCCTTCAATTCTTCCCTGAGATCGGTTTCCGACATGGTGCGTCTTTCTAAAAATCAGGTTGCTTGATCAGCTTGCGAGCGGCGGCTTGAAGCCGGAGAAGAACAGCCACGAGATCAAGAGCCCCACCCAGATCACGAAGCCGAACAGGCTGATGAAATAGACCGCGGCGAGCTTGCCGAAGCCCTGCTGCCAGAGCTTGCGGAAATCCGAGAGCACGCCGATCGAGAAGAAGGTCAGGATGAAGAAGATCACCCGAAACACATTGGCCTCGCCAGCTGCCGCCGGCAGCGCCTTGGCGATGTCGGGCGTGGTGCCGACCGCTAGCCAGAGCGAGATCGCGAATACCAGGATGAAGCCGAGAATGAATTTCGGGAAGCGCTGCCAGATTTCACCGGCCTTCGCCTTATCCGGCCCCTTGTCGATGTGGTTGGTCCAGATGTAGCCGAGGATGAACGCCCAGATGCCGATGAAGATATCGATGAAGATCTTCACCGTGGTCGTTGTCGCGAGAATCCACCCCGGTTGATATTTGATGCCCTCGGCCGCCGCTTTCGCCATGATCAGCGACTCGGTGATGCCGCCGCCCGCAACCGCCGCGCCGTCGGTCTTGATCGCAAGCCCGATCCAGGCGCCTGCGACCAGCGGCTCCTGCCACAGGAAAGTCTGGGCCAGGAACGGCAGGATCAGCACTTCGACCACCGCGAACACGACGACCAGTGACGACACCAGCACTGGCACCGCCGGCCGCGCCCGTATTGCGCCGCCGGTCGCAATTGCCGCCGCAACGCCGCAGATGGATATGCCGGAGGCCAAAGGCACCGACCATTCGCGGCTGAAGCCGAACCATTTGCGCGCGACGTAGTAGATCACCGCCCAGTAGATCAGATAGGCCTCGACGATCGCCGCCGCGCCGCGCAGGAGCAGCGAGGATGCTAGATTGAGTCGAGCTGCGGCAGTGACCGCCACCGTGGCGCCGAGAATGACGATCGCGATCTTGACATAGAGCTCGGGGCGGATCGCTTCCTTCAGCCACGCCGCAAAGCGTGGGAAGAAGTTGGCGATGACGAGGCCCGACAGCAGCGCGATGACAAAGCCGCCTTCATTGGTCAGCTTGAGCGACCATGAGATACCGAATTTCTGTTGTTCTGCCGGCGTCACCGCGGCGATATGGGCATAGCTGCCGACAATCCAGCTCGCATAGGCGATGGCGAATACAGCGGTGAAGGCAGTCGCAAATTTCCTGACATCGGCGCCCAGCGTGCTGACGCCGATGGAGAGCACGAGCAGCAGCGCCGCATAGGTGAGCAGCAGGGAAACAACGCCGCCGAGCGGGGCATAGGCCTTGGCGACCGGCGTAAGCGCGCCTGCGATATCGGTATAGACCGAAGTCGTGACCGCCCAGCCCAACAGATCAACGCCGCCGACCGAAAACAGCGCCAGCGCGAACACCAGGAGGCCGATCGCGACCGCGAGCCAGTCCTCGTTCAACAGCGCCCGCTGCGAGAGCGCGGGCTCCGATGCCTTGACCGCAATATCCGACATAGTCTTTCCCCGAGTCGATGCGCCGAAACGGCAGAATCCGCATTCTGCCAAATGTCGGGCGAAAGCCACGTGGCGGCAATCTCACAGAATTTCTTTGTTTTCGACGCGACGACAACGCTCTTCTCCGCCGACGTATTCGCGGAGAAGGAAAATACGGTTCGTTAAAAATGGAGCGCCTGACGGGCATACCGCCGGGCGCTCGCGCTGGCTCGAGAATACGTGGCTGATTTAGCCCGCCGCGACCTTCTGCGGCGACACGCTGACTGCGAGCTTGCCGTAGCGGTCCGTGAACGCCGCGGTGTCGATCTCCTCGAGCTGGATCGCGCCGCTCATGACGCCCTTCTTCCATTCCTCATGCTCGGGATCGTGCCGAAACTCCGGCATCACTTCCCTGGCGAACAGCTCCAGCGATTCGCAGATATCCGCATGGGTGTTCTTGCCGGCCTGGTTGAGCAGGATCACCTGATCGATATGCGAGGCGCGGAAGCGCCGCAGCTTTTTCGCAATCGTTTCCGGCGAGCCGATCAGGCCGCCGCGCAGCGCCGCCTCCTGTGCTTCCGGATTTTCGCGCTTCCACTTGTTGTACTCGTCCCACATGTTGACCGTGCCCGGCGCCGGACGCGCCCGGTTCTGGCCCTGGCCGTAATAACGCAGCGCGAACTGGAAGAAGGTGGCGCCATCGGCGCGCCGGCGCGCTTCCTCGTCGGTCTTCGCGCACATGAAGAACGACACCAGGGCCATGTTCGGGTTGATCTCGTAGTCGGCGAGCTTCTTCAGCCGCTTGGTGATGGCGTTGTAATAGGCATGCACCCAGGCATGCGCCGCATCGGCACTGACGAACTGGAAGCCGAGCGCGCCAAACCCGTTCTGGCCCGCTCGCTCGATGGTCGGCAATTGCGAGCAGGCCATCCACAGCGGCGGATGCGGCTTCTGCACCGGCTTCGGCACGACATTGCGCAGCGGAATATCGAAGTATTTGCCGTGATGCTCGGTGCCGACCTTGGTGAACATCGGGAAGATCGCCTGGACTGCCTCCTCGAACACCTCGCGCTTGGTTTCCATGTCGCGGCCGAATGGCGTGAGCTCGGTGATCGAGGCACTTTCGCCCATGCCGAATTCGCAGCGGCCGTTGCTCAGGAGATCGAGCACCGCGACGCGCTCGGCGACGCGAGCGGGATGGTTCGTCGTGAGCTGGAAGATGCCGTGGCCGAGCCTGATCTGCTTGGTCCGCTGGCTCGCCGCGGCGAGGAAGGATTCGGGCGCCGGCGAATGCGAATATTCCTCGAGGAAATGGTGCTCGACGACCCAGGCGTAGTCATAGCCGCAGCGGTCGGCGGTCTCGAGCTGTGTCAGGGCATTCTGGTAGAGTTTCAGCTCGTCGCCCTCGACCCACGGGCGCGGCAGTTGCAGCTCATAGAAGATGCCGAATTTCATGACGTCTCTCCCGGGACCACCTTGTTTTTCGGTCAGTGTAATCGGCACGCGGGCCCTGTCTAGCGGCGGTTGCGCATACCAATTCCGCGCCGCGGAAGTCGACTTGATCGGAACTGCCGAATGATTAATTTGGGGGCTTGCGAGTCGCAATCCGCGGGCTCCTCTCCCTCAAGGCGCATGACCAATTTCTCTCCGCACCAGGATGCCGCGCTCAAAGCCGTTGCCGACTGGCTGAAAGCAAAACCCGGCAAGAGCGGCACGCCGCCGGTGTTCCGCCTGTTCGGCTTTGCCGGCACCGGCAAGACCACGCTGGCGCGGTACATTGCTGATGGCGTTGACGGCGAGGTGAAATTCGCAGCCTTCACCGGCAAGGCGGCGCTGGTGATGCGCAACAAGGGCTGCGACAACGCGTCGACCATTCACTCGTTGATCTATCGCGCGCGGGAATCGGGCGTAGAGCAGCCGAGCTTCGAGCTGTGGGACGACGCGCCGGCGTCCAAGGCGAAACTCATCGTGATCGACGAATGCTCGATGGTCGACGCCGAGATGGGCCGCGACCTGCTGTCGTTCGAATGTCCGCTGCTGGTGCTGGGCGATCCTGCGCAGCTGCCGCCGATCCAGGGCGCCGGCTTCTTCACCTCAAGCGATCCCGACGCGATGCTGACCGAGGTGCATCGCCAGGCGCAGGACGATCCGATCGTGCGGATGTCGATGGATGTGCGCGAGGGCCGCGAGCTCGACATCGGCCGCTATGGCGAGAGCGAGGTGGTGTCACGCTCCGAGCTCGATCCAGACAAGGTGATGAACGCCGACCAGGTGCTGGTCGGGCGCAACAACACCCGCCGCGCCTACAACATGCGGATGCGCCAGCGCCAGAACATCGAGGAAGCGCTGCCGGTCGCCGGCGACAAGCTCGTCTGCCTGCGCAACAACCGCAAGAAAGGCCTGTTCAATGGCGGGCTGTGGCGGGTGAAGGCGCGCACGCCATCGCGCTCGAAGACCTCGCGCATCCTCAGCCTACGGCTGTCGCCGGACGAGGAATTCCAGCACAAGGTGACGAAAGTCTCGGTGCGCCAGGATTGTTTCGAGGGCGGCATCGAGCAGATCCCCTGGGAGCAGCGCAAGCCCTATGACGAGTTCGACTACGGCTATGTGCTGACCGTGCACAAATCGCAGGGCTCGCAATGGGACGACGTCGTGCTGTTCGATGAGAGCTTTGCGTTCCAGGACAGCCGCGCAAGGTGGCTGTACACGGGGATTACGCGGGCGGCGAAGAGGTTGAGCATCGTGGTGTAGCGGCGCCACACATTCGACCTCATCCTGAGGAGCCGCGAAGCGGCGTCTCGAAGGATGGGCCACGGGCCTCATGGTTCGAGACGCGCTACGCGCTCCTCACCATGAGGGATGAACAGCTACTTACCCGCAAAGTAAAAATCCTCGCGTCCCGGCGGCGAGCCGTAGGTGAACGGCTGCTGCTCGTGCTTGGTCGCGGTCCAGACGTCGTCGCGGACGATGTCGAACAGCTTTCGCACCTCGACATGCTCCTTGATGTCATGCGCCAGCGCGGTCGCGAACGGGCTGTCCTTGCCCTCGCCGTCGAGGGCGGTCTCGCCGTGCTTGGCGGCATAGACGACCATGAAGCCGGCGGACGGCTCGATGTCTGAAAAGCCCTTGTCGACCAGTTTCAATTCCAGCGTATGCTTCATGGTCGAGGCAAAGGGATTGTCGCGGCAGGCATCCAGGATCACGAGCCGCAAGCCTCGCGCGCCGCCGACGGTCGCGATCACCTGCTCCAGCGCCACCGCCTCGATCTCGGCGTCCTTGTCGACGGCGAGCTTGGCATCGACCGGCACCAGATAGTTCACGCCGCCGACTTCGAAGCCATGGCCTGCATAATAGATCACGGCCCAGTCGGCCTTCTCCGCATCGGCGGCAAAGGCCTTGAGAGACTCGAAGAACTTGTCGCGGGTGAGATCGTTGGCGAGCGTCACGGTCTGAAAACCGAGGCCTTTCAGCTGGTCGGCAAGCAGCTTGGCATCGCGCGGCGGGTTGTCGAGCGGATGCACGTTCTTGTAGGCGCCGTTGCCGATCAGGAGCGCGATGCGGCGGCCCGTGGCTGCGCCGGGTCCGCCCTCGGTTAGCGCAGCCAGGCGCTCCTGCGCGGTTTTCCTCGCCATCACGACGTCGATGTCGTCATATTTCGTGAGCGCGACGGCCGCCGAGCGATAGTCCGCCCGCGCCTGGGTCAGGTCGCGCCGCCGCTCGAAGAGCTGGCCGCGGCCGACATGGGCGCGCACATTATTCGGGTTGAGGGCCAGGATCGCGTTGTAGTCCTTCAGCGCCGCATCCATATTGCCCCTGGCCAGATAGACATCGGCGCGGTTGGCCATCACATACTGGTTCTTCGGATTGATGTTGATCACCACATTGCATTCGGCGATCGCTTCGTCGAACTTGCCCATCGCGCCATAGGTAATGCAGCGGTTGGAGTGAAGCTGCGGCGCGTTCGCATCGATCTTCTCGGCGGCCGCGAAATCGGCGATGGCGGCGTCATAGTCCTTGTTCAGGGTCTCGACGCGCCCGCGATTGGTGTAGCCGACCAGCATGTTCGGCGCCCATCGGATCGCCGCGGTGAAATCATCGAGCGCGCTCTGCAGCGCGCCCTTGCGCAGATAGAGCGTGCCGCGATCATTGTAGGCCGCGCCGAAATTGGAGCGCTTCTGCAGCGCGAGGTTGTAGTCGGCCAGGGCCTGGTCATCCTGGCCCTTGTGCTGATAGGCCCAGCCGCGCATCACCAGGGTTCCGGCGTTGTCGGGATCGGCGTCGAACGCCGAATTGTAGGCGACAATCGCCTTGTCGATGTCACGACGCGCCATGAAGCCGTTGCCGCGGACATTGAGGGCGACGGCGAGGTCCTTGCCCGTGAGCGTGCCGCCGGCGAGCAGCTTTTCACAGGACACAAGCCGGGTCTTCAGGTCGTTCTGCCGGTCCTGGCAGACCGTGATGTCGTCGGCAAGCTGCGGATCGGCCGCGGCCGAAACCACGATCGAGAGCAGGGTCAAGCTCGCAAGGCAGGTGGCGCGCAACATCGGCAGAAATGCTCCGGCACAACGAAGATTTGTCGGTCAAGACGGACTGCGGTTCATTCCGGAACGGATTTCGCCATTCCGCCGGCCGGGCGCTGAATTGGGCATTAACGCCCTGATCATAGGCGATTTATTCACGGAGTCGTGTCTGTCCGCCGGTAACAATGGGGCGTCCGTCCCGTACTTATGGATGCACGAAAGCGCTTCCGGCCGATTGTGAAGCCGATGCGGAGCGCCTTACACTAGCGCCAGATCCGACACCCACCCCTTCCAGGTTCCCAACGAGGACATGCCATGAGCCAGTTCAGCCGCCTTGCGCTCTCTGCCGCCGCCATCGGCGCTCTCGCAATCGCCGCCTTCGTCGTCGTCCCGTCGCGCGCCGCCGAGGAGGCGGTCGTGATCCCCGCGCCCACGTCGGATGTTGCGGCGTCCGACGGCTTGCAGACCGCCGTGGTCTCGGGCGGCTGCTTCTGGGGCGTGCAGGGCGTGTTCCAGCACACCGCCGGCGTGGTCAACGCCGTCTCCGGCTATGCCGGCGGCAGCCAGATGACCGCGACCTATGAGCAGGTCTCGACCGGCTCGACCGGGCACGCCGAGTCGGTTCAGATCAAGTTCGACCCGAAGAAGATTTCCTATGGCAAGATCCTGCAGATCTTCTTCTCGGTGGCGCACGATCCGACCCAGCTCAACCGCCAGGGCCCGGACTCCGGCACGCAATATCGCTCGGCGATCTGGACTACCTCCGACGACCAGAAGAAAGTGGCGGAGGCCTATGTCGCCCAGCTCAATGGCGCCAAGGTCTATGCCAAGCCGATCGTGACCAAGATATCGGCGCTGCAAGGCTTCTTCCCGGCGGAGGCCTATCACCAGGACTACCTGACGCTGCACCCCAACCAGGCTTATATTGCCTATAACGACCTGCCGAAGGTCGAGAACCTGAAGAAACTGTTTGCTCAAAATTACATCGAGAAGCCGACGCTGGTGGCCAACGCGAGCGTTTCGAACTAACTGCTTCCGAAGCGCGATGAGTATCATCGCGCTTCAGTCTATTGTTTGCGCATAATCTTTCGGAAAACCGCTGCACACTTTTCCGGATCATGCGCCTGATTGAGGGAGTATCCATGTCCGACACCAAAGCAACCGATAAGGTCGTCAAGAGCGAAGCCGAGTGGCGCAAGGAATTGACGCCGATGCAGTACGCGGTCTTGCGCGAGAAGGCGACCGAGCGGCCGTTCACGGGCGAGTACGAGTATGAGACCAAACCCGGCACCTATGTCTGTGCCGGTTGCGGTCAGACCCTGTTCGAGTCCGATGCCAAGTTCGACTCCGGCTGCGGCTGGCCGAGCTTCACCCAGCCGGCCGCGGAAAGCCATGTCGACGAGGAGCACGATCATAGCCACGGCATGATCCGCACCGAGGTCCTGTGCTCGAAATGCTCGGGCCATCTCGGCCATGTCTTCAATGACGGCCCCGGCCCCACGGGCCTGCGCTACTGCATCAACTCGGCAGCGCTGAAGCACAAGCCCAAATAGACGATCCGTCCATATCGAACGCGATTGGAACCCCGCGCGACCAAGGGCTGGTCGCGCGGGGTTTTGTTTTGGCGGGTCCCCTTCCCGCCTGCGCCGCGCACCCCTCCCCGCAAGGAACACATATGCAAAATTCAAAACGCCTGCTGCTTCGCCTCGTTCTTGGCCTCGGCGTCGCCGGCTTCATCATGGAGAGCATCGTGATTCAACCTGCCTACGCCGCCGAAAAAGTGTCGCTGTTCAAGGTCATTACCAGCAAGGACGAAGTGCTCATCGGCATTCCCGAAGGAGAATTGGCGAAGATGGACGGCACTGCCGGCGGCGTTGCCAAGACGCTGGTGGCCAATGGCTCGCTAAGCGTCTGGCAATATGCCGTGCGCAAATCGGCGAGCGGCGACCTCGAGCAGGCGCCGCTGCACAGGATCGGACTGATCGCCAAGGATTCGCTGCGCGTCGAACCCTATGCAAGCCCGCTGAAGGTGCTGCCGATCGAAGACGGACAGCAATAGCCCTTGGCCCTCGGCGCAGTCACTGCCAACAATCGAGCCGGGACTTACCGCCAGAAATATGCTTTCTTCACAGGCGGCGCGGTGAGGTCTCGCCGGCCGCCTGTTGTGCTTACCGTTCGCTTGGAGGGTGCCATGTCGCTTGGGATGATCCTGATTATTCTCGTGATCATTTACCTCTTGGGCGGCTTCAGCGGGCGGTTTGGCGGCTATGGCTACGGAATGGGCCACTCCGGAATGGGAATCGGCGGCGTAATTCTTGTCGTACTGCTCGTCCTGCTCCTGCTCGGCAAGCTATGAATCATGCAACCTATTGATATTACATAGGTTGTTTGTTTACTGTTAGATTCACGTTTTGGACCGACAGGATTCGCAATTCTGTCAAACAGGCCTATATTAGGGGTCGAAATGACATGCTCGGCGGCCGCCGGTAGTGGCTTTGCTGCCGGCCCACCTCAAACCCGCTCGCGCAAGCGCCAAAAAGACATGAGGCCATCGACCATGCGTCCACTGCGTCCGTTCAACTTCAACACCTCCGCCGAACTCTTCCCCGCCGCGATTCGCAAGAAGAAGCGTGCCGGGTTTGCCTATCGGCGTTTCGGCACCGCGGCAGAAGCTGTTCGCTTCGCGATCGAGGAGTTGCCGGCGGATTCGCTCAATGGCGCCTATCTGCAGGTCGAGGAAGCGCGCTTCGACCAGAGCGGCATCCGTTCGCTGTACGAGAGCGAGTCGTTCCCGCTGCCGCGCCGGCCGCGCAAGCCTGAGCCTGCCGCCGCCAGCGACAAGGACGCTGCGTAAGCTTTTTGCTTTTGTGAAACGCGCCCTCGGACATCGGTCCGGGGGCGTTTTCTTTGGTGGGGTCAGTAGGGCTGCTTCTCCAGCCAGCGCCTGAGCAGCCGCGCATTGCGCATGTTGGCGCGGAACAGCACGTCGATGGCGTCGCCCGCAACCGGCACCGTGCCTACCACGCCCTGGAACGCGACATTGCCGAGCATCCGCGCGGTGATATGCCAGGGCGCGCCAAGCGCGCGGGCTTCGTAGACCAGCCAGAGCGAGAGGCCGGTTGCGATGATGTCGCCAACGATCGGGATCAGGCCGACGATGCCATCGACGCCGTAGCGGATTTTCGTGCCCGGCACCATGAAGGCGACGTCGAGCAGCTTGGCCATGGCCTCCAGTCGCTTCAGCCGCTGCTCGCGCGTGATCTGGCCGAACGGGTTCATCGTGGAATGGCGAAAATCGAAATGAACGCCGCCGAAGAACGGCCGCGGCGTTTCCTGCGGAATCTCCCGCCCGTCCTGGTCGATGATTTTGCCGCGCGCTTCCGCGGCGGAAAAATCAGCGCGGGCGGCGTGGGCGTGACCGAAAGCGTGTTTGTTTGCCATGACCATCAGATGGTAACGCGCCTGCCGAGTGCAAGTTGCTTTATTTTCCGCGCGCCGCCGTCGGCGTCAGACCGAAGCGGCGACGGAAGCAGCGGTTGAAATAGGAGAGATCGTTGAAGCCGCATTCGAAGGCGATATCGCTGATGCGCCCTTCCTTGCGGGCGAGCAAATCGGCAGCCTTACGCATTCGTAATTCATTAAGCCGCGTGGTGAAGCTGGCGCCGGCTTCATACAGGAGCTCGTTGACATAGCGCTCCGACAGGCCCGCCTCGGCGGCGAGTTTCTGCGCGGAAAAATCCGGCTCCGAGAAGCGCCGCTGCAGGATCGTCAGCACCGCCTTGAGCCGCACGGCTCGCAAGCCGCCGCGCTGAGCTTCCACCGCGAGATCGCCGCGTGCGCCAAGGCCGATGGCTGCGAGATCGAGCAAATGCGCGGCGATCGCCATGCCGGCTTCTTCGACTGCTGCGGGATGCTTGAGCAGGAGATCGCTGTAATCCATGGCGAGCGAGAGGGCGCCGCCCGGCTCCAGCTCGCGTCCGACCATCGCCTCGACGCCGGGCACCATGGCCCGCAGCGTCTCCATCGGAAAATGCACATTGGTGAACTGTTTGCGATTGCTGCCGTCGGCGGCAAAGAACGGCTCGTCGAGCTTGAGCAAGACGATCGAGCCCGGCCGCAACGTGAACTCGGCCCCGCGATGAGTCATGGTCGAGGCCCGTGTCCCGGTATTGCGCGCCAGACAATAGCGGTCGTCATTGGTCTCGAGCACCTGGCGCATCTCGCGCCGCACGGTGGTGAACGTGCCGTCGCAGCGGCCGAGCATCGTGGTGCCGACATGGACGGAATTCATCGCGGCACGAAACGGCACATCGGAAGCCGGATCGAGCTCGCCGGTGTTCGAAAAATGTTCGAACAGCTCGGCGAAGCGCAGGAAGCGCTGCCGATCGTCGAGCCCTTGCGGCAGCATGTCGGTCGACAGCGATTTCCGGATGACAGTCATCGAAGCCTAAACATCGAAGCCCAAAATTTGCGGCCAAGCTGGCAGGGAGCCAATGAACGCCCGCTGAATGCGGCGCGCGAACCTAGCAACACCTGTCCGTCATTGAAATGGCGCCGGACAGTCCAAATGCGCCGATCTTCCACGCCAGCCAGTCCAAGACGGCGCGAGGCGACCAATTTATTCATTCGGCCCGACCGATTCCCCCCGGTCGGCCTGGCGGCCGTAAGCCGTTGTACGGCGACGGCCGCCCGCCTCACAAAACGACCCCTCAAGGAGACAACGATATGGGCACTCATTTCGCGCGCAAGTTGCTGCTTGGCGCCGCCATCGCCTCAAGCCTCGGCATCGGTTACGCGATCGGCGCACAGCCGCACATGGCCGAGACCATCGTGATCCTGCAATCGGCCCGTGCCGAGCTCGTCAAGGCAACCCCGAACAAGGGCGGCCATCGCGAGCGTGCACTTGGACTGATCGACCAGGCCATCGGCGAAGTGCAAGCCGGCATGAACTTCGCCGCCCAGTAGCGCTTCAATCCGTCAACTGATCCCTAAACCCAAGGAGACCGAAGACCATGCGAAAACTGTTGGCCATAGCTTTCTGCCTCGGCACGATCGCCGGCACCGCGCAAGCGATGCCGCTCGCCCCCGCAGCTTCCACGCCGAACGCTGATATCATCCAGATCGCCGGCGGATGCGGCGCCGGCTTCCATCGCGGACCCTATGGCGGCTGTCTGGCGAACTTCGCCAACCCGGGCGCACACGCCTGCCCGCGCGGCTTCCATGTCGGCCCCGGCGGCGGCTGCGTCGGCAACGGACGCTAAAAGCGCGACGACCTATCGGATCCCGCGCTGAGCTCTTTCGATCACGTAACACTACTGACGCGGCGGGCAGTCTCTGCCCGCCGTTTTTTTAAGCCGCAGGTGTCGCAGGTGTGGCCTGCACCGGTTGCGGCTCCTCGACATAGCGATGCACCAGCCAGGCCGAGATGGTGGCGGGAATGAAGCCCACCAGCCCATACATGATGAACTGGAACGCGCCGCTGTCCTGCCCGCGCGAGCCGTAGAGCAATTCGGAAGCAGCGAAGGCGGCCACGCCGACGAGCAGGATGCGCAACGGCGCGCCGATCCGCTTGACGTGGAAAAGAATATCCTCGACCGCCCCGATCATCAGCGAAGGCAAGAGGCCGAACAGATAGCTGTATTGCAGCGTCGTCGCGAACACCGTGAACAGCTTGCCGATCTCGGCCGCACTCGGATGGCTGCTCCAATAGCCCGACAACAGCGTCGTCGTCAGCAACAGCCAGAAGCCGCCCAGCAGCGGGCCGATCGCCGCGAAAATCAGATAGCGTTTCATGCTCCATCCTCCGCCTGCTCGGGGCCATTTATAGCAGCGCAGGATGAAGGCTAGACAAAATAATTGGTCGAAGGCGGCGCCCCGCTACTCGCCCCACTGCGCGAAGGCGTCGTTGAAGGCGCGTTCGCCCGGCGCGCCCTTTTCGATCGCGATGATGGCGCGGCGCTGGTTGGAATAGACCAGCGGCACGTCGAACCACGAGCGTTCCTTCAGGAGCTGGACGTTGCGCGCGCGGTCGGCGTCGACATTGGAGAGGCCGACCAGGAAGAAGCCGTCGGTGACCTTGACGGCGAGACCGGCAAGGGGAGTTCCGCGCGCCTGCTCGTTGGACTTCATCAGGATGCCGGGCACGTTGGAGACGCCGCCGCCCGAGAAATCCGGCGGCAGGATGAAGGTGAGCTCCGCGGTGTGGCTCGCCGGCAGCGATGCGTCGGTGTTGCGGCGGAACGACATCGTCATCTTGAACTTGCGATCGGGAATTTCGATGTCGGCGCGCACGGCGATATCAGGCTTCTGGTTGCCGGTCGCCTTGATCGGTTCGGTGTGCCACACCACCGAGCCGACATATTGCTTGCCCTTCGGATCGGACGGATCCTCGTCATAGAGCACGACACGCTGCGCCACCGGCGCGACCGGTTGATCCCCCGACGAGGTGGACGGCTGGCCGACGCGATCGGGAATCTTCGGTTTCGACAGCGGCGTCGAAGTATCCTTGGGCTGCTCGACAGCGGGCTGTGATTTGAACAGCCCGCTGACGCCGGAGACCACCGACTTGCCCCACAGGATCGCAGCACCCACCAGGATCAGAACGATGCCGACGGCAATAGCGCTCTTGAACGGAAACACGGTGCCGGCGCGGGCACGCTTGGGCTTGGGCTCACGATCGCGATCGGCGCCGATCCGCGTGCGCGGCGCGGGCGGCGGAGGCGGCGTGTAGCGATCACCCTCGTCGATCGACTCGTCGTAAGAGAAGGGCTGGTCGCCGGGCTCGAGGCTGGGCTCCAGCCGGTCGAACTCCGGCGAGGGCGACGGCACATTGGCGTAGGTTTTCCGCGCAGCCCGGTTGGCCTGGGCGGCGGCGCGGCCGAGATCGTCGGCATCGGCGGCGATGTCGCGAAAACCGCGCACGCCGGGTGCCGGCGGACCGCCATTGTCGAGGCCGCGCCGGCCCGGGCCCGGCACCGGCGGGGGCGCACGGTCGCGAACCGGCGGCAGCGGCGGCTCGTCAAGCGAGATCGGCGGCGGGGACGGAGGTGGCGGCGGGGATGGCGGCCGTGGCGGCGAAAACGGTGAATCGGGGCGCGGGGCCCGGGTTGAACGCACCTGCTGATCCGGCCGATCCTCCTGTCCGAGCGGCGGACGGTCGTTGCGCGAAGGTGGCGGCGCTGGCGGGGCCGAGGGCCGCGGCGGCCGCGCCGACGGGCCCGCGGGCTGGGCGGTCGCGGAGCCATCGGCGGAGCGCGGCGTGCCGCGGCGGAAGGCATCGCCGGCGCGGGGGGCGGCGCCGCCGCTCGAACGGGCCTCGCGGGCGCGCTGGGCGGCTTCCGATTCGACCTTGCGCACGGCTTCTTCCAGCGACAGCCGCTCGCGGGTGATCTCGGATTCGGAAAGCGGCGGCTGAACGCCGCGGAGCTGGGTAATCAGCGCGGCGCGAGCCCGCTCATAGAGCGCGCGACGGCTTTCGCCGGGGGCACTGGGATCCAGTCCGGCGATGGCGCGAGCGATCAGCGGGTAGTAATCGGCCATATCAACTCAACTATGCGCGCTTTCCAGTAATATCCCGTTAAGCCTCAAACGGGTTTTGTACCAGGATAGTATCTTCGCGTTCGGGGCTGGTGGAAAGCAGGGCAATGGGACAACCCACCAGCTCTTCCACCCTCCTGACATATTTGATCGCCTGCGCGGGCAGGTCCGCCCAGGACCGGGCATTCGCGGTCGGCTGCTTCCACCCCTCGATGGTCTCGTAGATCGGCACCACCCGCGCCTGGGCGCCCTCGCCCGCCGGCAGATGATCGATTTCCTTACCGTCGAGCGAATAGCCGGTGCAGACTTCGATTTTGTCGAAGCCGTCGAGAATATCGAGCTTGGTCAGCGCCAGCCCATTGATGCCGCAGGTGCGGACGGTCTGCCGCACCAGCACGGCGTCGAACCAGCCGGTGCGCCGCTTGCGTCCGGTGTTGACACCGAATTCCTTGCCGCGGCGGCCGATCTCTTCGCCGATCTCGTTTTTCAATTCGGTCGGAAACGGCCCCTGGCCGACCCGCGTCGTATAGGCCTTGCAGATGCCGAGCACATAGCCGACCGCGCCCGGACCCATACCGGTTCCCGTCGCCGCCTGCGCCGCCACCGTGTTGGAGGAGGTGACATAGGGATAGGTGCCGTGGTCAACGTCAAGCAGCGCGCCCTGCGCGCCCTCGAACAGGATGCGCTTGCCCTCGCGCTTCTTGGCATCGAGCAGCCGCCACACCGTCTCCGCATAAGGCAGCAGCTTCGGCGCCATCTCGGTCAGCTCGCGCAGAATGCCCTTGCCGTCGATCTCTTCCAGCTTGAGCCCGCGGCGCAGCGCATTGTGATGCGATAGCAGCCGGTCGATCTTGTGCGGCAGCGTGTCGAGATCGGCGAGATCCATCAGGCGGATCGCGCGGCGGCCGACCTTGTCCTCATAGGCAGGTCCAATGCCGCGGCGGGTGGTGCCGATCGCGGTCACGGCATTGGAGCTCTCGCGCAAAGCATCGAGCTCGCGATGCAGCGGCAGGATCAGCGTGACGTTCTCGGCGACGCGCAGATTTTCAGGGCTGACCGCAACGCCCTGCCCTTTCAGCTTCGCGACCTCGTCGAGAAAGGCCTGGGGATCGAACACCACCCCATTGCCGATCACCGCGAGCTTCGAGGGCCGCAGCACGCCGGACGGCAGCAACGCGAGCTTGTAGGTCTCACCATTGATGACGAGGGTATGGCCGGCATTGTGCCCGCCCTGAAAGCGCACAACGATGTCGGCCTGCTCCGACAACCAATCGACGATCTTGCCTTTTCCTTCGTCGCCCCACTGGGCGCCGACGACGACAACGTTGGCCATACCTCGACTTTTCCCTCTGCAATCAGCAATTCATCCAGGCACGATCAGTTACGGAAAACCGGTCCCCACCGTTTCCGCAATCGCGCGCCCTGCCCAGCTCAAAGCACGGCCGGGGGCCGCTCGCATGCGAGGCGCTTATCCGGATAAAGGAAGCGGCCCTGCTAGGCAAGCAAGAAGGCCCCCTAAGGCAGCCTAAGAACCAGTCTCAACCCCTTGATATCCCCTATAAAATCCGCTGGCCACCCAACCTTCGCATGAGCCTTGCCAGCGTTATGGGGCCTTTCCGGGGCAGACCGGCGCGCAATCGGCCCATCATAGCCGATATATGCTTCTCCCTGTGCAGATACATTGCCCGCCGCCCTGCCTAAAAGGGCCGCTACAAACAGGCTCGCCCTGCAGAGGCGTGGGCGGCGTCTCTCACGCTCGAGACGGTCTCTCACGCTTCGATTGCGCGATCGAAGCTGCGCTCGCCTCTCGGCGCAAGCGCATGGTCGCGATGCGTACCACCCCATTGAAGCGAGGCGCAAATCCGTGTCTGTGAAGCGGCCGGGGAAAGAACCGGCCTGGAACCAATGCCAGGCCGGGGCCGCGGCGTATTGAACCGGGCCATTCTCGACCAGCATGTCTGCTTCCGACCAAGCTTCGCACGTGGCCTCGCCTTCCTCGGGCCACTGGATCGCGAACCAGCCCTATCTCCTGCTCTGCATCACCACC
>DATHMA010000147.1:0-2361 GCA_035487555.1 Bradyrhizobium sp. | reverse complement strand
TTGCAATATGCGATGCGCGATCGTCTGACGGCGCTGGGCTGGTCTCGCATCGAAACGGTCGATGACGATCTCGGGCGCTCGGCGGCGGGCGGCGTCGCGCGCGCCGGCTTTGATCGAATGGTGGCCGAGGTCTGCCTGGGCAAGGTCGGTGCGGTCGCGGCGCGGGAAGTCTCGCGTTTCGCCCGCAACAGCCGTGACTGGCAGCAGCTGATCGAGATGTGCCGCGTCGTCGACACCGTGCTGATCGATCAGGAGACGGTCTATGCGCCGCGTCAGGGCAACGACCGGCTGTTGCTGGGATTGAAGGGCAGCCTCAACGAGTATGAGCTCGATCTTCTGCGCCAGCGTTCCCTGTCGGCCCGCCATGAGAAGGCGCGGCGCGGCGAACTTATCGTCGCTGCCCCAGTCGGCTTCGTGAAGGTCGGCGACAGGCTCGAGAAGGATCCCGATCGCCGTGTCCAGCAAGCCGTCATCCTTGTCTTCGACAAGGTGGCCGAGCTCGGCAGTGTCCGGCAAGCCCTGCTCTGGTTCATCGAGCATGGGCTGGACTTGCCCGCCAAGCGCTACAATGGCGACGTGGTCTGGCGCAGGCCGAACTATGCGACCATCCACCGGATGATCGAGAACCCGATCTACGGCGGCGCCTACGCCTATGGTAAGAGTCGTGTCGCGACAGGATATGATGCAGCCGCAGGCGTGATCCGACCCAGGAGCCGTCGTAAGGCGCGAGCCGAATGGCTGGCGCTGATCCCAGGCGCACATGAGGGTTACGTCAGCTGGGAGCGGTCGGAGGCGATCCGCAAGATGGTGAGCGACAACATGCCCACAGGCCGACATCACGGAGCGCCGAAGCACGGCGACGCTTTGCTCGCCGGCCTTGTCCGCTGCCGGCGTTGTGGACGCAAGCTGACGGTCCGCTACACGGGCGCCAAGCATAACATTCCGCGCTATTCGTGTTGGCGGGGTTCGCTCGACAATGGCGAGCCCCGGTGCATCGCATTCGGAGCATTGCGTGTCGACGACGCCATCGAGGAAGCTCTTCTGCGGGTTGTCGAACCGGGAGCGATAGCTGCGGCCGTCGAGGCCGAATCACAAGCGGCCGGCCGCCGCGATCAGGTTCGTGAGGCGCTGATGCGCGACCTCGAGGCGGCGCGCTACAACGCCGATCGGGCCTTCCGGCAGTACGACGCCGTCGATCCGCAGAACCGCCTGATCGCGGCGGAACTGGAGTTGCGATGGAACAGCGCGCTCACACGTGTAGGCGAGATCGAGACCAGGATTGCCGCGCATCATGCCTCGCCATCGGAAGCGTTACTGTCGCCAGTCCACGTCGCCGCGCTGGCTGCTGATCTCAAGGCGGTCTGGTCGGCGCCGCCGACCGATGCGAGGCTCAAGAAGCGAATCGTGCGCACCGTCATCCGCGAGGTGGTGGCCGATATCGATGACGAAGCGTCAGAGATCGTTCTCCTGATCCATTGGATGGGCGGCGTTCATACCGAACTGCGCCTGCCGAGGCGCCGCCGCGGACAGCGCAACAGCATCTCCGCCGACATGCTCGCCGCCGTCCGCCAACTGGTTCTCATCGCCAATGATGATCTGATCGCCGGCATCCTCAACCGGAACGGCCTGGTGACCGGCCATGGCAATCGCTGGACACGGGAGCGGGTCAGCGCGCTCAGGTCGCATCATAAAATCCCGGTCTTTCGGCCGGCGCCAGATGGGAACGAGCCATGGCTCAATCTGAACAAGGCGGCGGATTGGCTCGGCATTGCACCGAAGACGCTTAGGCTCGCCGCCGAAGCCGGCGAAATCGAAGGGGATCATCCTCTGCCGGATGGTCCCTGGATCTTCAGCCGATCAACGCTCAGCGAACCGGCAGCTCAGCGCGTCGTTCATCGCGCGAGGCAGAACCCAAATCACCCCACGGGATCGCATCCAGATCAGCAAAGCCTCTTCTCTCCAATGACATAGACAGATGGGTGTTATGAAACAGGATTGTAATATTTCATGTACGATAGCAGTAGGTGACGGAGGTGGCGCTCGCTGAATACAATGATGTGGTCAAGGCATTCCCGTCGGATCGAACCGATCAGCCTTTCAGCATATCCATTTTGCCAAGGGGAGCGCGGCGACGTCGGTCGATCGCGAATGCCTATCGATCGGAGTCTGCGGATAAAGACCTCACCATAGGCCCCGTCCCGGTCACGCATGAGATAACGGGGGAGCCTGTTCCCACCCGCATGCTTCCGTGACCTGATTTGCGATCCATTCTGCGGTTGGATGCGCTGTGACGCCAAACCACAGAATATGTCGCCGACCGTGCCCCATGATCAGCAATCCATAGAGCAGGCGAAACGAGAT
>DATHMA010000146.1:0-45988 GCA_035487555.1 Bradyrhizobium sp. | reverse complement strand
CTGCTGATCTCGAATTCCTCTACCGAGCTGAAGCTCGTCACGTTGCGCCAAAGCACGATTTTCGCGAGCTGTTTCAAGCCTATCACACTGTTCAGTTCTGTTTTTCGAAAATTTCGCCTTTACAGAAATTAAAATCCGTGTATGTTGCGTCCATCCTGTCCCACCAGGAGGGGCGTTACGGCCAATCGCCACGTACGTTGGGGCAGGGAGCGATGGACGCTTCTGCATCGCAAGGCGAGTGATGCGGCAGGCGGACGTGGTCCCGACACCCCGACGCTGGTGTCAAGTTTCGCTGATGTTTTTTGGCGAAGCGACGGGGGCTATCAAGCCCGGTACCCCGGGGAGAGCGCGTATAAGCCGTAAACCATCGCGCAGGGAATGCCGGACTGTTTCGGCGTACCTGCGGTGACTTGCTTGCGTGCTTTTTACACTTGCACGCAAGGCTGCGGGTGCGACCAGCATCCGGCATTCCCTGCGCCCTCTTGGTTCTCTCGAGGGCGATGCTTTGCAAGACTCGGGCATTTCGTGCCGCGAGAATGCTGAAGTGCGTCCTCACATCGTCGTTGCGAGGAGCGAAGCGACGAAGCAATCCAAAATGCCTCCGCGGAAACACTCTGGATTGCTTCGCTCGCAATGACTAGGAAGCTGTTTGAAATTCGAATTGACGCGTAGCCCGGATGAGCGAAGCGATATCCGGGGATCACGTCAGTTTTTAACGGCCCCGCATATCGCTTCGCTCATGCGGGCTACGAGTAACCGCTACCCCCGCCACTCCCTTACCCGCCGCACCATCTGCTCGACATGCGCGATCGGGGTTTCCGGGGTGATGCCGTGGCCGAGGTTGAAGATGAACCTTCCTTGCGCGAAGTTCGCCAGCACGTCGTCGACGGCGCGGTCCAGCGCAGCGCCACCGGCGATCAGGGCGAGCGGATCGAGATTGCCCTGGACGGCGACCCGGCTCTGGACGCGCTCGCGGATCAGGGCGGGCTCCGCCGCCCAGTCGATCGAGACCGCATTGACCTTGGTTGCGCCGACATAGGCCGGCAGCAGCGCGCCGGCGCCGCGCGGAAAGCCGATGATCTTCGCGTCCGGCTTTTTGGCGCGCACGCCTTCGACGATGCGCGCGGTCGGCGCGATCGACCAGCGCAAAAATTCGCGTGGCGGCAGGATGCCGGCCCAGGTGTCGAAGATCTGCACGCAATCGGCGCCGGCCTTGAGCTGCCCGAGCAGATATTCGATGGAGTTCTCGACGAGGATGTCGATGATCTTCGAAAATGCTTCCGGCTCGCGATAGGCAAGCAGCCGCGCCGGCGCCTGGTCGGGCGTGCCCTGGCCGGCGACCATGTAGGTCGCAACCGTCCAGGGGGCGCCGCAGAAGCCGATCAGCGCGACATCATTGGCAAGCTCGCCACGCACGCGCTGCAGCGCTTCATAGACGGGGCCGAGCTTGCGGAAGTCGGCGCGCTTCGCCAGACCAGCGATCTTCTCCGGCGTATCGAGCGGATCGAGCCTGGGGCCCTCGCCAACCTCGAACCGCACCTCGCGGCCGAGCGCATAGGGAATGACCAGGATATCGGAGAAGATGATCGCCGCATCGAAGCCGAAACGGCGGATCGGCTGCAGGGTGACTTCGGCGGCCAGTTCCGGATTGAAGCAGAGATCGAGGAAACCACCGGCCTTGGCGCGCGTCTCGCGGTATTCCGGCAAATAGCGGCCGGCCTGCCGCATCATCCAGATCGGCGGGGTTTCCCGCCGCTGCCCGGTGAGCACCTCGAGCAGGGGTTTTTCGCTGTTTTCTGTCAAAGGCAAACGTCCCGATTTTTCCGACCCTGATACACGCCGCAAAGGGCTTGGCCAAGGAAGGATTGGAGAAAGGGTTGAAGCAAGGAACTGGCGCGAATCCGGGGCGTTGGTTCGGCATCGAGGCTATTTGAGGCTGAGAGACTATGGCTGAGAAATTCAATCCCGCACCCCATGACCGGCACGCCGTTACCCCCGAGGAAGCCGCGCGCGCCGATGCCGAAACGCATGCAAGGCTGGAGGCCGGGCTGATCGATACGTTCCCGGCCTCCGATCCCGTCAGCCACGCGCAACCGGCGCCGAACCGGCACGACAGCGACGGAGATGCGCCGCGCGCAGACGACATCGAAGCGGATCATGAGCCGCAACCCTCGCTGTGGGACAAGGTCAAGGCCGTGTTCCATTGAGGGGCGCCGAAGGGTGGGCCCAAGGAGGTGAGCAAATGGTGCACACCGAGTTCAACCACGCCGCCAATGATTCGCCGCGCAGCGGCAGCAGCAAGCAGGTCGCACCGGTGGTGTGGTGCATGATCGTGGTCGCTGTGGTGGCGCTGGCGACCTATTTCGCGATGGGCGTTTAGGGCCGCGGGGCTAGTAATGCGGCGGCCGCTCGTTCGCTGGCGCCGGCGCGTTAGCCTCGGCTTCCTGCAACCGCTCGGTCAGCGCCGCGAGCTGGCGCGTGAGCACATCGATCTGCTTCCACTGCGCCGTGATGGTCGCATTGAGCTGCTCGATGGTCTCCTCCTGATACATCGACCGCGCCTCCAGCACGTCGATGCGCTCGCTGAGTTCTTTCTCACTCATCGGAGGCGCCTTCCTTGACCCGCTCGCGCAGGCCGTGACCAAGCGCGACGCGCTCGTCGAACACGAAGCATTCGCCGCGCCAGCGGCTCTCCGCCTCGGGAACCTCTTCCAGATATTTCAGGATCCCCCCTTTGAGATGATAGACCTCGGCAAAGCCTTCGGCCAAGAGCAGCGAGCTCGCCTTCTCGCAGCGGATGCCGCCGGTGCAAAACATCGCGATCCTCTTGTGCTTTGCCGGATCAAGCTGTTGCGCGGCGAAGTTCCTGAACTGGCCGAAGCTCGCGATCTTGGGATCGAGCGCGCCCTCGAACGTCCCGATCGCGACTTCAAAGGCGTTGCGGGTGTCGATCACGAGCGTGTCGGGCGCGGCGATCAGCGCGTTCCAGTCGGCGGGATCGACATAGACGCCGACCTGCCGGGTCGGATCGGCCTTGGGATCGCCGAGGGTGACGATCTCCTTCTTCAGCCGCACCTTCATCCGCCCGAACGGCATGACATCAGCCCGGGAGAATTTCAGCTCGAGATGGTTAAGCCGGCCGCCGAACAGCGCGCCCTGCTGCAACTCGGCGACCATAGCGTCGATGCCCTCATCGCTTCCCGCGACCGTGCCATTGATGCCCTCGGCGGCGAGCAGGATGCTGCCTTTCAGGCCAAGGCCGACGCAGAACGCGCGCAAGGGTTGGCGTAGCTCGCGAAAATCGGGCAGGGCGGCAAATTGGTAGAGGGCGGCGACCTTGAGGGACATGGCGGCGGTCTATCAGGGGTCTATTCCCAGGGAAACCCACAAGGAACCCCTGCAAATCCTGCATTGGGGCTCTGGTATACCACCCATTGCCGGGGCCCTTATGAATATGTCATGTAACGGCGCTTCTCCCGGGTAAGCGCTGTCAAAACAACGATCAAGTGAGCGATTTCGCATGAGGAATTTCCATTTCGCCGGCCGGTCCTCCGTCCACGCCCAGAACGGCATGATTGCGACCTCGCATCCGGCGGCGGCGCTGGTGGGAATAGAGGTGCTCAAGGCCGGCGGCACGGCGGCGGACGCGGCGGTCGCCGCCTGCGCACTGCTCGGGGTGATCGAGCCGCAATCGACCGGCATCGGCGGCGATTGTTTTGCGCTGATCCAGCCGCGGGGCGAGGGCAAGATCGTGGCCTATAACGGCTCCGGCCGCGCGCCGGCCGCGGCCACCGCCGACTGGTATCTGGAGCGGAAAATCCATTCGGTGCCGCTGACCTCGGCGCATGCGGTTTCGATCCCGGGCTCGATCGACGCCTGGGAAGTGATCCTGCGCGATCACGGCAAGTTCGGCCTCGACACCTTGCTGCAGCCGGCGATCAAGGCGGCGGAAGAGGGCTATGTCGTTGCCCCGCGCATCGCCTTCGACTGGAAGAACCAGTTCGAGAAGCTGAAAAACGGCACCAACACACCGCGCTATCTGCTTCCCCATGGCCGGCCGATGCTGGCCGGCGAGGTGCTGCGTCAGCCCGAGCTCGGCAAGACCCTGCGAGCAATCGCGAAGAATGGCCGCGACGCTTTCTACAAGGGCCAGATCGCCGAGGACATGGTCGAGACGCTGCGCGGTATCGGCGGCTTGCATACGATGGACGACTTCGCCGAGCACACCACCGAGACGACCTCGCCGATCGGCACCATGTATAAGGGTCTCGATGTCTGGCAGTGTCCGCCGAACGGCCCCGGCATCACCATGCTGGTGATGCTCAACATCCTCTCGCGCTTTGACCTGACGAAATTCGCCCCGCTCAGCGTCGAGCGCTTCCATCTCGAAGCCGAAGCGGCGCGCGTCGCCTATATGATGCGGGAGCAATATATCGGCGATCCGGCCCAGGTGAAGGTCGACGTGGCCGGCATTCTCGCCAAGGAATTTGCCGACGAATATGTCGGCAAGATCCGCATGGACGGCATGCTCGATCTGCCGAACGTGGCGCCGCCGATGAATCCCTCGACGGTCTACATCACGGTGGTCGACAAGGACCGCAACGTTTGCTCCTTCATCAACTCGGTCGCGCATTCCTTTGGCTCGGCGATCGTTTCCAACAAGACCGGCGTGTTGTTGCAGAACCGCGCCGGCGGCTTCCGCATCCAGCCGGGCCACCCGAATTGCATCGCGCCGCGCAAGCGGCCGCTGCACACCATCATCCCGGCGCTGGCCACGCAGAAGGGGCGCGCAGTGGTGCCGTTCGGCGTGATGGGCGGGCAGTATCAGCCGGTCGGGCAGACCCACGTGCTGACCAACATGCTGGATTATGGTTGCGACGTGCAGGAAGCGATCGATATGCCGCGCGGCCTGCATTACGAGGGCGTCTATCAGCTCGAGGACAGCGTCCCGGCCGAGATCGTCGAAGGATTGAAGAAGCTCGGCCACAAGACCACGAGCGTGGTCGGCCCGCTCGGCGGCGGTCAGGCGATCTGGATCGACTGGGACAAGGGCACGCTCACCGGCGGCTCCGATCCCCGCAAGGACGGCTGCGCGCTCGGTTATTGAGCGCGCAGGACCAGCGCTAGGTGTGCGAGACCGGCTGCGACAGCGTCGAAGTCGCGGTTCGGACCTGCTTGATCGTTGTCACCGCGGCGAGAGCGGTGGCGATACCAAATGCTGCAGCGAGTGCAGCCAACGCAATACGCATGCGCATGACACTGCCTCCAATATCAAAAAATTTGCATCAGACTATCTGGCGAAGGCGCGAACGGGAGACGGAGAAATCTCTCCGTCCAGCCAGTCCTGCTCCTCGGCAAGTGCGCGCCAAGCCTGCGCCATTCGCGAATAGCGCTTGTACGCCGGCTGGCCTTCAGCGCGCTCGGCCAATTGCAGGCAATTTTCTGCGTTCTCTCGGAAGATGTCTGATTGCTTCATGACCAGCACGTGGGGAGGGAACGCATCGATTGCAACGAACAATTACCCAATCGTAATGGGAACTATTCGCCAGCCTTCGGACAGCTTACACAACCGGCACGCCGTAATAATCGTTGAGCGCGCGGGTCGTGCCCGCATCGCCCCAGTTCCAGTCGGTGCCGTCGCGATATTTCGGGGCGCCGCGAAGCTGGTCCTCGGTGATGCCGGTGCGATAGCCGCCGAGGCGGGTATCATATTTCAGCGATTGCCAGGGCAGGGGATAGTGATCGTTTCCAAGTCCCAGGAAGCCGCCAAAGCCCAGCACGGCGTAGGACACCTTGCCGCTCATCTTGTCGATCATGACGCGTTCGATCGAGCCGATCTTGTTGTCGTCGGGGCCGAACACGGCCGTGCCTTCGACCTTGTCGCTGCCGATCAGGTTGCCGAACTCGCGCTCGTCCATTTCTCTCGCGCTCATAGCCATTTGAATCTCCATCGCCTTTCGGAGGCCAACGATGGCGGGCAGCAATCGTTCCTGCGCTTAGTGGAGGATGTCGAGCGGGAGGCGGCAGATCTGTTCGCCTTCCTCGTCCGTGACGAGAATGGCGTAGTGGCGATTCCGGGCCTCCGGCTGTTCGCGCAGCACGCGGCGTGCGATCAGATCGGCGATGTCGATCGCCTCGATATCGTCGGGCAAATCGGCATCGCCCGCATCGAAGTTGGTCTTGGTATTCACAAGGTCAAAATGATAGAGCGGCATCACACGCTCCCATATGCCGGTCACGGCGGCGATCAAACGCCGGGGCCCTCTCATTGA
Organism: Bradyrhizobium sp.; assembly: GCA_035487555.1. Lineage (GTDB taxonomy): Bacteria > Pseudomonadota > Alphaproteobacteria > Rhizobiales > Xanthobacteraceae > Bradyrhizobium. Next base: position 39,716 of record DATHMA010000146.1, on the reverse strand, counting down.
ACAACTTCCGCAGATCCGGGGGGCGAATAACGGAAGCATGAGGCTTACGCGGCGCGCGACCAAACGTTCCAGAATTTTGTTGCGTTATGGTGCGGCTTAGTTGCGCGTCTGGTCGAAGGGCTTTGCCGTTTCAGGCCGCCGATGGGGTAGCAACGCCAATCAGGTTGCGCTAAACACCCTCCCGCATTGAACAGGGAAGGTGAACGGATGCGCTTCCGTCGTTTGAGAGCTTCGTTTGTTTCGGCCGTCGCGATCGCGCTGGCCACCATCGTCATTGCGGGCGCCGGCGCGTTCGCTCAAGCGCCAGGAAAACCCATGACCACAGCTTCGGGATTGCAGATCATCGACACCAAGGCCGGCACCGGCGCTTCGCCGAAGCCGGGTCAGATCTGCGTGATGCATTATACCGGCTGGCTCTATGAGAACGGGCAGAAGGGCAAGAAGTTCGACTCGTCCGTCGATCGCAACGAGCCCTTCGAATTCCCGATCGGCAAGCATCAGGTGATCGCAGGTTGGGACGAGGGCGTCGCCACCATGAAGGTCGGTGGCAAGCGCACGCTGATCATCCCGCCCGAGCTCGGCTACGGCGCGCGCGGCGCCGGCGGCGTGATTCCGCCGAATGCGACGTTGATGTTCGACGTCGAACTGCTTGCCGTGAAGTGAATGCTTAAAGGGGGCGCATCGTGAAGGTCACGGTTCTCGACGACTATTTCGACACGGTGCGCACCCTCGATTGCTTTGCAAAGCTTGGGGGCAATGACGTCACGATCTGGAGCGATCACGTCCAGGACGTCGACAAGCTCGCCGAGCGGCTGAAGGATACCGAAGCGCTGGTGCTGATCCGCGAGCGAACGCAGATTCGCACACCGCTGCTCGAGCGGCTGCCGAAGCTGAAGCTGATCAGCCAGCGTAGCGTGTTTCCGCATATCGATATCGATGCCTGCACAAAGCTCGGCATTGTCGTGTCGTCGAGCCAGCATGCGGATACGCCATCTTACGCGACCGCCGAATTGACCTGGGGCCTGGTGCTGGCCTCGGCGCGCATGATTCCGCAGCAGGTGATCTCGCTGAAGGCCGGCCACTGGCAGTTCGGTGTCGGCTCGACCGTTCGCGGCAAGGTTTTCGGCATCTATGGCTATGGCCGGATCGGCGCGGTCGTTGCCGGTTATGCCAGGGCGTTCGGCATGAAAGTGCTGGTATGGGCGCGCGAACCTGCGATGGCCAAGGCACGCGCCGATGGCCATGAGACGGCAGCGAGCAAGGAAGCGTTCTTCGAGACCTGCGACTTCATCTCGCTGCATATGCGGCTCGTCGATGCTACGCGCGGCATCGTCAAGGCCGAGGACCTCGCGCGCATGAAGCCGACAGCGACGCTGGTCAACACCAGCCGCGCCGGATTGGTCGAGCCGAATGCACTGGTGAATGCGCTGCGCGCCGGCCATCCCGGTTATGCTGCCGTTGACGTGTTCGAGAAGGAGCCGCTGCGCGACACCGCCGATCCGCTTCTGAACATGGACAACGTCGTGGCAACCCCGCATATCGGCTATGTCTCGCGCGACGAATACGAGATTCAATTCACCGATATTTTCGACCAGATCGTTTCCTTTGCGGCAGGGGAGCCGATCAATGTCGTCAATCCCGACGTGCTCGGCCATCGGCGCAAGTGACGTGCACAAAGAGAAAAGACCGGCCGCGACGGGCCGGTCTTTCCCTCCTCAAACTCCAGCCTTCCGGGTCAGAGCTTATTGGGGTTAGAGCTTATTGGGCTCAGAGCTTCTTGTTCGCTGCGGCGGCCGCGCGATTGACTGCATCCTTGGCGGCTTCCTTGGCATCGCCCAGCGCCTGCTGGCCCTTGCCCTTTACCTCCTGGACCGCGCCTTCGCCCTTGAGGCGATCGGAGCCGGTGGCTTCGCCAACGCCCTGCTTGGCTTTGCCGATGGCTTCGTTGGCAGCGCCCTTGACCTTGTCGGTGGTAGCACCCATGAAACCTCTCCTCATCTGGCTTTCGTCGAACCAATCTTCGGCCAACGAAAATGTTCCTGAATCGTCTGGCCTGTCAGCGCGGATTTCGGTAGCGTCGGCGAAGGAACTTAACCAAAGTTAACCAAGAGACTTGTTATGTCGGGCTCACACGATCACAGCCATTCCGATCATCATCATCACGACGAAGAGCGCTGGAAGCATGACGGCGTTCGCGTCATTCCCGGCCATCAGCTCGATCCCAACGTGCCGTCGACGCCGGGCATGGACCGCAAGGCCGCGATCAACTTCGCTCGCGTCGGCGCGCAAAAACTCTGGGCCGGCACCGTCACCATCAAGCCCGATGCGAAGACTGGCGCGCATCATCACGGCCATCTCGAGAGCGTCATCTATGTGGTGAAGGGCAAGGCGCGGATGCGCTGGGGCGAGCACCTGCAATTTACCGCGGAAGCTGGCCCCGGCGATTTCATCTTCGTGCCGCCCTATGTGCCGCACCAGGAGATCAATGCGAGCCCGGACGATGTGCTCGAATGCGTGCTGGTGCGCTCGGACGGCGAGGCGGTGGCGATCAATCTCGACATCGAGCCGGTCGAGAAGCCGCAGACCGTGCTGTGGGTCGACCCGGTGCACCGGCATCCCGACGAGAAGAAGTGACGGCCGGCGACACCTAGAATTGCCGGGCGCGGTGGCGCTCGTATTCTATCCGGCATGCCTTGCTGAATTCGTGCAGGAGATCGATGGCGTGGTCCTTGGCCATGCTGCGCACCTCGACAAAGCTTTTGTCGGGTTGCGCATAGGCATCGAGAATTCTCTGCGCAACGCGTTCGGCGCTCTCGACGATGTCGGCCGCCGACAGCACTCGCATGCGCGAGATCTTGGCGTAGATGTCGACGAGGCCCGGAATGTCAGGATTTTCGTGCTGCAATGCGTCGATATAGCATTTCGCCGAGACTTCGATGAAGTCACGATAGATGTCCTGCCGGCGCGCCGTTTCGCTGGCAAGCCATTGTGATTTTGCGATCGCGCGCTGGGTGAACCAGGCGGCCGCCGCCGACGTCAGCCCGCCGATGGCAGCGCCGGTCAATGCTGCAACACCCGAAATTAGCGATGCGTCCATGTCCGAGAATGCCCGAAAAGTGCGACAGCGCTGCATTTTCGTGGGGCGCCCGGCGAATGTCAAAAAGGAAGTGACGGGGTTTGCCGCCTCCGCGAAGGGCGTTTGGCGGGAAGGAATGCCTGCCATGGCTCCCGGGAATGTGACGGATCGTGCGGCCGCCGCTATCGTGTCGCCAAACACCTAAAGGGAGGCCCCATGACGCTCGTCCGCTACGAAAGCAAAGACCATGTCGCGACCATCACCATGGACCGCGCGTCCTCGCACAATGCGCTGAACAATGCCCTGTGCGATGAACTGCGCGAGGCGTGGCTGCGCTTTCGCGACAGCGACGATCGCGTCGCGGTGCTGGCCTCCTGCGAGGAGGCGTATTTTTGCGTCGGCGCCGATGTGAAGGATCTTCCTGCCAACATGTGGCATGCGGTGCCGGGGCTTGGCGTCGATCTCGACAAGCCGGTGATCGCCGCGACGTCGGGCTGGGTGGTCGGCGGCGGCTTCGTGCTGGTGCAGATGGCCGACCTCTGCGTCGCCTCCGAGACCACGCGCTTCAGCTATCCCGAGGTCAAGATCGGCACCACCGCCGGCGGCATTTCCTCGCTGGTCTCGCGCCTACCGCACAAGGTCACGATGGAGTTCTTGCTGGTCGGCGACGAGTTGCCGGTCCAGCGCGCCTACCAGCTCGGCTTTGTCAACAAGATCGCTCCGAAGGGCCAGCACGTTGTGCAGGCCCAGGAGATGGCGGCCAAGATCGCCGGCAGCGCGCCGCTGGTGGTGCAGGGGCTGAAGAAGCTGGTGCGCGAGGCGATGCCGAAGGGCCCGCTCGAGGTCGTCGCCGAAGCTCGCCGCATCCTCGATCCGATCCGCGCCAGCGAGGATCTGAAGGAAGGCGTCGCGGCTTTCAAGGAGAAGCGCAAGCCGAGGTTCAAGGGGAGATAAGTTCGTCGTCATTCCGGGATGGCCCGAAGGGCCAGGCCCGGAATCCATACTCACGATGGTGGTTATGGATTCCGGGCTCGACGCTTGCGCGTCGCCCCGGAATGACGACGGTGAGGTTACACAAACACGCTGTGGTCGATCTTCCCGTTCGGCACGACATAGCCGTAGCGGGTGTGGGACGGCTCGGTGCCGGCTTTCTCGTATTTTTCCTTCATCTGCGCGAAGCGATCGCCCTTCAGCTCCAGCATCGCGCGCTTGGGCTGGATGTTGTAGAGCCGCGCATTGTTGTCGCCGAAGATCGCGGTCTTCACCGCGCCGTCGGCGGGGCCGAGCGGGGCGAAGCCGAATTTCTTCTGCATCATTTCGGGGATTTCGAGCCGGCGCAGGCCCTCGATCTGCCATTGCGGCGCGCCGGTCCAGAGCGCATCCGTGCCCCAGCAGACGCGGTCGACGCCGAGGCCCTTGATCAGCGTGCCCATCAGCGCGGCGCAGACATTGGGCTCGGCCACCAGCGTGGTCGCGAAGAGCTGGCCGACATCGCCATAGACATTGTTGACGCCGTACTGTGCCGGGATATCGGCGAGGTCGCTGGTCCAGGCGATGCGGCCGGTGCGCTCGAACTCGGCGAGCGCCACCTTGGGATCGCCGCCGACATGGCGATAGGCCGAGTGATAGATCACGAAGTTGAGCTGTGGCCAGTCCTTTGCCGCCTGTCCGACGTCGGCGACGTCGGCAAAGCCGCGCAGGTTCGGAAACTGCTTCTCGATGCCGGGCGGGAACAGGCCCTTGTGGACGCAGACATTCTTGATGCCCGCCTTCACCATCTTCTCATAGCCCTTATAGGCGACCTTCTCGTCGTCCAAACGCCAGGGATAGCGGCTGATGTCCTTATGGGTGTTGTCGCCGATGGTGTAGCCCTTGCAGGATTCCGGCTTTAGCGCCAGCGCGGCATCGAGCTTGTCGAGCCAGCCGGGCTGGCCCGGCGTAAAGATCGCGTGACAGAACACGCGGCGCGTGCCCGCCTCGTCGTTGATCTTCTTGCGTGCGTCCGCCATCTGCTCGTTGGTCAGGAACCAGTCCTGCTCGATATCCGACGGTGCCGAGGAGATCAGCGAGATCTTGGTGTCGGAGTCCAAGAACATCTCTTTCTTGTAGTTGTTGAACTTCAGGTCCTCGATGGTCTGCTCGTGATCGCTGAGTTCCTTGTTCCAGCCGGCCTTGCCGACCGCCTTGCGCATTTCGACAAAGCCCATGATGCGGGTGTCGTCGCGCAGGAAATGCGTGTGCATGTCCATGATGAACTGGTCTTTGTAGGCATTCGCACGCTCCTGCGCCATTGCGGGCGTCGCGGCTTCGGCCGGCGTCACGTCGAACAGGTTGCCATAGACCTGGTTCATGGCGAGGAAGGAGGCGGCCATGCCCGCCGCGCTCTTGAAGAAGCCGCGGCGGTCGAGGCCCTGCTTGCCGCCAAGGTCGTCGGCCATGGCAAGGAGCCGCTGCTCGACTTCGCGCTGCCGCTCATTCTGCGGGTCGGGATAGAACTCGTCACTGGCAACGATCTGGGTCGGGATTGGCGTCTGGTACCGACACAGCTCGGACGGCATCAGCGCGGCAAGTTCTTCTTCGGTCAGATTGCTGCTCACGGCTCTTCTCCCTGTTCGCTTTTTCCGGATTTTTCCGGTTGAGGCGGCGCGCAGACTAAACCCGCTTGCGGGCCAAGTCAGCCGTCAAGTCAGCCCGTTCCGTAAAACATCTCGCGAAGGTGTTTATCCGGTGCAGTGCACACTGCTTTCAAAGGCGCATCGGCGCTGCTAAAATCTATTTATCGGTCGAAAATTACAAATGATCGCCTGAAAAACAGGCGATCCAGGGATACAATCCAGGGGAAACAACCATGACAAAGCCCGAGAATCCGCTGGCGCGGCGCGCCGTCATCAAGGGGGCCGGCCTCGGCCTGATCGCTGGCGCAATGGCACCGGCGTTGCCGGCCAGGGCCGAAGATAAGGCCGAAGATACCGACAGCAGTGAAATCTGGCATGGCGAATATTGGGCCAAGAAGGGCGATGTGCCGCTCTGGATGTTCCGCAAGCGGCTGGGCGCGCCAAAGGCGGGCGAGCCGGCGCTGCCGGTGGTGTTCTTTGTCCATGGCTCGTCGGTGACCTCGCGATCGTTCGACCTGCATGTGCCTGGCAAGGGCGAATATTCCGTGATGAACGAGTTCGCCCGCTACGGCTTCGATTGCTGGACCATGGATCATGAGAATTACGGCAAATCCGGTCGCACCTCGGGCAATGCGGACATTGCGAGCGGCGTCGAGGACCTGAAGGCTGCGGCCGAGGTTCTCGTCCGCGAGACCGGCCAGCAAAAATACAGTTTTGTCGGCGAATCCTCCGGCGCGTTGCGTGCCGGTGCCTATGCGATGGCAGCCCCCGACCGCATCAACCGCCTGGTGCTCGCGGCCTTCACCTACAAGGGCGAGGACTCGCCGACGCTGAAAAAGCGCGCCGAACAGGTCGAGTATTATCGCACGCACAACATGCGCAAGCGCGACCGCGACATGATTCGCTCGATCGCCACCCGCGACAAGCCGGGCACATCGGATCCCACCGCGGTGGAAGCGCTCGCCGATGTCGAGATGCAGTTCGGCGACCAGATCCCGACCGGCACCTATCTCGACATGACCGCCAATCTGCCGGTGGTGCATCCGGAGAAGGTGCTGGCGCCGGTGTTGCTGGTGCGCGGCGAATATGACGGGATCGCGACGGTTCCTGATATCGAGGAGTTCTTCAACAAGCTGCCGAATGGCGACCGCCAGTTCATCATCCTGCCCGGCACCGCCCATTCGGTGACGCTCGCCACCAACCGGCAATTGTTCTGGCACGTCGCGCGCTCGTTCCTGAACATGCCGAGCCCGATGGCGACTTGACCATCCTCGGTCATTCCGGGATGCGCCGTAAGGCGCAGGCCCGGAATCCATAACCGCAGCCTGTGGTTATGGATTCCGGGCTCGCCGCTTCGCGTCGCCCCGGAATGACGACCGCAAAAATATCGCTGAACAATGTCGGATCGGCTCCTCCGCCTTCGTCCTTGGACCGGAACCAAGCGAAAAGGGAGCCCTTCATGGCCAAAATGATCTTCGTCAGCCTGCCGGTCAGCGACCTCAAACGCGCGACCGCCTTCTACCAGGCGATCGGCGCCGTCAAGAACACGCAATTTTCCGACAACACCGCGTCCTGCATGGTGTTCTCCGACACCATCCACGCGATGCTGATGACGCATGATAAGTACCGGCATTTCACCTCGAAGAAGATCGTCGATGCCAAGACGTCGAGCCAGCTGCTGCTCTGCGTCACCGCCGAGAGCCGCGCCGAGGTCGATGACGTCGTCGGCAAGGCCAAGGCCGCGGGCGGCGTGCTCGATCCGTCGCCGCAGGAGGATTTCGACTTCATGTATGGCCGCAGCTTTGAGGATCCTGATGGCCACATGTGGGGAGTAACATGGATGGACGTCGAGGCCGCGGCGAAGGCCATGGCTCCGGCCTGATCGAAGCACACAGGGAGCAAGCCGATGTCCAAGATTACACCCTGCCTGTGGTTCGACGGCGAGGCGGAAGAGGCGGCGAATTTCTACGTCTCGTTGCTGTCGGATTCGAAGATCGAGGTGGTGCAGAGGAACATGACCGACGGACGTGGCGGCAAAGCCGGCACCGTGCTGCTGGTCGAGTTCACGCTGGCGGGCCAGCGCTTCATGGCGCTGAACGGCGGCATGCGTTTCGAATATACCCACGCCGTGTCGTTCAAGATCGATTGCGCCGATCAGGCTGAGGTCGATCGGCTCTGGGGGGCGCTCACCGCCAATGGTGGGGAGCCCGGACGCTGCGGCTGGCTGAAGGACCGCTTTGGCGTGTCCTGGCAGATCGTGCCGACGGCGCTGATCAAATATCTCGGCGGCGACGACCGCGCCGGCGCGCAACGCGCCCTGCAGGCGATGCTCGCCATGGGCAAGCTCGATATTGCCGCCCTGCAGAAGGCTTACGAGGCAGCCTAGACCCTAACGCTCCGCCCGCCAGACGGCGGGCGAGAGCATGATGAAGGCGCAGATGACGGCGTAAGCGGCAAGCGACGCCGTCACCATCGCAGCCAATCCCGCCATGCCCGCACCAAAGCTTACGACCGCAAGCCAGCCGCCGCCCGCCGCGATCAGGATGCGCGCGAACGCGGCCGTGAGCGGCCACATCGCGCGGCCGGCGCCTTGGGCTGCAAAGGAGACAGCAAAGCCGAAGCCGAGCGCACTGTAGGCAGGTGCGACGATCCGCAAATAGGTCGTGCCTTCCTGCACGACATCTGCGTCCTTGGAGAAGAGATGCAGCCAGACGAGCGGAAATATCGCGACCAGAAGGCCAATCGTCCCGGTGATCGTCAGGCCGACGAGGCCGCTGGTCCAGCCGATCTTCCGAGCCCGTGCGATCTGGCCCGCGCCCATATTGACGCCCACCATGGTTAGCGTCGCCGTGCTGATGCCGAACAACAGGGGGATCATGATGTAGTCGAGCCGCGAGGAGATGCCGTAGCCCGCGAGCGCCTTGGTGCCGAACAGCCCGACCGCGGCGGTGACGAGGATCACCGTGAGGTTGGTCAGCATGGCATTGACCGCCGTCGGCACGCCGACTTTCAGGATGTCGGCAAACAGCGTCCAGCGCAGTCGCACGAAGCGCAAGGTCAGGCCGGAGCGGCCCGTCGCCATGTAGCGCAACAGGACCAGCATCGCCGCGCTGTAATAGAGGCCGAAAGCAAGACCTGCGCCGCTGATGCCGAGCCGCGGAAACGGACCGAGGCCGAAGATCAGCATCGGCGAGGCAGGAATGGTCACGATGGCGCCGACCAGTGTCACCAGCGCGGGCACGCGGACATTGCCGGACCCGCGCAGCGCGGCCTGCTGCAGGTTGACGATCCAGACCGGGATCGCGGCGGCGAACAGATAGTTGGAATAGGCGAGCGCAGCGTTGAGCGCGCCGTCGCGTCCGCCGAGCGCGCGATACAGCATCGGTCCGCCGACGGTGGCGCCAAGCGTGAACAACCCGCCAAGGATCACGGCGAGCACCATCGCATGAAACAGCGCGGCATCGGCGTCGTCGCGGCGGCCGGCGCCGACCGCGCGCGCGACCGAGGAGGCGACGCCGCTGCCAAACCCGCCGTTCGACATCATCGTCATCAGCATGAAGACCGGAAACACCAGCGCCGCGCCGGCAAGCGCATCGGTGCCGAGAAAGCCGACATAATAGGCTTCCGCGATGTTCACCGCGGTCTGTGCCACCAGCACGGTTACCGTCGGCAGCGCGAGTTTCAGGAGGGTCGGGAGGATCGGCGCGGATAATAGCGCCGCGCGGGTCTCGTCGGCCTTGCTGCGCGCGGCCGCAGGCGCCACGCGCGGGGCGGGCGGCGCGGCTTGCTGGGCAGCCTCGATCAGATCCAGCGGCGATGCGGCCGCTTCCTCGAGTGACATGAGATGCGAGTCCTGCTGTTGTTCTTGCGGGGAACCCGGCAATTGACTATTGAAGTATAGTCATAATGCATTATTATGAATGTAATGCAATGGCCATTCCGGGTCACGTTGTTGTGGCCGGATGGACCGGAGCGAACTGCGTGCGTTCGGAGCAACCAGGCATGCGTTACGAAAAGGGACACAAGGAAACGACACGGCGGCACATCCTCGATGTCGCCTCGGTGCAATTTCGCGAAAACGGCGTCGCGGCGGTCGGGCTTGCCGGCATCATGGCGGAGGCGGGGCTGACCAACGGCGCATTCTACACGCATTTCGAATCGAAGGAGGATTTGGTGCAGGCCGTGCTGGTCGACGCGCTGACGCGCCGCGAGGAGAAGCATCGTGCGAATCTTCAAAGCTCGATCGGACTGGAATCCGTGATCCGCGATTATCTCTCGGCGCGGCATCGCGATGGCGCGGGCTCAGGCTGCCCGACCGCCGCGCTGGTCGCCGAGATCGCGCGGCATCCGAAAAAGACGCGCGACGCGTTCACCGGGAAGATTTCCGACATCATAGCGCTGATGGCCGCACAACTACGCGAGGGAAGGCCGGAACAGCGGCGACGCAACGCGGTCGCGATCTATGCGACCATGGTCGGTGCGCTGCAGCTGGCGCGCGCCGTCAACGACAGGAAATTGTCCGACGAGATCCTGGAGAATGCGGTCGACGCCGCGCTAAAGCTCGCGGGCGAACGCTAATAGTTAATTCTAAGTCCGACGCCGCCGTGAATGGTGTTGCCGACCGGCTGCGGTCCGACCGTGCCGTTGACGAAGAGATCGGCGACCCAGCCCTTGGTGATGCGGAAGCCGAGCCGGCCGCCATATTCGAACCAGCCCTGATTGCCCATCGTCGGCGTCACCAGCCCGTCGCCGGTAACGGCGGCGACGATGCCCGAATGCGAGGCGAAGGACTGCACATAGGCGCCGTTGATATTTCCCTCGACGCTGGAGCTGAACAGATGCGTCCATTGCCCGCCGATCTTGGCCAGGCTGGTGCGGTCGGTGCCGGTTGCGATGGTGGCATCGAATGGATTGAACGCGAGCATCGGGTCCGAATAGCCGGACACCCGCTGCCATAGCTGCCAGAACTCGACCGAGCCTGCGACCTCGTCGCGCGGCGACAGCCTTGTGACCCAACCGGCTCGGCCATAGACGCCGTAATCCGCGCTATTCGTCGAGCTGTCGAGCGACACGTCTCCCAGGCTTGTCGTATAGCTTCGGCTGTAGCGCACCTTCTGGAACGGCGACAGCACGGTGCCGATATCGAAGAACGGCCGCGACGATCCCCAATCGGTGAAATCATATCTTAGGGCAAACGCGCCGATCGGCGCGCTGGTGACGTGATAGCCGTTCTCGCTGTACTGGGTGTAGGCTAGGCCCGCCAGCAGCGACAGATTGTTGGTCAGCTCCTTGCGGCCGTGCACGCCGGCCGTAAACGAGCCGACCGAGCCGAAGGCGGAGACGCAGTCGCTGCAATTGACCTGCTCGTTGACGCCGAGCAGCACCGAGCCCAGCACCTGGTTGGTGATCATCTGGTTGAAGCGTTGATTGGCGAGGCCGTTGATGGAATTGCCGCTGCTGCCGCCGTCGGTCGGCGTCGGAGTGGGGCTCGGAGAGGGCGACGGGCTCGGTGATGGTGAAGGGCTTGGTGACGGGGAGCTATAGGTACCGCCGTATGACGGTGAAGATGACGGATAGGATGACGGGCCGGAGGTAGGGCAGTTCTCAAAACATTCCTGCGCCGCCGCCGGGCACGTTTGCGCCGTCACCATCACGAATGAAAGCGTCACCGCAAATACGGCGGACAGCAGCAGGCCGTGCGTTGCCCCCTTCATCGTCAGCGCCCGCACAGCATCGCGTTGGGATCATCGGGCGTGCCGGCGTCGGCGAAATCGGTCACGGTACAGAGCCCGGCCGCCGAGGCGCAGGTCGAGGCAAAGGTCCAGGGCGGGTTGCTGGTCTTCTGGATCGTGACCTTGCCGTTGGTCAGGTTGATGATCGCGGTGTCGCCGGGCTGCGTGAGCTGGACGCATTGGAAGCTCAGCGTGCAGACGCTGGCGGCACCCTCCTGCAGCACGATGGTGCTGCTGGCGCGCTGCGACAGGATGTCGAGGATGGTGCCGCGCACGCCGATGGTCGCGAGCGGCGTCGTGATCTTGTAGGCGGCCTTCTCCGAATGTCCGGTGACGAAGCGGAACGCGCCGGTGGTGAGGCGAATGGCGATGTCGCGATAGCCGTGCTCGTCGTTGAAGACGGAGCGGTCGAGCTTGAGCGAGGCATTGGCGCCGAGCGAGAGGTTGGTGCTGTCGGCCATCACCAGACGCGCGGCGCTGTCGGCGCCGGTCTGCACCGTCTCATCGCGCAGCACGCCGTCGCCGACATTGATCTGGCCGGTCGTTGCAGCGTTGACGACTTCGTTCTTGATGAGGATCGCTTCGCCGATGCGCGTCTGCGCATGCGCGCGCGGTGCCGCAATGATAGCGGCAGCAAAAAGCGAAAACGCAAAGAGTACGCTACGCAAATTCATTTCACTAACCGATCGACTGTCCTCTATCGTACCGGATCGCGCGCGTACGCGATGTTGTATATTTATCACTAGCTTGGCCCTGATAACCCGATGCGTTAGTGGTTGCGAAGTCGCGATGCGTTCAATGTAATGGACAAGAAAATTCAGAACGCAGATTCAAGCGACATTCATTTGGATGAGAACGACGTTGCAGCCCGTGAAAATACAGCGTGAATCGCTTTCTCCTCGCATTTCAGCCGGCAAGAACACTCTCATTTGCGTCATTATTTTTTTGGCCGCACATGCAGCGTTGCTGATCGGCATCACTGCGCCGGATAAATTTGTCTTCGACGAAGTGCACTACGTGCCGGCTGCCCGGCAGATGCTCGAGCCGGTGGTGCCGTCTCCGATGCTCAATCCGATGCATCCGCCGCTGGCCAAGCAGATCATCGCGTTCTCGATCCATGTGCTCGGCGACAATCCGCTGGGCTGGCGCTATCCGGGCACGCTGTTCGGCGCGCTCGCGATTGTCGCGATCTATCTTGGCGCGCTCGCTCTGTTCGCCAGTCCGTCTGCCGCGATCGCGGCGGCCCTGATCGCCTTCTTCAACCAGATGCTGTTCGTAATGGCGCGCACGGCGATGCTCGATATTTTCGCGCTCACCTTCACGCTGTTCGGAATCGCGGCTTTCCTGTTCGGCTTCCGACGCGCGCGGCCGCAGCTCTGCTTTGCGCTATCGGGGCTCGCCTTCGGCCTCGCAGCGGCGTGCAAATGGAGCGGCCTGTTTCCGCTCGCCACCTGCATCGTGATCATCGCTGCGATCAGGCTGATGCAGGGTTGGCGCACGCAATTTGCCGACGCAAAAGAATCCGACTGGTATCGCCCCGATCTCTGGCCCGATTTCAGGGCGTATCATTTTGCGATCTGCTTCGTGCTGTTGCCGGTGCTCGGCTATCTCTCGAGCTTCATTGCGCTCCACGGCTTCTCGCCGGGCGGCCTGATCGAAGCGCAGCGGCGGATCTTTGCCGACAACACCACGAGCGCGATCGCAGGGCACACCTACATGAGCTCGTGGCCGTCCTGGCCGTTCCTGGTGCGGCCGGTCTGGTTCCTGTTCGACAAGCTCGACGACGGCACCATCGCTGCGGTGGTGCTTCTCGGCAACCCTCTGGTGCTGTGGCCGGTGTTGCTCGCGTTGGTGGTAGCCTTGCGCGATTTCATCGTTGCCCGGCGCCGGGATGCCTTCCTGGTTCTGTCATTCTATCTGGGGCCTTACCTCGCCTGGGCGCTGTTGCCGCGAAGCCTCGCCTTCATTTATTATTATCTGCCGTCGGCGACCACGGCGAGCCTGGTGCTGGTCTATGCGCTCCGCCGCGAGGGCGCTCCGCGTTGGCTGTTATGGGCCTTTGTGGCGGTCGCGGCCGCGGGTTTTGCGGCCATGCTGCCCATTTCGGCGGCGTTCATTGGCACGACGATGCAAACCTTCAACCGTTTGATGGTTTTTCAAAACTGGATTTGATCGGCCGCCTTTTGGGTTCCATCCGTTACGCCGTCTCGCTCGCTTGACGCGTTTCGCCGCACTGGTCAACTTGGCCGGGGCTAAAAAGTCGAATCACGGCTTTGGATGAGGAACGATCGGCATGTGGGCCTTTTTCGAGCGCTTACTGGACTCGTCGTCGCTATCGCCGCATGGCATCTGCCTGTTGTGGGATCCCGAGCTGATCTGGTTGCACGTGGCGTCAGATGCGGTGATCGCAGCGTCCTATTTTTCCATCCCCGTGGCGCTGTCGATCTTCGTGTCCAAGCGACGTGACGTCGACTTCGGCTGGATCTTCTGGGCCTTCGCCGTCTTCATCACTGCCTGCGGCTTTACCCATCTGCTGTCGATCATCACGCTATGGGTGCCGATCTACGGCATCGAGGGCCTGATCAAGGCGCTGACCGCGATCGCGTCGATCGTCACCGCCATCATGATGTGGCCGCTGTTGCCGAAGGTGCTGGCGTTGCCATCGCCCGCGCAGCTTCGTGCCGCCGAGCTCGCGCTCGAGCAGGAGTCTTCGCAGCGGCGCGAGGCCGAGTCGATCCTGCGACACACCCAGAAGATGGATGCGATCGGCCAGCTCACCGGCGGCGTCGCGCACGACTTCAATAACCTCCTCACCATCATCAGCGGCAATCTGGAGATCGCCGACCGCAGCACCAAGGAATGGGGTGAGAACGCGAAGGAACGTCTGACGCGCGCCATCGCCAGGGCATCGAGCGGTGCGCAGCGCGCAGCTATGCTGACGCAGCGGCTGCTCGCCTTCGCGCGTCGCCAGCCGCTCGATCCCCATGTCACCAATGTCAATCAGCTGATCGGCGGCATGGCGGATTTCTTCCAGCGCACGCTCGGCGAGACCATTGATCTGGAGATCATCGGCGGCGCGGCGCTGTGGCGGGTCGAGGTCGATCCGAGCCAGATGGAGGCTGCGGTCCTCAATCTCGTCGTCAACGCCAAGGACGCGATGGGCGGCAAAGGCAGGTTGACCATCGAGACCAGCAACACCTTCATCGATGAAAGCTATTCGCTGCAGAACGCCGCCATGCCGGTCGGCCAGTACGTCCTGATCGCCGTCAGCGACGATGGCAGCGGGATGTCGCGCGAAACCCAGGAGAAGGCGTTCGATCCCTTCTTCACCACCAAGGAGCCGGGGGAGGGCACCGGCCTCGGGCTGAGCCAAGTGTATGGTTTCGTCAGGCAGTCCGGCGGCCACGTCAAGATCTACAGCGAGGTTGGCCACGGCACGTCGGTGAAGGTCTATCTGCCGCGCGCTCACGCCGAAGCGTCGACGGGGAAGGAGAGCGAGGACGCGCCGGTGGTCGGCAGCCGCGGCAGCGAGACCATCCTGGTGGTCGAGGACGAGGCCGACGTCCGCTCCTATCTCGTCGAGACGCTGCGCGACCTGAATTACCGCGTCAAAGAAGCCCCCGATGGCGCCGCGGCGCTGGCGCTGATCGAATCCAGTCCAGGCCGTGTCGACCTGCTGTTGACCGATATCGTGATGCCCGGGATGAACGGCCGTCAGCTGGCCCACGAGATGCAGCACCGCCAGCCCGAGCTGAAGGTGCTGTTCATCACCGGCTATTCCCGCAACGCGGTCGTGCATCAGGGCCGGCTCGATGCCGGCGTCTCGCTGCTACAGAAGCCGCTGTCGCAGGGCATGCTGGCGGCAAAAATCCGCGACCTGCTCGACAAGCGTTGAGCTAAAGCGCGATGAAATCGTCATCGTGCTTTAGCTTCTCGTTTAGGCATGATCTCCGCGCAAACGCTACGCGTTTGTCGCAGGGAAAACCGCTTCACACTTTTCCGGATCATGCCTTAGAGCGATCTCGCGCGACGCATCGCGCGAGATATTTCCTGTCCTCATTCGATCGCGCTCAGTTGTGGAACCAGGAGACCCGATTCCAGACGACGCGGTTGTGATAGAGGTGCGGGAAGAAGATCGGGAACGGCTCCCAATAAGCGTAATGCCGGTAATAGCGGTGCGCGTAGTGGCGGCGATGGCGCGGCGCAGGCTCGCTTGTGGCGTCAGGCGCGGTCGTATCGGTCGACTTTGCCGTGATCGAGGGACGCTGCACGTCGGCGGGAGTGGACTTGGTGTCGCCTTGCGTGGTCTGCGCGGCAGCCGCAGGCGGCGTCGCGGCATCTTCGGCACGGCAGGGTGAGTTCAACGCCGCGAGCAGCAGCGCTGCAGCGGCAATACCCTTAAGATTATTCGTCATCGCAATCATCCTTTTGCTGACTTGAAAATGTCGCCCGCCAAAAATCCGCCTGCCGGGGAGCGGCAGGCGGATTCTCCGCGGAGCGCGGGGTACGCGTTACTTGGAAGCGGTGTTGGTGGCTTCGGTGTTGACCACCTGAACGCGACGGTTGATCGCGTCGGCCGGATTTTCCGCGTCCTTCAGATGGGTCTTGCCATAGCCGACGGTGACGAGGTCGCCGGAGGCGATATGGTAGTGGTCCACCAGATAGCGTTTGATGGTGTCGGCGCGGCGTTCAGACAGATCCTGGTTGAAAGCGTCGCCGCCGATGCCGTCGGTGTAACCCGAAACGATGAAGGTCGCGCCCTTCAATTGCTGGTCTGACAGCGCCTCGCCGAGGTGCTGCACCGCCGACATCGAACCCTGGCCGATCGAGGCCGAGTTGTAGTCGAAGTTGATCTCCAGATCGATCTTCGGCTTGTTGGCGGCGAGTGCGTCGATCTGGTTGCGCTCATCCATCGACAGCGAACGGGTCGGGCGGTTGCGCACGGTGTTGATGAAGCTGCTGTCGGCGGCCCGCTGTGGGTCGACCGACAGGCCGCGGGTCAACGGCGGCGCCTTCAGCGCATCGACGATGCTGCCCTTGGAGGGATTGTTGTCGCCTGCGAATGCCAGGCCGGCGGTCATCGACAGCGCGGCGC
The DNA here is from genome assembly GCA_035487555.1 of Bradyrhizobium sp. GTDB lineage: Bacteria > Pseudomonadota > Alphaproteobacteria > Rhizobiales > Xanthobacteraceae > Bradyrhizobium. The sequence continues at coordinate 23,198 of DATHMA010000146.1, read as the reverse complement.
TGATGGTAATCGCCTTAAGTCCGAAAAACCTGACGAAGCTGGTCATTGTCGTAATCCTTGGAGTTACACGCCTGATGGCGGTTGGATGGGCCGAACATAGGACCGGTTCGAACACTTGAATGTGATGTACGTCACAGGGCGAAAAGCCGCTGGTTCACTGTGAGTTAAGGGCCTCCCGCGGTTGGGCGCTGCCCAGCGCAGCTGGCGCGGCGGACTCTTTACTTATGGGACTAGTGGCGGCTGGGTCCGGTCACGTCGCATCCAAAAGCGAGCCGGTTCGATCCCGGAAAAAGCCTGAGTGATTTCGGTCACAGTCGCCGCGCGCAAGAGCGATCAGATTGTCGGCCAACGGAGCGGCCCAGCACGGGCACCTCCTGCGGGCTTAGGACAAAGGGGAGATCATCATGCGCTTCTGGATTGCAGCCTTATCAATCGCAACACTCTTGTTCAGCGGCGACGCTGCGCTCGCCGACAAGCGTGTCGCTTTCGTCGTCGGCAACGGCGCCTACAAGAATGTGCCGCAATTGCCGAACCCGACGATGGACGCCAAGACCATGGCGAGCACGCTGCGCAATGTCGGCTTCGACGTGGTCGAAGGTTATAATCTGACCCGCGACAAGATGACGGAGAAGCTGCTCGAGTTCGGCCACAAGGCGGAAGGCGCCGATATCGCGGTGTTCTATTATGCGGGCCACGGCATCGCGATGGGTGGTACCAATTATCTGCTGCCTGTTGATGCCGACCTGAAGAGCGAGGCGGACGTCAAGCTCGGTGCCACCATCAATGTCGACACCACGCTGGATCAGACTATGCAGGACGCCAAGGTGAAGCTGGTGTTCCTGGATGCCTGCCGCGACAACCCGTTTTCGGCCAGGATGCAATCGGCAAAACTGAGCCGGGGTCTTACGGTCGACTCCGGCCTTGCCGCGATGAACACCGGGCAGGGCACGCTGATCGCATTCGCGACCAGCCCCGGCCAGACCGCGCTCGACGGCGACAAGGGCACCAACAGCCCGTTCACCCGCGCGCTGGTCGCCAACATCACCCAGCCCGGCGTCGAGATCCAGCAGGCGATGACCAAGGTGCGCGCCCAGGTCAATGATGAGACCAACAAGAATCAGATGCCCTGGGGCCATACCGACCTGACCGGCAGTGTCTATCTCAACCCGGCGTCGCTGCCCGCCGATGCCAAGGCAGACAATAAGGCTGATGGTGCCAAGGAAAATAATAAGGCCGACGCGCCGGCCACCACGGCGGCAGCGCCTGCCTCCGACATGGAGCTCGAGTTCTGGCGTTCGGTGAAAGATTCCAAGAAGGTCGAAGAGCTCAACGCCTATGTCACCAACTATCCGAACGGCGCTTTCAAGCCGCTCGCGCTGACCCGCATCGCCAAGCTGCAGGGCAGAGACACGAGCCCCGACGCGACCCGCAACCTCACCGTCGATACCTCCTCGCTCAGCGATGAGGCCGACCAGGTGGCCGAAGACCAGATCAGGCTCGACCGCGGCACCCGCCGCGACGTGCAGCGCCGCCTCACCAAGCTCGGCTTCGACGTGCACGCAACCGGCAAGTTCGACGACGAGACGCGCAACGTGATCAAGCGCTGGCAGGCTGTCCGTGGCTATCCGAGCACCGGCTTCCTGAACAAGGCCCAGCACACCGCGCTGATCTCGGAGAATCTGGCGAGCCGCGCGCCCGAAGAGGATGACTCCTCGCCCTCCTCGTCGGATGACGATCACTCCTCCTCGCATGTGCGTCGCCACTATAGTGGCGGTGGCGGCGGTCGGCACTATCGCGGCGGTGGCGGCGGACCCGGCGCCTTCTTCGGCGGCATGATGGGCGGACTGTTCCACCGCTGAGCCTCTGCTCGACTTAATCCTAAAGACCAAAGGCGACCCGAGCGGGTCGCCTTTTCGTTGCGGGTGGGAATCACGTTATCGTTCCACCGTCTGACCCGCGACTCAAAGCCGTCGCGGCAGCGCCGATCTGCGAACAACAAATCGGCCAGATGCGCACCTAGAACGCATTTCCAAACAATAAAAGCCAAGAAAAAAACTAAAGAAAAAAGCGAAGCAGGGGCCGTGATTCCATCAGTTAAGCGACAAAACGAGTACCAGGGGTATCGCGCCGGCACACCGGATCGACCGATTGCAGTCAATTCGATGCCGATCCTGATCGGTGCGGCGATGATCGCGGCCGCAATCCTGCTCTCGACGCTGGTGAACGCGCTCGGGACCCGCTATTTCGGTTTCGAAGGTCCGACCGAAGAGAGCGCCTGGCTGATCGACCGATTGACCGGCCATGTCTATCGCTGCGAGGCTCCGGTGAAGGGACCGGCCTCCTGCGACCCCGACATCGCAACCGGCAGCATCGCGGCCAAGCCGAAACCTTAAAGCCCAAACCTTAAAGCCGAAACCTCCTCGAGCCGTCGCGACCACTCGGGCCGATTCGCGATCGGCGGGATAGCTGCGTCGCAGCAAAAAAATGTCTTCTTCCGGAAACGTTCGCAGTGGAGGATACGTATCCCGGTAGTCAGCAGGACGCTGGCTATCTTTCCAAAGTGAGGTTCAGATGAGAATACTGGTTGCCGCCGCCGTGCTTTCCGGCCTGGCCGTTTCACTGGCTGCTTCGCCCGCTTCTGCTGCGATGATGGCCTGCACCTCGGACAATCTGGCGAAGTCCACCGCAATGATGGCCCCTGGCTAGAACCCGGCCAACAAGGAAATGGCCGCCGCGAACATGGACATGAGCAACGGCAAAATGGGCAGCGCCTGCCGCCACTACATGAAGGCCCAGAAGATGAGCATGGCGAAGTAAGACCGCTCGCGCAAAAATCTTTTTCTTTTAGCCTTGCCGCGCTGCTGCCAAAGCCAGCGCGGCTTTTTCTTGATCTCTTTCTTGATCTCTTTCTTGGCGCTTGTCCTGACGCGAATCCGGCTAGACTAAACCGTCATGTCCCGCGCGGCGCCATCCCATCCCCTGTCAAAACTCCAGGCCAGGCGTATCTGGATTGCTGCCCAGCGGCTCGATACGCCGTCGCCGTTCGGGGCCGGCGCGGTCGCGGTCGCGGATGCAATCTCCCATCTCGGCTATGTGCAGATCGACACCATCAACGTGATCGAGCGCAGCCATCACCACATCCTCTATACCCGCATTCCCGATTATCGCCGCGCCGATCTGCGGCAGGCCCAGAGCGCCGACCGAAGCGTGTTCGAATACTGGACGCATGCGCTGTCCTATGTCGCCGCGAAGGACTTCCGCTTCTTCATTGCCGACATGAAGCTGCACAAGCGCGAGGGCCATAAATGGTACCCCTCGGTCGAGCCGGCCGATACGCGCAAGGTGATGCGGCTGTTGAAGCAGGGGCCGCTCACCATCCGCGACATCGAGGATGATGTCCTGGTCGAGAAGTCGCATCTGTGGGCGAGCCGCAAGCCCTCGAAGCGCGCGTTGCAGCTTGCCTTCTATACCGGCGCAGTCACGGTCTCCGAGCGCAACGGCATGCTCAAGACCTATGAGCTGATGGACCGGCATTTCGGCTGGGACAAGCTGCCGAAGGCCGCTTCAAGCGCCGAGATCACCCTCTATCTCCTCGATCGCGCGCTGCGCTCGCAGGGCGTGGTGTCGCTGGATTCGATCTGCCACCTCGATGCGCCGCGCAAGAAAGACGTTGCACGCCTGATCGCGCAGCGGATGCGGCGTGGTGAAATGGTGCCGGTCGCGCTCGAAGGCGGCGGCAAGGCTGAGCATTGGGCGACGCCGGAAGCGCTCGCACATGCGGGCGAGGCCTCACAGCTCGTGCACATCCTCTCGCCCTTCGATCCCCTGATCATCCAGCGCAAACGCACGCATCTCCTCTTCGACTACGAGCACCGCTTCGAGGCCTATGTGCCCAAGCCCAAGCGCAAGTTCGGATACTTCGCGCTGCCCGTGCTGGTCGGCGAGGACATCGTCGCAGCGCTCGATCTGAAGACCGACCGGCAGAACAAGAAACTTCTGATGCAGAAATGGAATTGGGTCGGCGAGGGCAAGAAGGCCAAGGGCGAGCCAAAGGCGGCCCTGAAGCGCCGCATTGAGGAAGAGCTGCATCGCTTCGAGCGGTTTCAGTTGGGCGATTAGACCGCTCCACGCGCGACGTTGCCGTAGGGTGGGCAAAGCGAAGCGTGCCCACCGACAGTTGCGATCAGGAAATGGTGGGCACGGCGCTGCAGCCGGCACGACGAAAGCGTGCGCCCAGTGAGAAGGGAAAGCGCCGCGCCGCGAAACGGTCACGAAAAACCGACGCTGTGAAACCGGCTCGCAAGGCCACCGCTAAATCGGCAGGCGCCCGGACGAAGGCCGCAGCGCGTAAATCTGCAAGGAAAACAAGCCGGAAGACCCGGAAACGGAGCGGCGCGAAGAAAACGGCGGCCCGCAAGCGGAGCCGGTGAGCAAAAGTTAACGCTCACGAAATCATGACTACTGACGGTTGTTGACTTTTATCACTAAACAATCAACACTATCCCTAAGGCTTAGCCAGAGGAGTGTCGGATGTTGGTCCGTTCGATTTTATCGAATTATTACAAGCTTTTAGCCGGTGCGTCGCTGGCGTTAATGGCACTGGCGCTGGCTGGTTGCAACGATCAGGTCGCGGAGAAGCCGGCCCCGTCGCGCCCTGTTCTCGTAGCAACCGCCCATTACGAGGCTGAGACACCCGCGCGAAGCTTTGTTGGCACGGTCCGTCCCCGGATCGAAGCCGACATGGGTTTCCGGGTCCCCGGCAAGGTGGCCAAGCGCCTGGTCGAGGTCGGCCAGACCGTCGAAGTCGGTCAGCCGCTCGCCACCCTCGATGAGATCGACCTGAAACTGCAAGCCGAGCAGGCGGTCGCCGAATTCACCGCCGCGACCGGCGTGGTGGCGCAGGCGGTCGCTGCCGAGCAGCGCGCCATCGACCTGAAGGCGAAGGGCTGGACCACCGACGCGGCGCTCGATTCGGCCAAGGCTGTCGCCGATGAAGCGCGCGCGCGTCTCAACCGCGCCGAGCGCTCGGTCGATCTGACCAAGAACTCACTCTCTTATGCGACGCTGGTTGCGGATGCGCGCGGCGTCGTGACTGCGACCTTGGTCGAGCCGGGCCAGGTGGTTGCCGCGGGCCAGACCGCGATCCGGGTCGCACGTTTTGCCGAGAAGGAAGCGGTGGTCGCGATCCCGGAGACGCTGGTGGATCGCGCCAAGACCGGCACCGCCACGGTGACGCTGTGGTCGGAGCCGAACAAGAAGTATGAGGCGAAGCTCCGCGAGATTTCGCCGAGCGCCGATCCGGCCACCCGCACCTATCTCGCCAAATTCTCGCTGCCCGGCGTCGGCGACAATGTCGAGCTCGGCATGACCGCGACTTTGACGCTGTGCGACCAGAAGACCGCCCGCGTCGCGCGCCTGCCGCTGTCGGCGCTCTACAGTGCCGGCGACAAGCCGTCCTTCTATGTCGTCGACGATCAGGGCGCCATCTCGCTCAAGCCTGTCGCCGTGAAATCCTATGAGAGCGGCGATGTCGTCATTACCGGCGGCGTCGATGACGGCGCCAAGGTCGTGGCGCTCGGCGTGCAGAAGCTCGATCCTTCCCAGAAGGTCCGGGTGGTGTCGTCGTTGTCGTTTTAAGTGATTTCGTCATTGCGAGGAGCGAAAGCGACGACGTGTCCGCCGTAGCTCAAAGAGCGAAGGCGGAAGCAATCCAGACTGTTTCCGCAGATGCAAACTGGATTGCTTCGCTGCGCTCGCAATGACGGCAGAGAGATGCGGTTTTCCTCCTGGAGGGTACGATGAAGCGCTTCAATCTTTCCGCCTGGGCTGTCAGCCATCCCGCACTGGTGATGTTCCTGATCGTGGCGCTCGGCGTTGCCGGCTTTTTCTCCTATCAGAAGCTCGGGCGGGCGGAGGACCCGTTCTTCACCGTGAAGGTGGTGAACGTCTCGGTGCTGTGGCCTGGCGCGACCGCCCAGGAAATGCAGATGCAGGTCGCCGATCCCATCGAGAAGAAGCTGCAGGAGCTGCCCTATTTCGAGAAGGTGCAGACCTATTCCAAGCCGGGCTTCACGGCGATGCAGGTCACCTTCCGCGACTCCACGCCGGCAAAGGATGTGCCTTATCTGTTCTATCTCTTGCGGAAGAAGCTGGTCGACGCGCAGGGCGATCTGCCGTCAGGCATTCTCGGTCCCGTCGTCAATGACGAGTTCTCCGACGTCGATTCCATTCTCTACATGATGACCGGCGACGGCGCCGATTATGCGCAACTCAAGAAGGCCGCCGAAGGCTTGCGTCAGCGGCTGTTGAAGGTGAATGGCGTCACCAAGGTCGATATCTACGGTAACCAGGACGAGCGCATCTTTGTCGAGTTCTCGCATGCGAAGCTCGCCACCCTCGGCATCACGCCGCAGGCGCTGTTCGATTCGCTGGCGAAGCAGAACAATGTCGTGCCGGCCGGCACGGTCGAGACATCGTCCCAGCGTGTGCCGCTGCGCGTCACCGGCGCGCTCGATGGCGCCAAGGCGGTGGCGGAAACGCCGGTAGAAAGCAACGGCCGCGTGTTCCGCCTCGGCGATATCGCGACCGTCACCCATGGCTATGTCGATCCGGCGAGCTTCAAGGTACGCCAGGAAGGCAAGCCCGCGATCGGCATCGGCGTCGTCACCGCCAAGGGCGCCAATATCCTCGAGCTCGGCAAGGACGTCGCCGGCGCGACCGCCGACTTCATGAAGGCAGTGCCGCAGGGCATCAGCGTCGATCTGATCGCCGACCAGCCGAAAGTGGTCGAGGAAGCCGTCGGCGAGTTCACCCATTCCTTCGTCGAGGCGCTGGCGATCGTGCTGTTCGTCTCGTTCCTTGCGCTCGGCTGGCGCACCGGCTTCGTGGTCGCAGCTTCCGTGCCGCTGGTACTCGCAATCGTCTTCATCGTGATGGACGCGATGGGTATCGATCTGCACCGTATCTCGCTCGGAGCGCTCATCATCGCGCTCGGCCTGCTCGTCGATGACGCCATCATCGCGGTTGAAATGATGGTGGTGAAGATGGAGCAGGGCTGGGACCGCATCAAGGCTGCCTCATTTGCCTGGGAGTCCACGGCGTTTCCGATGCTGACCGGCACGCTCGTCACCGCCACCGGCTTTCTGCCGATCGGCTTTGCGAATTCGGCCGTGGGCGAATATGCCGGCAGCATTTTCTGGGTCGTCGCGATCGCGCTGGTCGCGTCCTGGTTCGTGGCCGTGATCTTCACGCCCTATATCGGCGTCAAGCTGCTCCCCGACATCAAGCTGCATCAGAACCACGATCCGCATGCGATCTACGAGACCCGCATCTACCGTGCGCTGCGCAGCGTGATCCAGTGGTGCGTCGAACACCGTGTCAAGACGGTGCTGGCGACGGTCGCCATCTTCGTCGCCTCGATCGTGGCGTTCGGCCATGTGCAGCAGCAGTTCTTCCCGCTCTCCGAGCGGCCCGAGCTGTTCCTGCAATTGCGGTTGCCGGAAGGCACCGCCTTCAACGTCACCGAAAAGGCGGTGAAGGAGGCGGAAGTGCTGCTGAAGGATGACAAGGACATCGGCACCTATACCGCCTATGTCGGGCAGGGCTCGCCGCGCTTCTGGCTCGGTCTCAACCCGCAGCTTCCGAACGAAGCCTTTGCCGAGATCGTCATCGTCGCCAAGGGCGTCGAGGCGCGCGAACGCATCAAGGCGAAAATCGAGAATGCGGTCGCCGATGGTGCGCTGTCGGAGGCACGTGTGCGCGTCGATCGCTTCAATTTCGGCCCGCCGGTCGGCTTCCCCGTGCAGTTCCGCGTCATCGGACCTGACACCCAGAAGGTGCGCGAGATTGCCTATCAGGTTCGCGACATCATGAAGCAGAACCCGAACGTCACCGAGGCGCAGCTCGACTGGAACGAGCAGTCGCCTTACCTGAAGCTCGTCGTCGATCAGGATCGCGCCCGTGCGCTCGGCCTGACGCCGCAGGACGTCTCGCAGTCGCTCGCCATGCTGATCTCGGGCGTGCAGGTGACGACGATCCGCGATGGCATCGAGAAGGTCGGCGTGGTCGCGCGCGCCGTACCGTCGGAGCGGCTCGATCTCGCCCATGTCGGCGATCTCACCATCACCTCGACGAACGGCGTCGCCGTGCCGCTGCAGCAGATTGCCAAGATCGAATATTCCCACGAGGAGCCGATCCTGTGGCGGCGCAACCGCGACATGGCCATCACCGTGCGCTCCGACGTCAAGGACGGCGTGCAGGCGCCCGATGTGACCAACCAGATCTGGCCCAAGCTGAAGGACATCCGCGACCATCTCGAGCCGGCCTACCGGATCGAGGCGGGCGGTGCGTTCGAGGAATCGGCCAAGGGCAACGCCTCGATCTTCGTGCTCTTCCCGCTGATGGTCATCGTGATGCTGACCTTGCTGATGATCCAGCTGCAGAGCTTCTCGCGGCTGTTCCTGGTGTTCCTGACCGCGCCGCTCGGCATCGTCGGCGCCTCGCTCGGGCTTAACGTCGCCAATCAGCCGTTCGGCTTTGTGGCGCTGCTCGGCCTGATCGCGCTCGCGGGCATGATCATGCGCAATGCCGTGATCCTGGTCGATCAGATCGAGACCGATGTGAAGCACGGTTTGACGCGGAAGGAGGCGATCATCGAGGCGACCGTCCGGCGCGCGAGGCCGGTGGTCCTCACCGCGCTCGCCGCGATCCTCGCCATGATCCCGCTGTCGCGCTCGGCCTTCTGGGGTCCGATGGCGATCACGATCATGGGAGGTCTGTTTGTTGCAACCTTCCTGACCTTGTTGTACCTGCCGGGTCTCTACGCCCTGTGGTTCCGCAAGAGTCTGGACGAAAGCGGCACGAACGAGCAGGCCGATCTCGCGCCGCAGCATTACGGCCCTGCAAAACCCGCAATACCGCTTGCGGAAGCGGCTGAATAGATGAACATTGAGTGCAGAGATGACGCTGGTTACTGAACATATCGAACCCGACACGCGAGAGCGGATTCTCGTGGTGGCGGAGCGTTTGTTCCGGCAGATCGGCTACCAGAAGACCACGGTCGCCGACATCGCCAAGGAACTGCGAATGTCGCCGGCCAACGTCTATCGCTTCTTCGATTCGAAGAAGTCGATCCACGAAGGCGTCGCCCGCGGCCTGATGGGCGAGGTCGAAGATGCCGCGCATACGATCGAGAAGGCCGAGGGGCCTGCGGCCGCGCGGCTGCGCGAGCAGATGACGACCATCAACCGCATGAACACCGAGCGCTATGTCGGCGACGCCAAGATGCACGAGATGGTCGAAATCGCCATGGAGGAGAGCTGGCAGGTCTGCGTCGCTCACATGCAAGTGATCACCGAGAGCATCGGCGGCGTGATCGCGCAGGGTGCGGCCTCCGGCGAGTTCGATGTCACGGACGTGCCGACCGCCGCGCTCTGTGCCTGCACCGCCATGATGCGGTTTTTCCACCCGCAGATGATCGCGCAATGCGCCGACAAGCCGGGCCCCACGATCGATCAGCAGATCGATTTCGTGCTGGCGGGGCTTGGTTCGCGGAAAAGCGCAAGCTAATACGTTTTCGTCATTCCAGGGCGCCGCGAAGCGGCGAGCCGGGAATCCATAACCACGGGCGCGCTTGGCCTTTAGGCCATTCGCGCAATGAAAGAATGGCCAAGCGCTCTTCTTTTGCCGCGAATGCGGCAAGCCGCAAGCGCGGATGATTATGGATTCCGGGCTCGCGACGTTGTCGCGCCCCGGAATGACGACGGTGTTAACGGAGAGAAGCGAGTGACCGCAACAGACCTGCATTTCTACGAGCCGAAGAACGGCCACGGCCTCAAGCACGATCCCTTCAATGCCATCGTCGCGCCCCGGCCGATCGGCTGGATCTCCTCGCGCAGCGCCAAGGGCCAGGTCAACCTCGCGCCCTACAGTTTCTTCAATGGCTTCTGTTACGTGCCGCCGATCATCGGTTTCTCCTCCACCTCCTGGAAGGACTCGGTGCAGAACATCCAGGACACCGGCGAGTTCTGCTGGAATCTCGCGACCATGGATCTCGCCAAGCACATGAACGCGACCGCGGCGCATGTCGCGCCCGACGTCAACGAATTCGAGCTCGCCGGGCTCACGCAGGCGCCAAGCAAGATCGTGAGCGTGCCGCGCGTCGCCGAAAGCCCGGTCTCGTTCGAATGCAAGGTGACGCAGATCGTCCAGCTGCAGGGCGCTGACGGCAAGAAGGCGCAGGCCTGGCTCACGCTCGGCGAAGTCGTCGCCATCCACATCGACAAGACCATGATCAGGGACGGCGTCTACCAGACCGGGCTCGCCCGCCCGATCGTGCGCGCCGGCCGCAGGGGCGATTATTTTGAAATTCGTCCTGAGGCCATGTTCGAGATGATCCGGCCGGACTGATGCTTCTCCCTCGCCCCGCTTGCGGGGAGAGGGGGACTCTCCGCGAGTCTGTTGTACGTTGATAGGCCTGTTGCCCCTCACCCGGATTGCTTCGCAATCCGACCTCTCCCCGCAGGCGGGGGAAGGTGAAGCTGAGTTGGGCTTCGGAACGGAATTCCTCTTTTACGGTTATCCGTAGCGTTCAATTTCGCTTTATTTTCAACCTAAAGCGTCACGCTTATCTTCACGCTTTCCGCTACAGTGAGGCGTAACGCCGACGCCAGAATCGCGAGCCCACGCTCCCAAACCTTCGAAGCCGGAGAGGACCGCCATGAGCTTCCGCCGCGACTATATCACCAAACCGATCTTCTCCTGGGCGCGCGGCGTATTGCCGTCGATGTCGGACACCGAACGCGAGGCGCTGGAAGCCGGCGACGTCTGGTGGGATGCCGACCTCTTCACCGGCAATCCTGATTGGTCGAAGCTCCTGGCCTTCCCGCAGGCCACGCTGACCGACGAGGAAAAAGCCTTCCTCAACGGCCCGGTTGATGAGCTCTGCGCCATGCTCGACGACTGGAAGATCAATTGGGAATGGCGCGACCTGCCGCAGGAAGCCTGGGACTTCATCAAGGCCAAGAAATTCTTCGGCATGATCATCCCCAGGGAGCATGGCGGCCTCGGCTTCTCGCCTTATGCGCATTCCGAAGTCGTGCGCAAGATTTCGACGCGTTCGCTCGCTGCCGCGGTCACCGTGATGGTGCCCAATTCGCTCGGCCCCGGCGAACTCCTGATGCGCTTCGGCACCAAGGAGCAGCAGGAGAAATGGCTGCCGCGCCTGGCCTCCGGCCTCGACATTCCCTGCTTCGGCCTGACCAGCCCGGAAGCAGGCTCGGATGCGGCTTCCATGATCGATAGCGGCATCATCTGCAAGGGCACTTTCGAAGGCCAGGAAGTGCTGGGGCTGAAGCTGAACTGGCACAAGCGCTACATCACGCTGGGTCCCGTCGCGACGCTGCTCGGCCTCGCGTTCAAGGCCTACGATCCCGATCATCTCGTCGGACAACAGGAAGACCTCGGTATCACCGTCGCGCTGATCCCGACGCATCTGCCCGGCGTCGAGATCGGCCACCGCCATCTGCCGTCGATGCAGGTGTTCCAGAACGGCCCGAACTGGGGCCGCAATGTCTTTATTCCGCTCGATTACATCATCGGCGGCGAGGCACGCCTGGGGCAAGGCTGGAAGATGCTGATGACGGCGCTCGCCGCCGGCCGCGGCATTTCGCTGCCCTCGCTGTCGGCGGCCGGCGCGGCCTATGCCGCACGCACCACCGGCGCCTATGCCCGCATCCGCGAGCAGTTCGGCATTTCCATCTCCAAATTCGAGGGCATCGAGGAGCCGCTCGCGCGCATTGCAGGCACAGCCTATCTACTCGACGCCGCGCGGCGGCTCACCTGCGCCGCACTGAATGCCGGCCACCATCCCGCGGTCATCTCCGGCATCATGAAGCTGCAGGCGACCGAGCGCATGCGCGTTGCGATCGACGACGCCATGGACATCCATGGCGGCAAGGCCGTGATTGACGGCCCGCAGAACTATATGGGCAATCTCTACCGAGCCGTGCCGGTCGGCATCACGGTGGAAGGCGCCAACATCTTGACCCGCAATCTCATCGTGTTCGGACAGGGCGCGATCCGCGCGCATCCCTATCTGCTGGATGAGATGAACGCACTGCGCGACAGCGACCACGACAAGGGCCTCGATGCCTTCGACACCGCGTTCTGGAAACATGTCGGCCACAGCGTGGCGACGCTGTTCCGCGCCTGGGGCCGCAGCTGGACCTTCGGCGCCTTCACCGCCGTGCCTGAAGTGGGCGATGCGACGCCCTTCTATCGCCAGCTTGCGCGCTACTCCACCGCCTTTGCGCTCTGCGCCGACATGGCGCTGCTGACGCTCGGCGGCGCGCTCAAGCGCAAGGAGATGCTGTCAGCCCGCTTCGGCGACATCCTCTCCGAGCTTTATCTGTTGTCGGCCGCGGCAAAGCGCTGGCAGGACGAAGGCCGGCAGAAGGAGGATTTTGCGGCGCTTGAATACTGCATGGCGGCCGGCTTCAAGACGATCGAGAACCGCTTTGCCGAAATCCTCGCGAACTTGCCGAACCGCTTCGTCGCCGCGATCCTCAAAGTCGTGATCCAGCCGTTCGGCGCGCGCGTGCTGGGGCCAAGCGATCGTGTCGTGCAGCAATGCGCGCAGCTCATCCTCGAGCCGTCGGCGGCGCGCGAGCGGCTGACGGCGGATCTATCGCATGTCGATGACGATGGCGGCCGCGCGCGGCTGGAAAAGGCCTTTGCGCTGGTGACGGCTTGCGAGGACGCCGCCAGGAAGTTGCATGCGGCGCATCTGCACGATCCAAAGGAAGCCATGGCGAAGGGCGTCATTACGCAAGGAGAAGCCGACCGGCTGGCGGAGGCGCATGCTGCGGTCGCGCGCGTGATCGAGGTCGACGATTTCGCGCCCGAAGCACTGTCGCCGATTTACAAGAAGTCCGCCGATGTGCATCGTTTCTTCCAGGAGTTGGGTGAGCAGAGGGCGGCGAGCTGATGGCGCGACCAGTCTTTATCGTCGACGGCAGCCGGACGCCGTTCCTGAAGGCGCGCTCCGGCCCGGGGCCGTTCACGCCGGTCGATCTGGCCGTGCAATGCGGCCGGCCGCTGCTGGCGCGCCAGCCCTTTTCGCCGACCGTCTTCGACCAGGTCATCCTCGGCTGCGTCAATGTCATTGCTGACGAGATGAATCCGGCCCGCGTCGCCGCGCTCCGGCTCGGCATGGGCGAGGCCATGGTCGCCTTCACTGTGCAGATCAATTGCGGCTCCGGCATGCAGTCGATCGACACCGCCTATCGCTACATCCGCGAAGGCAGCGCCAACATGATTCTGGCCGGCGGCACCGAGGCGTTGAGTTATGCGCCGCTGGTCTGGCCGGCGCAGGGCGTGCGATGGTTTGCCGGCCTTGCCGGTGCCAAGGGCGTTGGCGCCAAGATCATGGCGATGCTCAAGGCGCGGCCGAAATATTTCAAGCCGATCATCGGGCTCGAGCGCGGGCTCACCGACCCCATCACCGAACTGAATATGGGCCAGACCGCCGAGGTGGTCGGCCATCTCTTCGGCATCACCCGCGAACAGTCCGATGCCTATGCGGCCGAGAGCCATCGCCGTCTTGCGCATGCGCAGAAGGAGGGCTTCTTGAAGGGCGAGGTCGAGACCGCTTTTGCGCGCGACGGCAAATTCTACGACCATGACGACGGCGTGCGTCCGGACTCGACGCCGGAGACGCTGGCGAAGCTGCGCCCGGTGTTCGAGCGACCGTGGGGACAGGTCACCGCCGGCAATTCCTCGCAGATCACCGACGGCGCGTCCTGGGTCATCCTCGCCTCCGAAGAAGCGGTCGCCAAGCATGGTTTGACGCCGAAAGCCGCGATCGTCGACAGCCAATGGGCCGCGCTTGATCCCTCGATCATGGGCCTTGGCCCGGTGATGTCGGCAACTGCGCTGTTGAAGCGCAATGAGCTCACTTTGCAGGACATCGAGACCTGGGAATTGAACGAGGCCTTCGCCACGCAAGTGCTCGGCTGCCTCGCCGCCTGGAATGACGAGAAGTTCTGCAAGGAAGTGCTCGGCCTCGATGGTGCCGCGGGCCAGATCGATCAGTCAAAACTCAACGTCGATGGCGGCGCGATCAGTCTCGGCCATCCCGTCGGCACGTCGGGCAACCGAATCGTGCTGCATCTGGTCAATGCGATGAAGCGGCTGGGCACGCGGCGCGGCATTGCTACCGAATGTATTGGCGGCGGGCAGGGCGGCGCGATGTTGATCGAGGCGGTGTGATGATGGAATCGAGGGTTTTGGACGTTCTCGATGACCGCGCGCTCGCGCTCGGGCCCAAGCCGGACGCAGCGAGCCCCTATCGGAATTTCAAGCTGACCCGCGACGCTGACGGCATCGCCTGGCTGTTGTTTGACCGCGACGGCGCCAGCGCCAACACGCTGTCCGCCGAGGTGATGGAAGAGTTCGACAAGATTCTCGGCGAATTGGAAAGCCAGCGGCCCGCGGGGCTCGTCATCCGCTCGGCGAAGAAATCTGGCTTCATCGCCGGCGCCGACGTCAATGAATTCCGCGGCGCCACCGATCCGCAAGCCGTCGAGACCACGATCTCCCGGGCGCATGCGGTCATCGATCGTCTCGAAGCGCTGCGGGTGCCGAGCGTTGCCGTGATCCACGGCTTTTGTCTCGGCGGTGGGCTTGAGGTCGCGCTGGCCTGCCAGATGCGGATTGCGATCGACGGCTCGCGCTTTGGTTTCCCCGAGGTGATGCTCGGCCTGCATCCCGGTCTCGGCGGTACCGCGCGCTTCACGCGCCTGGTCAATCCCGTGCAGGCGATGACCTTGATGCTGACCGGCCGCACCATCGATGCGCGCCGCGCCAAGTCGTTGGGCCTGGTCGATGCCATCGCGCAGGAGCGGCATGTGAAGAATGCCGTCAAGGACGCGGTGTTCGGCCGGCTGAAACGCGCCCGCCCCGGCGTGCTCAACTCCATTCTCAATTCCGGCGCCGCACGCGGCTTGCTTGCTTCCCGCATGCGCCGTGAGGCGGCAAAATCCGCGCCGGCGGAGCATTATCCCGCGCCCTACGGCCTGATCGATCTCTGGGAGAAGCATGGCGGCGACAAGGCCGCGATGCTCAAGGCCGAGAAGAGCTCGTTCGCGCATCTGATGGTGACGCCGACCGCGCAGAACCTGATCCGCGTCTTCTTCCTGCGCGACGAGATGAAGAAGCTCGCCGGCAGCGGCAACAAGGTTTCCCATGTCCATGTCATCGGTGCCGGCGCCATGGGCGGCGACATCGCGGCCTGGTGCGCCAATGAGGGCATGCGCGTCACGCTCGCTGACATGAAGGCTGAGCCGATTGCGGGCGCGATCAAGCGCGCCGCCGAGCTGTTCGGCAAGATCATCCGCAAGCCGACCGAAGTGCGCGACGCGCTCGACCGGCTGATGCCCGATCTGCAAGGCGAGGGCGTCCGCAACGCCGACCTCATCATCGAGGCGGTGCCGGAGAAACTCGAGCTGAAGCAGAAGGTTTATGCCTCCCTCGAGCCCGTCATGAAGCCGGGCGCGATCCTCGCCACCAACACCTCGAGCATCCCGCTGCAGGATTTGCGCACCACCTTGCAGCGGCCCGAGCGGCTGCTTGGATTGCATTTCTTCAATCCGGTGTCGCGGCTGCAACTCGTCGAAGTCGTCAGCCATGACGGCAACGACGAGGCGCTTCTGAAGGAGGCGCGCGCCTTTGTCGGCGCCATCGACCGCCTGCCGCTGCCGGTCAAGAGCTCGCCCGGCTTCCTGGTCAATCGTGCGCTGACGCCCTACATGCTGGAAGCGATGGTGATGCTGGACGAGAAGATCGACCAGCGGCTGATCGACGCTGCGGCGGAAAAATTCGGTATGCCGATGGGGCCGATCGAGCTTGCCGACCAGGTCGGGCTCGATATCTGCCTCGATGTCGGCGACATGCTGCGCTCGAAATTCGGCGACATGTTGCCGCCGACGCCGGCGTGGCTGCGCGACAAGGTCGCGAAAGGCGAGCTCGGCCGCAAGACCGGCAAGGGCTTTTATAGCTGGAAGGACGGCAAGGCCGACAAGCCGCCGCTGCCCGAGACCGGCCCGCACGTCACCGACGAGATGATCGACCGGCTGATCCTGCCGATGTCGAATGTCTGCGTCGCCTGCTTGCGCGAAGGCATCGTCGACAATGCCGACGTGGTCGATGGCGCCATGATCTTCGGCACCGGTTACGCGCCGTTCCGCGGCGGTCCGCTCAATTATGCACGCACGCGCGGGAGCGATAACGTCGTTTCGGCCTTGCGTGCGCTCGCGCAGAAATTCGGCGACCGTTTCACCCCCGATGCCGGCTGGGAGACTTTCAAATAATGACCGATACGCATGTGCACGCGCCGCCCAATACGGAGGCCGAGCCGCAGGGCCAGCTCTGCACCCGAACGCTGGCGATGCCGGCGGACACCAACCAGAACGGCGACATTTTCGGCGGCTGGCTGCTCGCCCAGATGGATGTCAGTGGCGGGGTGTTCGCGGCCAAGATTACCAAGACGCGCAATGTCACGGTCGCAATCGAAGCGATGAATTTCCGCAAGCCCGTCTATGTCGGCGATCTCGTGTCCGTCTACGGCACATTGGTGCGGATTGGCCGCACCTCGATCACGGTTCATCTCGAAGCCTGGGTGACGCGCCGCAGGGAAACGCAGGCGATCCTGGTCACCGACGGCAATTTCACCTACGTCTCGATCGACGAGCAAGGCAAGCCGCAGGAAATCAAGCAGGACGGATTGGTGCTGGTGACGTGAGGCAGTTTCGCGGCGTGTAGGTCGTAGGGTAGTCAAAGCGAAGCGTGCCCACCATTGCGCGAACGGTCATGTGATGGGCACGGCGCTGCGCGCCTTTGCCCACCCTACGGCAGCAACAAATTTGCCGCACCTTTCACATATCCGTGTCAGGAACGAATGAGCAGCCGCACCGTTGTTCGCCCGGGGCTTTGTGAGACCGGGTAATGTCTGACTCCTACATCATCGAAGTGTCGTCCCAGGCCGCTGGTATTGTCGTGCGCGACGCCAGCGGCTATCGCTTTTTCGCCGCTTCCCAACCCTTCTATCGCCTCGATGGCCGGCTATTTCGTCACGTTGTCGATGCCCAGCGCGCGGCCGCGCAGCTCGCCAACGGCGATCTGAACGCCGCCTGATTAACGTCATTGCGAGGAGCGACAGCGACGAAGCAATCCATGCTTCTGCGGATGCGCTCTGGATTGCTTCGCTCCGCTCGCAATGACGAGGAGAGATGCTGCCCGTTAACTCTGATTTAGAGGGGCTCGGCCGCCAAAAGGGCAAACTCCCTCGTTGACCGCATCTGCGAACCCGCTACTTTTGGCGCGCATCATAAGGGCGCCGCCATGGCCGGACTCTCGCATCGTCAGACCGAAATCCTCAACATCGCCCGTGCCTCCGGGCGCGTGCTGGTGGAAGACCTCGCCCGCCGTTTCGAGGTTTCCGCGCAAACCATCCGCAAGGATCTCAACGATCTCTGCGAGCAGCGCGCCCTGACCCGTATTCACGGCGGCGCCATGATCGCCTCCGGTGTCGAGAACCTCGCCTATGAAGCGCGCCGTTTCGTCGCCGCCGATGAGAAAAAGGCAATCGGTGCGGCTGCCGCCGCCCTGATCCCGAACGGCTGCTCGCTCTTCATCAATATCGGCACCACGACGGAAGAGGTTGCAAGCGCGCTGACCGGGCACGAGGACCTGCTCGTCATCACCAACAACCTCAACGTCGCGATGCTGCTTTATCGTTATCCGCGCATCGAGGTGGTGGTCGCGGGCGGCGCGGTGCGCCGCGCCGACGGCGCCGTGGTCGGTTCGACCGCGACGCAACTGATCGGCCAGTTCAAGGTCGATTACGCCATCATCGGCGTCTCCGCGATCGACGAGGAGGGCGCGCTGCTCGACTTCGACTATCGCGAGGTGCAGGTGGCCCAGGCCATCATCGCCAACGCCCGCAGCGTCATGCTGGTCGCCGATTCCACGAAGTTCACGCGCTCCGCTCCGGTGCGCATCGCGCATATGAGCCAGATCAACACCTTCGTCACCGACTCCGCGCTACCCGCGGGCCTTGCCAGCATCTGCAATCACCGCGGCATCGAGGTGATCGAGGCGCTGCCGAAGGGGGCGGGCGAGATCGAAGAGGCCGAGCCGCCGGAGCCCGCCAACGATCCGATTCCGATCCGGCGGGCGTGATTGATCGCACCTCTCTTCGTCATGGCCGGGCATAGCCGTCCTTCGGGCGGCTATGCCCGGGCATGACGAGAACTGGGATAAATCTTCCTCACCAGTTCCACTTTCGCTTTGCTTTCGCTTTTGCTTGTGATCTAATCAAAATCGAAAGCGAAATCGCCGAAGTGAAGGCGACGCGCCGGGGAAGCGTTCTTTGGATCGGATTTTCGACCTCGCGATCATCGGAGGGGGTGTCAATGGCTGCGGCATCGCGCGCGATGCGGCGGGCCGTGGAAATTCCGTTTTCCTCTGTGAAATGAATGATTTGGCGAGCGGGACGTCGTCCTGGTCGACCAAGCTCGTGCATGGCGGCTTGCGCTACCTCGAATATTACGAGTTCCGCCTGGTGCGCGAGGCGCTGATCGAGCGCGAAATCCTCTGGCAGATCGCGCCTCACATCATCCGGCCACTCCGATTCGTGCTGCCGCATCATGCAGGCCTGCGCCCGGCCTGGTTGCTCCGGCTTGGCCTGTTTCTCTACGACCATATCGGCGGACGCAACCTCTTGCCCGCGACACGCTCCGTCGATCTCACCCATGATGTGGTCGGCCACCCGCTCATCCCTGGCCGCTACGTCAAGGGTTTTGAGTATTCCGACTGCTTTGTCGACGACGCGCGCCTCGTGGCGCTC
This sequence comes from Bradyrhizobium sp., assembly GCA_035487555.1. Taxonomy (GTDB): domain Bacteria; phylum Pseudomonadota; class Alphaproteobacteria; order Rhizobiales; family Xanthobacteraceae; genus Bradyrhizobium. The sequence continues at coordinate 4,294 of DATHMA010000146.1, read as the reverse complement.
AATGCCCGCGATGCCGCCGATCGCGGCGCCGATATTCGCACCCGCACCCGCGCGGTCGAGATCCGGCAGGTCGACGGCATCTGGCAGGTCACGACCGAACACGCCATCAGCAAGCAGCGGGAGACCATCCGCTCCCGCGTGCTGGTCAATGCCGGCGGTCCCTGGGTCGAGGACGTGCTGCGCTCCGGCTCCGGCGTCAACGCGCGCGCCAAGGTGCGGCTGGTGCAGGGCTCGCACATCGTGGTCAGGAAGCTCTATGAGCACGACCGCGCCTATATGTTCCAGAACACCGACGGCCGCATCGTCTTCGTCATTCCCTATCAGGATGATTTCACGCTGATCGGCACCACCGATCGCGACTATCACGGCGATCCCTCCAAGGTGAAGGCGACGGCCGAGGAGATCCAGTATCTCTGCGATTCCGTCAGCGAATATCTGGCCAAACCCGTCAAACCCGAGGACGTGGTATGGACCTATGCCGGCGTGCGGCCGCTTTATGACGATGGCGCCAACGAAGCCAAAGCCGCGACGCGGGATTACGTGTTCGAGCTCGATACGCCCGGCGGCGCGCCGCTGCTCTCGATCTATGGCGGCAAGATCACGACCTATCGGCGGCTCGCCGAGGAGGCGCTGGAACGGTTGTCACCTTATCTGCGCAGTGCCAAGGCGCGCGAGGGCTGGACCGGCAAATCGCCGCTGCCCGGCGGCGATCTCGATGTCTCGGCGCTGCCGGCGCTGACCGCCGAGTTACGGCGCGACTATCCGTTCCTGACGCAGGAGCATGCGAGCCGGCTGGCACATGCCTATGGGACGCGAGCGACAAAATTGCTTGGCAGCGCAAAATCATTGGCCGATCTCGGCCAGTCCTTTGGCGCGACCCTGACGGCGGCTGAAGTCAATTATCTGATGACCTCGGAATGGGCTGTCGGTGCCGAAGACATTGTCTGGCGGCGCTCCAAGCTGGGCCTGCGTATGTCGCCGGACGAAATTGCCGCACTCGATCGTTGGATTGCCGCCAATCGCGTTCCGGTTGAAAATCCGCTCCTGGAAGCAGGAGGACGGACATGAGCGTTACGCTCGACCATGTCACGCGCACCGTCGATGGCGTTCATACCATTCGTGATGTGTCCCTGACCCTGGAAAAAGGCACGCTCAGCGTGCTGCTGGGACCGACGCTGTCGGGAAAGACCTCGATCATGCGGCTGCTCGCCGGCCTCGATAAGCCGACCGCCGGCCGTGTGCTGGTCGACGGCAAGGACGTCACGGGCTTCGATGTGCGCCAGCGCTCGGTTGCGATGGTCTACCAGCAGTTCATCAATTACCCCTCGCTCTCGGTCTACGAGAATATCGCCTCGCCCTTGCGCGTGCAGGGCAAGCCGAAAGCCGAGATCGAGCTGCGCGTCGCGGAAGCCGCAAAGCTGCTCCGGCTCGAGCCGTTCCTGAAGCGCACGCCGTTGCAGCTCTCCGGCGGCCAGCAGCAGCGCACGGCGATTGCGCGCGCGCTGGTGAAGGGCGCCGATCTCGTCCTGCTCGACGAGCCGCTCGCCAATCTCGACTACAAGCTTCGCGAGGAGCTGCGCACCGAGCTGCCGCGCATCTTCGAGGCCTCGGGTGCCATCTTCGTCTATGCCACGACCGAGCCGTCCGAAGCCCTGCTCCTCGGCGGCAACACCGTTTGCATGTGGGAAGGCCGGGCCTTGCAGGTCGGCGAAACGCCAAAAGTCTATCGCCACCCCGATACGCTGCGCGTGGCGCAAGTGTTCTCCGATCCGCCGCTCAACGTCATCGGCATTGAGAAGAAGAATGGCGCGGTGGAATATGCCGGCGGCGTGAAAGCGCCGTCCACGGGGCTCTATGCCAAGCTTGCCGACGGCACCTATCGCGTCGGCTTCCGTGCCCATCAGCTCGAGATCGCCAATGGCCAGGCCGGCCGCCATGCCTTTCCGGCGACCGTGGAGGTGACCGAAATCACCGGCTCGGAAAGCTTCGTGCATCTGCATCGCGATTCCCTGAATTGGGTCGCGGTGCTGCATGGCGTGCATGAGTTCGAGCCGGGCCAACAGCTCGATGCCGTGCTCGACCCCGACAATGTCTTTGTGTTCGACGCAGCCGACCGGCTTGTCGCTTCTCCTGGTTCGACGTGAGGGAGATGTCGCATGGCCCGCATTGACCTCGTCGATCTCGCGCACTCCTACGGCGGCGAACACGCGCCGGTCGAGACCTATGCACTGAAGCCCGTGACCATGACCTGGCGGCAGGGTGGCGCCTATGCGCTGCTCGGTCCGTCTGGTTGCGGCAAGACCACGCTGCTCAACCTGATCTCCGGTATCATCACGCCGTCGCGCGGCAAGATCCTGTTCAACGGCGTCGATGTCACGCCGCTGTCAACGCAGAAGCGCAACATCGCCCAGGTGTTCCAGTTTCCGGTCATCTACGACACCATGACGGTCGGGCAGAACCTGGCATTTCCGCTCAAGAACCGCGGCGTGGCCAAGTCCGAGATCGACAAGCGCGTCGCCGAGATCGCGCGGCTGCTGGACCTCACGCCGGACCTCAAGCGCAAGGCGACGCGGCTCACTGCAGACGCCAAGCAGAAGATCTCACTCGGCCGTGGCCTCGTCCGCTCCGATGTCGCCGCTATCCTGTTCGACGAGCCGCTGACGGTGATCGATCCCGAATTGAAGTGGCAGCTGCGCTCGAAGCTCAAGGCGCTGCATCGCGAGCTCGATCTCACGATGATCTACGTGACGCATGACCAGACCGAGGCGCTGACCTTTGCCGACACGGTGGTGGTCATGCATGACGGCCGCGTGGTGCAGAGCGGCACGCCGGCCGAATTGTTCGAGAAGCCGGCGCATACCTTTGTCGGCTATTTCATCGGCTCGCCCGGCATGAACATTGTGCCCGCAGAAGTGAGCGGCCGTGAGGCGAGGGTCGACGGCCATGTCATCGGCCTGCATCGCAATTACGGCATGCTGCCGGCGGGCGCCAAGGTCGAGATCGGAGTGCGCCCGGAATTCGTCGACGTCGCGCCGCCGTCGTCGGGCCTGCTGTCCGCCACGATCGAGCGCATCGACGATCTCGGCCGCATCCGCTTCGCGCGTGTTCGTGTCGGCGACGCCAAATTCGCCGCGCGCGTGCCGCCGGGATTTTCGGTCCCCGACAATGTCGCCGGGCTCGTGTTCGACCCTTCGCATGTGCACGTCTATGCCGACAGCATTCTGGTTGAGGGGGTTGCCTGATGGACAAAACCGTCAACCAAAAAGCCTGGCTCCTGGTGCTGCCGGTGTTCCTGGTGGTCGCGTTCTCCGCCGTCCTGCCGCTGATGACGGTGGTGAACTATTCGATGCAGGACACCTTCGGCAACAACCAGTTCTTCTGGAACGGCGTCGGCTGGTTCAAGGAGCTGCTCGATCCCTCGAGCGATCTCGGCAGCCGCTTCTTTGCCTCGCTCTGGCGCAACCTGTTTTTCTCCGGCGTGATCCTCGCCATCGAGGTGCCGCTCGGCATCGTCGTTGCGCTGTCGATGCCCCGCGAAGGCTGGTCGGTCGCGGCCTGCCTCGTCATTCTCGCGCTGCCGCTGCTGATTCCGTGGAATGTGGTCGGCACGATCTGGCAGATTTTCGGCCGGCCCGATATCGGGCTGCTCGGCTATGTGCTGAACAGCATCGGCATCAACTACAATTACGTCTCCAATGACATCGATGCCTGGGTCACCGTCATCGTCATGGACGTCTGGCACTGGACTAGCCTGGTCGCGCTGCTCTGCTACGCCGGCCTGAAGTCGATCCCGGATGCCTATTATCAGGCCGCGCAAATCGACGGCGCTTCGCGCTGGGCGGTGTTCACCGCAATCCAGCTGCCGAAGATGAATCGCGTGCTGCTGATCGCCGTGCTGCTGCGCTTCATGGACAGCTTCATGATCTATACCGAGCCGTTCGTCGTCACCGGCGGCGGGCCCGGTAATTCCACCACCTTCATCTCGATCGAGCTGGTCAAGATCGCGCTCGGCCAGTTCGACCTCGGCAAGGCCGCGGCGCTGTCGCTGGTCTACAACCTCATCATCCTGATCGTCTGCTGGGTGTTCTACACCGTGATGACCAATGCCGGCACGGATCGTTCGCGGAAGGAGGGAGTCGCATGACCCACTCTATTCCCGGCCGTCGCCTCATCCTGGCGCTGTTCCTGATCTTCCTGCTGTTGCCGATCTACTGGCTCGTCAACATGAGCTTCAAGACCAACGCCGAGATCATCTCGACCATGACGCTGTGGCCGCATGCGCCGACGTTGCAGC